>JABGYE010000261.1:0-32971 GCA_018675395.1 Akkermansiaceae bacterium
ATCACCGGAGGAGCAGGAACATATGTTGATGCTGTTGCAAAAGAAGGAATTGATACATTCATTACCGGAGAAGGCCAGCATCACACTTTCACTATGGCTGAAGAACTTGGGGTAAATCTCATCTATGCAGGTCATTATGCGACAGAAACTTTTGGCGTCACTTCACTAGCCAATCACTTAGCAAAGAAATATAAATTGAAGAAGCAATTTATTGATCATCCTACAGGGCTATAACAATTTTCTAGTTCAATGAGAATAAAATCAGATTTCTTTCAAACTGATCCTGTATCCGCCGCACGTAATCTTATAGGGAAACGGATAGTCTCTCAAAAATGTTCAGGAATTATAGTCGAGACTGAAGCTTACGCTGCCAAAGGAGATGAGGCAGCTCATACTTTTACTCGACCCAGCGCTCGAGAGTTTGTCTCAAAATATAATGCTGGCTCAGCATATGTTTATCTCAATTACGGAATGTATTGGCTAGCCAACGCCCTCACTAAGGGGCCAAAAGGCAACGGATTTGTACTTCTCAGAGCTCTCGAACCAGAGAATGGAATCCATTTAATGCGAAAGCGCCGCAATGGAAAAAAATTAAAAGACCTTTGTTCGGGTCCTGGAAAATTGACAATTGCAATGGGTATGAGCGGCAAGAATCATGGCCAGTCTTTCACTTCCCCGCAAAGTCGTTTCTGGTTTGAGGAAACCCACGATGAGACGGACATTGCCACAGACACTCGAATTGGAATCACTCGTTCAGCCCACTTGCCATGGCGATTTCTCAAAAAGAATAATGATTTTGTAAGCAAAAAAAAGGCAGGTGAACCTAGTTCACCTGCCCCTTAAAAATATTTACTCCAAACTATTTACCGCTATCAATGTAGCTTCCTGGAGCAACTGCTGGAGTGTTCTGATAACCTGCATTTTTATTCTTACATGCTCCTAATGTCATGAGGCCAATTGATGATGCTGCTAATAATATGATACGAATCGCTTTCATAGATCTTTTTATATTGAGTAAAATTAATAATAGTTCGCACTAAAATTAAACGACAGAATCTCCTTTGCAAGCTCTACCTCACTACTCATAAATAAAAATAGAAGATCCAATCTGCATAAGATCATAAAGCTCTATAATATCCTCATTGAACATTCTTATACACCCGCAGCTCTTTGGTTGACCCAATGAATCCTCATGGTTAGTGCCATGAATATAAATATATCTATCATATGTATTCGCATTTTCTGGATCCATACCAGTCAACCAAAGGATTCTACTTAGAATTAGATCTTCATCGGAAGATTCTGAAAAATCAAAAAGGCCCGCTACACAACGGTTCTTGAAAATGGTCCCATACTTTTCGCCATCACCAATTTTTTCCTGTATTTCAAAATGCCCTACCGGAGTCTTATTACTATCAATTTCATTGCCTATACCATATTTGGAGGTTGAAATAATATATTCTCTATGCTCGACATTTGCTTCAAAAACACGTAATCGCTGATCTTTAACAGAAACTTCAACCCTATATGCTACTCCTGTTTGCATCCTCTTAACCAGACGCTAAAATCATCATCTAGCAAGAAACGACTCAAAAGTAATTAAATTCATGTCAGAACCACGCGTAGCTATCGTCGGAATCACCGGAGCCGTTGGGCAAGAAATGATCCAATGTTTGGAAAAAAGAGATTTTCCAGTAAAAAAACTTACTCTGTTAGCATCGGCAAGATCAATAGGAAAGGTATGCTCTTTCAAAGGAGAGGAAATTCCTGTTCAAGAATTAACATCAAATTCATTTGATGGTGTCGACATTGCTCTTTTTAGTGCCGGTGGAGCCATTTCAAAAGAATTTGCTCCATTGGCAGCCAAATCAGGCGCAGTAGTTATAGATAATTCATCTGCTTTCAGAATGGATCCAGATGTGCCACTGGTAATACCTGAAATAAATCCTGATGCCACTCATTCGAACAAAGGAATTATTGCTAATCCGAACTGCACCACAATCGTTACATTAATGGGATTGAATCCACTGCATAGAGCATGGCAAGTAGAAGGAATCATTGCATCAAGTTATCAGGCAGTCTCAGGAAGGGGCGCACAGGGCATAGAGGAGCTAAAAAGTCAGGTCACTGCAATAAGCGAAGGTTCGAGCATTGAAAGAAAAGTCTATCCGCATCAAATAGCTTACAATGTAATCCCGCAAGTGGATGCGTTCCTTGAAAATGGTTATACCAAAGAGGAAATGAAAATGGAAAATGAAGGCCGCAAGATCCTTGGAACCTCTGCATTAAAGGCCTCAGTCACTTGTGTCAGAGTCCCTGTTTATCGTTCTCACTCGGTTTCAGTAACCGCTCAATTCTCATCGAAACCCGACGTCCATAAGGCGAGAGAATTAATCAATGCCGCACCAGGTGTAAGTGTTCGGGACGAACCCGCTTCAGGCATTTTCCCAACACCTCTTGACACTACTGAAAAAGATGAGTGTTTAGTAGGGCGTATACGGAAAGACATTGTCCTCGATAATGCATTATCATTTTGGGTAGTCGGCGATCAAGTCCGCAAGGGAGCAGCCCTTAATGCCGTACAAATAGCCGAACTTCTTGTATGAACAATAGAAATATTGAGGACCCCAAAATTGATTTAAAAACTTATGCTGCAACTCAGCGTAAACTAATCGATCAAGCACTTAATGGGTTCCTTCCTCGCGGGTCCGTAAGACCTAAAACCTTACATAAATCCATGCGCTACAGCTTATTTGCTGGAGGCAAGAGACTAAGACCAATTTTGTGCCTAGCTGCAGCCGAAGCCTGCGGAGGAACGATAGATCAAGCCATGCCCTCCGCATGCGCAGTTGAATGCATACACACTTATTCTCTGATTCATGATGATCTTCCATGCATGGACGATGATGATCTTCGTCGCGGCAAACCAACTAACCACAAAGTGTTCGGAGAATCGGTCGCTGTTTTAGCTGGAGATGCCCTTCTAACACTAGCTTTTGAGATTGTAGGAGGATCCAATCCAAATCGCCGATACGATATAGGAGACATGGTAAAAGAACTCGCTGTAACATCGGGGAGTAAGCATCTAGTTGGTGGACAAGTTCTAGACATTGAGGGTGAGAATGCAAAAATAGGACCGAAAGCTCTTCGATTTATTCACGAAAGCAAAACAGCTGCCCTTCTAACTTGCTCATTAAAGCTAGGAGCAATGTCGGCAGCGGCTACACCAAAAAAATTGGAAGCCCTAACTATTTTTGGCCGCTCTACAGGACTCGCTTTTCAAATTATAGACGATATTCTGGATGTTACACAGACCAGTGAAAAGCTCGGAAAAAGTGCCGGTAAAGATGAAGCGGTTAATAAATCAACTTATCCTGCAATTTATGGTCTCAACAAATCAAGAAATGAAGCTGCAAAATTAACTGAAGCTGCTATCAATTCTTTAAATATTTTTGGCAAAGCAGGTGCTCGGCTTAAAGAATTGGCACACTACCTATTGGATCGTGACTATTAGTGCAGCCAGATCATAAGGCCCTAGCACAATGATCCCCCATCCTGCCATATACTTCACGCCCCACCTTCCCATTCTCAAAGAGATCCTCTGAAAAAATGATCTTTCCTTTCTCAAAGAATATCATCGTCATGGATCCTCCGAAATGGAAAAAACCCTTCTCAGAACCTTTTATAACATTTCCAACGTCATAAGTTTGTTTAATTCCTCCAACACAAGTTGCCCCAATTTCGACTAACGAGATACTTCCAAATTCATCAGAATCAAGCTCAGTTATATACCGCCTATTATGCCATAGATAGGAAATATTTCTCTTAAGAGCCATCGGGTTCACTGAATATAAAAAACCATTTATTAGAAATGAAGATGATGCTTTACCATCACACGGAAAGTGGAACCTGTGATAATCAGTAGGGCACAATCTAGAAACCAATACCGAACCACCTTCATAGCGTTCTGCAATCTTTTGCCCACCCAACAACTTTTCAATTTTTAATCTCTGGCCCTTAGCCCATAGAGGCTGATCTATCGAAATATTATTAATTGCTAAATGCCGTCCATCCGCGGGAAACACAACAATTTCTCTTGAATGTTCTATTGGTCTTTTTGCAGGTTTAAGCTTTCTACTAAAAAAATCATCGAAGCATTTGAACTCATCTACGTTAAGAAGGAAATCATCGGAATTTAATCCATAGCATTCAATAAAAGGTAAAATCTTCTTCACCGAAAGCGGACTATTCATCCGCTTTCCATACCAACCTGAAAACCATGCACGCTTTACGGCCGCCCATAGCGCAAGCTTACCAATCGGATTGCCATAAATAAATTTTAAATATTTTTCACCATAAATAGCCTCAGTCTCAACCTTTCTTGAATATCGATTGTAATATTGAACTGATTCATCCGATGGCATGCTATCATTATCGTTCAGCTAACAGTTCACGCAATAGATCCTTGACCAGACAGAATGATAACAAATTTCTCTTACCCACCAAATCCAGAGTAAAAAATCCGCCAGGGCATAAATTTCACAAATACCTGATTAAAACTCTAAAAGTCAGGCTTAGATTGCAAAAAGGAAAAAATATGCCCCGACGGATATACTCTCACTCTATGTTATATTACTTAGCAAACCGCATGCCAAAGCCCATAAAAAGAAAAGCCTTTCAATCCTTCACATGCCTTTTGGACTCTTGCTCATCACAAAGAAAAGATGTATTTAATTTAAGGACAATGAAGTTCTTAACAATATTGATAGCTTCTTATCTTAGTTATTCACTCACTTGCTTAGCGATACCTCAAAATTTTGGAGGTAACTTATTTGGAGCAACTTTTGAACCAAGAACTATTAATGAAGACTACACAGAAAATCTGATTGCTGCTTCCGTATGGACTGACAACAAGTTACCTGGAACTTGGAAGTCCATACCTTCACTTGATGGGGATGAAGTCAAAATTCTGAATGTAAACCCAATAATCTTTGGTCAACACTCAAGTTCTGTTTTTGCCAATGAAGAAAAAGGAAAGCTGAAATCTATTTCGATTTTGTATTTGGATTCAGGGAAATTTATTAATCAAAAAAAGTTAAACAATAACAGTAAGGACATTAAGTCGCTAAAAAGAGAATTTAAAAAAACTTACGACCTCATCGAATCCACAATTAATAAGAGACTCTATAAATACACAAAAAGCACACCAAAAGATTCCTTCGTGGGACAAACTGATTTCCTCCGCAATAATTATAACGATTATAAATTCGGAGAATTAACTTTGCGAGTCTCTGCGAATAACGGGCAGAACATTTGTTTGATCATTATGAGAAGCGCTGACGTTAGCAAAACCTATCTAAGCTCAGGAACTGCCAAATTAGTCAAAAGAGAACGAAGGAAAGAACTTCAACAAAATGTACAGATGCAGGAAAGTGGTGACCTTAAAATAAATGGAATTCCAATGTTCCGTCAGGGACAAAGGCCCTATTGTGCTATTAGCACCCTCGGAATGGCCACTCATTATTTAGGACTGAGGCTAGGAACTGATGCTTTAGCTGCAGGAGCAAAATTTCGGCACATCGACACTGCAAAAGGATCCAAAATGCTTGACCTTTACCGCGCCGCCGCAGAAGAAAGCGATGCTATTCTACAAAGAGGCCGAAGCTTTGATTTTGAAAGGGCTCAAAAATATTTAGAAAAAGGTTTTCCGATTGTAGTTTGGCGTCGGTACAGCTATGAACGAAATCTATTGCATAGCGCTGCCGCTCGAGGTAGAAAACTTCCAGAATCGACACCTAATGATCGCCTCACCTGGCCAACCTCAAAGAATGCACCTGGTCACGCTTCTGTAATTACTGGTTTTAACAAAAAAAAAGGAGAAGTAATATTCATGGAGAGCTGGGGAGAACATGCACGCAATAAACGTATGCGAACAGAAGAATTAGAAGCCACCAGTTACGCCACTTTTTATTTTAAGCTCTAACAACCAAAGACCATTACACCTTGTATATCCTGTCGGTTCTTAGTCTTTCTCTTTCATCGAACACTCTTTTTGAAGCCATTTGGACAACTAACATGCTACCGAAACCGCAACCAGCAGCGATTAATAACCATATAACAATTTGATAGCGGACTGCATCAACAGGGGAATTTCCTGCAAGTATTTGCCCAGTCATCATACCCGGCAAACTAACAATACCCGCAATCGCCATCGAGTTAATTACGGGCATCAGGCCAGCTCGAAGAGAATCTCGCAAGATCATTTTTAAAGCCTCTTGAGGACTATGTCCCAACATAAGTTTGGCCTCTATTATTTCACGACCTTCCCAAACATACGTCGTAAATCTATCTAAACTTAAAGCGACTGCTGTCATAGTATTGCCAAGTAGCATACCAAGGACTGGTATCGAATATCTCGGATCCCACCAATTTTCAGCGCGAATAATAGCAGCCAATCCAAAAATAGAAACCGCGAAAGATGAAACAAACATTGAGCACGTACCAATCCCATAACCCCATCGTCCACTCACTCTATACTTCTGCCTGACAGACACTTCCCTTCCTGCAACAAGGAGCATCACTAAAGCGATTAGAGTCACCAGTAGAAAGTTGTTTATTTCAAATACATATTCAAGAATCAACCCTACAAGTGATAACTGTATTATTAAACGTAACGAAGCAATTAGAAGGGGTCTTGCCAATCTTAAATCTGCTCTCCATGTCGTAAGAGCAAGAATCATGATCAAAACACATGCCAAAGAAATCCTCTCAGTTGGCAGACTAACGATGTCACCAATTATCATATATACTGATCTAATTGTTTTTCATTCATATACATCTTAATATCTGACACGCGATTCAACTGTAATTCATCATGAGCCACCCAGATAACAGGAACTGAGCACTCTTCCCTGTACCTACGAATCACATTTTCTACTAAGGACACTGAATCAGAATCAAGATTTGCAGTAGGCTCATCAAGTAAAAGGGCACCCGGTGACCTTGAAAGAAGTCGAGCAAGGGCCAACCTCTGCTTCTCACCAGAAGAAAGTCTTGAAATCTTCCAACTCAGCACCGACTCACCGGGGAAACCCAAGTCACTTAACAAATTTAATGCTGAAGATTTAAAATGCTGACCTACTGATTCATGCCACCACTTAGATTCGGATGTTAAGAGACCAACCTTCTTTCTCCACTCTGGACCAGAAATATCATCCCTAAATTGCCCATTAAGACTAACTTTACCTTCATTTATATCAAGATCAGCAATGGCCCTCAAAAGTAGAGTTTTACCAGAACCCGACCGGCCCATTAATCCCAAACAATGCCCCGAATTAACATCAAAACTCAGAGCATGCCAATCAAGGAACTGAAGCTGTTCAACCTTTAACACAAGAAAAAATAGTATGCCAAATATGTAATCTCAAGGCAACTCAGAGATTATCTGATAGAAAAATGCAATTAATCCACAACTAACCCCTGTTGATGACTTGCCGAAAGCAAATAGGAAACTAATATAGAGGCCCCAAATTCTATATTCATTCGCACTATGATAGATCATCTAAGAACTTTCCAAGCCGGAGATAATAAAGAAGGCACCCTGTATTCGTTGCCATCTCTTAAGGATTCCGGAACCGCTCCTAATTTGGATCGCCTTCCCATTTCAATTCGTATCGTCCTTGAGTCTGTTTTAAGAAATTGCGATGGGAAAAAAGTAACTGAAAAAGATGTCATGAATCTTGCAAACTGGAATGCAAAATCACCTGGATCTTATGAGATTCCCTTTACCGTTTCTCGAATAGTATTGCAAGACTTCACTGGAGTACCTCTGCTCGTAGACATTGCAGCAATGCGAGATGCTGCAGTAACAGAAGGATCAAACCCCAAATCTGTTGAACCATTAGTCCCCGTGGACCTAGTCATTGATCATTCTGTGCAGGTAGACTTCGCAGGAAGCCAAATCGCTCTTGATCGAAACATGGAAATTGAATTCATAAGAAACCGTGAACGGTATGAATTCCTTAAATGGGGGCAGCAAGCATTTGAAACTTTCTCAGTTGTTCCTCCAGGCATTGGCATTGTCCATCAAGTGAATCTGGAATTCCTTGCAAAGGGAATACTGAACAAAGAAGACACATATTACCCAGATACACTCGTCGGAACAGATTCACATACCACAATGATTAATGGGCTCGGAGTAGTCGGCTGGGGAGTCGGCGGCATTGAAGCCGAAGCCGGAATGTTAGGACAACCAATAACATTTCTAGTCCCAGAAGTTATTGGAGTCCATTTGCACGGATCATTAAAGAAAGGAGTCACTGCCACAGATTTAACTCTGAAAATAACTCAAATGCTCAGAGAACACGGGGTAGTTGGAAAATTCGTTGAATTCTTTGGCCAGGGAGCCAAGGACCTATCATTACCTGACAGAGCCACTATTGCAAATATGGCTCCTGAATACGGAGCAACAATGGGCTTCTTTCCAGTTGATGAAGAAACCATTAGTTATTTACAAGGAACTGGTCGAAGCAATTCTTTATGTGAAACTGTTAGAAATTATTATCAATCACAAGGACTATTTGGTATTCCAAATAAAGGTGAAATAGACTATACTGAGGAATTGGAACTGGATCTCGGAACTGTGGTTCCAGCCGTATCAGGACCTAAACGACCACAGGACCGTATAGAGGTACCTTCTTTGGAAAATAAATTTAATGACTTATTTACTCTTCCAGTCTCGGAGGGTGGCTTTGGCCTTAATGAAGAAAAACGTGACACTAAAGTAAAGATTCACCTAGAAACACCTGCTGGAGAATTTGATAACCCACTCATTGAAGGCGAATCAATAACAGCAATTGACACTCATACCGAAATCAGTCACGGATCAATACTTATTGCCGCTATCACAAGTTGCACAAATACTAGCAATCCAAGCGTAATGCTAGCAGCTGGATTAGTAGCAAAAAGAGCCAATGAAAAGGGCCTCAAGGTAGCGCCTTATGTAAAATCATCCTTAGGGCCAGGATCAAGGGTAGTGACAGAATACCTAGAAGAAACCGGACTACAAAAAGAGCTAGATCAACTCGGATTCCAAACCGTTGGATACGGATGCACCACATGCATTGGCAATGCAGGGCCTCTACACCCGAAAATAGATGCAGCTATAAAAGACGGGGATCTAGTGTGTGCGAGTGTTCTTTCAGGAAACCGTAATTTTGAAGCACGTATTCATGGCGCCATTAAAGCAAACTTCTTAATGAGTCCACCACTTGTTGTTGCATATGCTTTAGCAGGCAGAGTCGATTTAGACTTAAGTAAGGACCCGCTCGGTACAGATCTAGAAGGTAATCCCGTTTTCTTAGAAGACCTTTGGCCGAGTCAGGATGAAATAAAATCTATAATTTCTGCAGCTCTGAATCCGGATTCTTACTCTAAATTATATAGTGACTTTGATTCGGCTAATCCAAAATGGGGACAGATTCCAGGAAAGGATGGAGCTATTTACGAATGGGACGAAGCCAGTACTTACATCCAACTCCCCCCGTTCTTTGATGGATATGATGGAAAATTAAATGATATCAAAGATATCATTTCTGCTCGACCACTTGGAATATTTGGTGATTCTGTAACGACTGATCACATTAGTCCAGCCGGAGCAATTAAGGAGGATAGCCCAGCAGGTAAATACCTTATCGGCAAAGGTGTAGATAAGGCTAATTTCAATAGCTTTGGTTCTCGCAGGGGCAATGACCGTATCATGACTAGGGGAACTTTTGGTAATGTCCGCATAAAGAACCTAATGGTTCCTGGAACAGAAGGAGGATACACGACTTATTTCGGAGAGTCTGGAATTGAGAACCTAGAAAACCCAAAATCAACTGAATCTGGATTACCTACACATATATTCGATGCCGCAATGGCATACGCAAAGGAAGAAACCCCACTCATCGTCATTGGCGGTGAGGATTATGGTATGGGCTCTAGCCGTGACTGGGCAGCAAAGGGAACACGTTTACTTGGAGTCCAAGCAGTAATCACAAAAAGTTTTGAGAGAATTCATCGAAGCAACTTAATTGGAATGGGAGTACTCCCTCTTAATTTTAAAAGCACTACAGACTATGATGCTGTTACAGAGAACCACGATGCTACTTTCTCTATAAAAGGCTTAAGTAATAATATCAGCCCCCGACAAGAAGTCACACTCACCGTCATCAAAGCCGACGGCAGTGAAAGAGATTTTCCTGTCATTGTTCGTCTAGATACTCCAGTCGAAATAGAATACTACAGGGCAGGTGGAATTTTGCCTTACGTGTTGGCACAGATTTTAAGCAATCGTTGACAGCGCATATTAATCGCAAAGATAGATACCATTATTCTTAATATTAATTTTCTTGTCTCTGTAAAGGCCACCGACGGCTTGCTTAAATAATTTCTTACTCATCCCTAGTAATGATTTAATTTCATCGGGAGAACTCTTATCATGCACAGGCAAAAAGCCCTCATCAGTAGATTTAAGATGAGCATAAAGTTTCTCTGCAGCAGAAGGTACCTTTGAATATCCCGGTGGTTCCAAACTCAAATCGATCAAACCATCAGAACGAACACGACTCACAAATCCTTGTACCCTAGACCCTATAGGAGGCAATGATTTAACATCTGAATCTTTTATCATTCCCCAAAAACGATTATTAACAATAGACCGAATGCCTATATCAGTCTTTTCCGCTAACATGATTGACACTTGATTACCTCCACGAATACCCACAGGAGCAGTTTCAGAAACATGTTTTTTTAATTTTGCTGATGCAACGATTCTACTGCTAACCTGATCAACATAAATATAGACCACTGTGGATTGGCCAACTCGCAATCTTTTTGGCTGCTCTCCAAAAGGAAGAAGCAAATCCTTTTGTAAACCCCAATCTAGAAAAGAACCCGAGCGGGTAGAATCAACTACCTCAAGAAACGCAAAATCACCGACTACTGCATATGGACATTCAGTAGTTGCTATTGGCCGATCTTCTGAATCTAAATAAAGAAAAATCTTAATTTGATCACCTAGACGGAACTCCTCTTTTACATATCGTGTTGGCAAAAGAATAGATCCGAAAGACTCCTTACCATCAAGTAATAGTCCAGATTCATGATTCTCAATAACACGCAAAGTATTATACGAGCCGAGTCGAGGTTCAGACATATGATATATATACATCATATGAAGAAACTAGCCACTTCCACGATTACCTATTAAATTCAAAATTCTGTTGGTTATTTATATGTAAAATAAGAAATGAGATAATGGAAAAGTTTCACAAAAAAATAAATCGAATCTCTTTACTTTTTTTGATTTCTTGGATGACAAATCATATCGCATCCGGATCACCTCCCGAATGGAGTAAAGATGCTATTTGGTATCAAATATTTCCTGAAAGATTTAATAACGGAGATAAAACCAATGATCCTAAAAAAGAAAATCTATTAGGCACTTGGCCTTTCGAACCAGTTAAATCATGGGAAATAAGTCCCTGGGGATCTGATTGGTATAAAATGCAGACTTGGGAATCAGAAAATGGCATGGGTTTTTATTATAATGCTCAAAGAAGAAGATATGGAGGAGACATTCAAGGAATACTAAATAAGCTAGATTACTTAAAAAAAATTGGAATCAATGCAATCTATCTAAATCCTATCTTTGAATCACCGTCACTTCATAAGTATGGAGCAACTATGTTCCATCACATTGATAACAACTTTGGACCTGATCCAAAAGGTGATGAGAAAATATGGTTAAATGAAGATCCAGCATCACCTAACACATGGCAATGGACGTCCGCCGATAAATTGTTCCTAAAGTTAATTAAGGAATGTCATAAACTTGATATCAAAATTATTATTGATGGAGTCTTTAACCATGTAGGTATTAATTTCTGGGCATTGCAAAAAGCAAAGGCTCAAGGCCCTTCAAGTAAATATGCTGATTGGTTTGAGATTACAGAATGGGATAATCCTAACACACCTGAGGATGAATTTAAATATAAAGGTTGGGCAGGTTTCAAAGGTTTGCCTGTTTTTAAACATGGGAAAACCGGCCCCATAGCTGCTGTAAAGGAATACTTCCGTTCTGTTATAAAGCGCTGGATGGATCCAAACGCAGACGGAGACCCATCAGATGGAATTGACGGATGGAGACTTGATGTTGCAGCTGAAGTTCCCATCGGTTTCTGGAAAGAATTTCGTCATTGGACAAAGTCAATCAATCCTAATGCATATTTAACAGGAGAAATATGGTGGAAAGATTACAAAAATATAGAATTAAAAAATGCAAAACCATGGCTAGTGGGGGACACCTTCGATGCTGTCATGAATTATCGTTTTGCTGACACAGCTTATCAATTTTTCAACCAACCTAAAGACCCTCTGAGCCCATCCGATTTCACCCAAGAAATATACAAGACACATAAAGATTACGGTTATGATGTGTGTCTGGGATTACAAAATCTATTGGGAAGCCATGACACTCAAAGATTAGCTTCCATGATTGAAAACCCAGAACACAGACTCGACCATGGTGCGAACATCAAACGAAACAGAAGTTATTCTATCAATCCTGTGAGTCCTGAAAATCAAAGGAAACTAATGCAGATTGTAGCATTTCAATTTTTTTCACCTGGGGCTCCGTTCATTTATTATGGTGATGAGGTTGGGATGTGGGGAGCTGATGATCCCGATTGTAGAAAGCCCATGGTTTGGCCAGAGATAAATTATAAAAACGAAATTGCAACACCATATGGAAAGCCTCGTAAATATGAAACCAAAGTCGAACAGAATGTAAATTTGTTGGAATTTTACACACAATTATGCCTAATCAGAAAAAAATTTGTGGCTCTGAGACGAGGTGATTTTAAGATTATTTTACTGAACAATAAGAAGCGCTTAATTGCTTTCAAAAGGACATATAAAAACAGTGTATGCATTGCCATTTTTAATGCTTCAAACATCACAGTAAAAATGCCAACCCTTGGAAAAAATTTGAACTTTTTGATGGGTTCTGAAAAAACTACATTAGACAAACTCGCTAATCATGGTTTTGCTCTATTTATTAATTAAATACTCACCAGTAACCTCGGTAGGCGTAATAGTTAAAATCTAATTATCGTTTTCATTTTCATGCCATAATTTATGAAAAAACTAATTTCATCATTTACGATATTTCTTTATTTTACCTGTATCGAAAGATCAGATGCAGAACATTGGGATCAGTTTCGAGGGCCCAATGGATCAGGCATCGCAAACAAAAGTTTTAATCCTCCAATTAAAATTCACAGTAAAAATATTGCTTGGAAAACAAACATTCCTGAAGGCTTATCTTCACCAGTCATATTCGGAAAAAGAATTTTTCTGACAGGTATAAAACAAAATAAACTTCTCACTCTCTGTTTCGATACTCATAGCGGAAAAATCCTCTGGGAAAGGGTAGCGCCACAAGCCCCTATTGAAAAAGTTCATACAACGAGCAGTCCCGCCGCATCAACTCCACTCGTAGACAGTGAACAAATCTATGTTTATTTCGGATCCTACGGTCTGCTCTGTTATGATCATAACGGGATGAAAAAATGGCAAATCCCTATACCCACCCCAAAGAGTCGGTACGGTATGTCAACCTCACCCATCAGTTATAAAAATACTCTGATACTAGTCATTGATAATGACGGAAATTTACCGGGAAGCAGACTAAGTCAGTCTAAAATTATCGCCTTCAACAAAGACGATGGAAAGGCTAAGTGGACAATTTCTCGCCCACATCATCGTAGCGGCTGGTCCACACCAACGATATGGAACAACAGAAAAAATGATGAGCTTATTGTTTTGGGTAATGAAAGAGTCCGTAGTTATGACCCTTCGACAGGAACTGAAAAGTGGTTCGTGGGAGGGTTTTCACGTGAAACAATTGCTGTTCCAGTCGTAGGCAACGGTCATGTTTACATTTCTTCAGCACAATTAGGTGGTGGCGCGGACAAGCAAATTGATCCTGATCCTTTTTGGAAAGCTCTGTCGAAATTTGATACTAATGATGATGGGAAAGTCAGTAGAACAGAAATGATCGGTGATTTCACTTATCCATTAAGACCCGAACTGCCCCTAGGTCATCCTGGATTTGGCATTCCTTTACCTAAAGAACCTAATCGCCGCAAAGAAAGAATCGATGGGATATTGAGATGGATAGATACAAACAGAGACGATGCCTGGACCAGAGATGAATTCGTTAATCATATGAAATTCAAACGTGGAAGACCCCTACTCCTCGCCATCCGCGCTGGCGGAACGGGCAATGTAGAGGAGAGTCACGTTAGTTGGGAACTAAATCGTAGCATCCCTGAAATACCATCTCCTGTATTTTATGAGAACAAAATCTACCTTGTCCGAAATGGAGGAATATTCGCAGCAATCGACGCCGTGTCAGGAAAGCAGCTTTATAGAGAAAGAGTAAGCGGCTCAGGCCAATACAGCGCTTCACCCATAGTCGCAAACAAACACCTTTATTTAGTGTCTGAACGTGGACAAGTATCAGTTATTGAACCAGGAAAAACATTTTCGCAGATCCATGAATATGATATCGGAGAACCAGTTTTTGTAACTCCTGCTGTCGATGAATCCTCAATTTATTTTCGTTCTAACAAGCATCTCTGGGCATTCAGAAAACAATGATTTAATGTGGAGGAAAAAACCAATCAAACTTATCAATATCACTATGTTGATAATTAATTCGCTAAGAATTTGAACAAGCTTACCACTTCCAAGAACTATTGTCCCAGAAACCATAGAGCTGTTCCACTGTCCCGTTAAAAATATTACGTTCTAGCGGACAACTCATATTGCCGAAGTAAGAGGAAGAACGGTAACGACCATAATTGTAGTTATGTATAACTGATTTGGATCTGCGTTTATCCCAATACACGCCTGAATATTGCCAAAGTGACCATCGGTTCCATATTCCATACTCACGCATTAGTTTTTCAGGCGTTTCCATGCCCGGCCTCTTAGAAGAATAAAGAGCAATCCAATAAGGGCATTGTGCAATTCTGCGTTTTTGTGAAGAAGTTGCAGAACTCAAAACTTTTCTAAGATGATCACTATTCTCAAGATAAATCATTGGCCTTTGCCCTGTTCGTATTTCGATCCTATTGATGAACCTAATAATATCGGTAACTGATGATCTAGAATCAAAATCTCCCACCAATAATATCTCCGGACTTCTTAACTTAAGCGATGATTTAATCGATTGTATTCTATTGACAAATCGATCAGCCTGCCAGACCGGATCAATGCCTTTCACTACGAAATAATAAGAACCAAGAAGCATTCTTTGTCTCTCAGCCGCAGCTAAAAACGATGCGCATTTTTTATCATAATGCTTTCCCTTCCCGCATCGAGCAATGAGGCCAAGCGCACCATTACGACGTAATGCCGTCAGATCATTTGGTGTATAATAAGAACCAGATCTCTGTCGCTCCTTTGGATCATATTCTGATACGTTAATAATGTGCGGAGCAATAGAGAGAGGATTATATCTTGCAGTTAAATTCTTCTTCTGGGTCGCAGTTGATAAGCCCCTACTTGCCTCAGTCACCTCGATCTGAGAATTGGTGCAACCGGACAGACAAAGAACAAAAAACAAAAAGCCAAAAAATGCATTTATCGTAAATCGGGAGACAATAGGCTCCAAGGCTTTCATTCTTATAATATGTAGCAATTATCTTAATATGCAAATACCATAATTATTATATTCTGGAATTTATAACTTTTACTACTTCAACCAAGCATCTAAATTTTAAGCGAAAGCATATAGGAGTTATCCATTTATTAGTCTCTTTTCCATAGCTAGAAATAAGCTAATTTGCAGAACTCATAGCCTCATCGTTCCGGTCCAATGCTCCACTGTAGAGCTGAATGGCACGCTTTCCAATAATTCCAATGATGGCAGGTTGAAGGACCCTAGCCGCAGCATTAGAAGTTGCCAATCCAACCCAAGTCAGTGGTGAATTATATCGTAAAGCTTGAACTACCGGACGTACTGTTTTGTAAATCGGTGAACAAATTCGGAGAAAAGGATTTTCTGCCATTTTTTTTCCTCGCTCATAACCTCGAAATGCTCTTCCTGCACTAAAATCAACTAAACGACCGATACGCTGGTTCTGCAAAAAATTCGCGATGTCTGTTGCCGCCAATTCTACTGCTCTTGTAAATTCTCCAATCCTAGGAGCTTTGATTGGATCCGGATTCTCAGGATAATAAAGTTTAGCAATTCCTCCAACCAAAATAGGAATTTCTTTTGAAAGTGGCGAGAGCCAATCTGGATTCATTTGCTTGATCATTCTTAGAGAATTCTGAGAATTAGTAATTAATTTGATTGCAGAGCGCAGCAGCTCATCATCCTCAGCAACTAAATCATTAGCCAAGATTGCCTTTTTGGTTTTTCTAAGATCTATCCAAAATCTAATTACTCCTAAGCCAATCCAAATAGTAACAGCCGATAAAAAACCGATAATAAAAGGAATGGCCCAATGTAAATTCTGAAACATTAATCAATTCTTCAACGGCAAATTTCCATTCAATGCATGCAAAAACTCCACAATGTCTTTGATATCATTTTTAGATAAATTGAGAGATCCCATCATTGGAGAAAGTAGCGGGTCATCAGAGCCTCCATCATTATAAAATCTCACTACTTCTTCAAGAGTACCTAAAGATCCGTCATGCATATAAGGTGCCGTCAATGCCACATTCCTTAGCGTTGGGGTCTTAAACGTTCTTTTATCCTCATCGATCTTGGTGATTTCATATCTACCAAAGTCCTCAGGTGCTCCCAACTTATGGCTACGAAAACTCACGCCTGTATTGTGAAACAAATTGTCACTGAAAAGCACTCCTGGACCTGCTATCTGATGACATTGCCAGCACTGCGCTTGCCCGGCAAATAGTTGGTAACCACGCTGAGCTGATACCCCCATTGCATCTCCTGCACTCTCATAATACCATCTATCATAGGAAGACTCACCCGAAACTAAAGCTCGCTGATATGCAGACAATGCTATCGCTACAGTGTTTTCATTCGATAATTTTTCATCAAATGATTCTTTAAACATACCTTGATAATTTTTATTACGATTTATCCTATCTAAAACTTCAGTTACCGATGAGTTTCCCATTTCATCTTCCGCCAGAATCGGCTGCCAGGCCTGCTCTTCTAAACTCGAAGCACGACCATCGACAAATAGGGAATCAGCAAAAGCAATATTTAATAATGTTGGAGTATTTCTTCTGCCAATCTTCCCATCAACTCCAACTGATCTGGGTCTGTCATTCTGAGTAAATCCCTGCTCAGGAACATGACAAGTAGCGCATGATACGGTTCCATCTCGTGAAAGTAATTTATCAAAAAATAATTTTTCACCTAGCTTGATAATTGACTTTGTTAATTTTGAATCTTTAGGAATAACAATAGAGGGAAGGCCCAAACCCGGATCATCAGTATCCGGAATAGTAATATCCGCTTCAGAAAAATTTAATGAGATAATTCCTGCACTCAAACAGCTGATGACTCGTAAGTGATCAAGCCAATAACACATCATATTACATGGAAACGCTTATTTTTATTGAAAGCAAGTAGTTAACAGTTAATTGCTTTTACCCTAGGCTAATGAGACAATTTTATTAGATGAATTCAGAATCAAAGGCTCCAGATCCCATGAATTATGGGATGCTTCAAAATAAGATACCCAGCAATTCGCAAAAATTAAACAAATATTTAGGAGAGGTAACTTGGCAATACCTTGAGCCTCACTTCCGCAATGATTCTCTTATATATATAGACAATTCCCTATCCATAAAAGATGTTGCTAATGCATTCGCCCAAGATGATAAGAAAAAAGTCGAGGAATGGCTTAAAGCAGGAGATGCATTGAAGCCTGGACAAGCTCACGTAAAGTATTGGAAAGAGTCTAATTCAATTTTCACTGCTTTAGTAGTCTCCCCTTTTGTGATCATACAAGAAAAGGATAATAAATTAAATTAAATCAACCCGATGTTAAAGCAGCCTCTCTTTCACTCCGGATTTCGCGCAATCGACGCCAACCAATTAAAACCTTTTCAGATTCATCCCATAAACGAACATTCATACACTTGAGGCTTCCAAATAATGTCAGCTGCTTAACTCTGGAAAATGCCGGATGTGAATCATGGCATGCCTGCAGATAATAATTTGGGATCTTGGTGCTAAGGTGATGAAGGTGATGCAATCCAATGTTTCCTGTAAACCACTGTAAAATCTTTGGTAATTTGTAATACGAACTACCATCCAAAGCAGCTGATGTATATTCCCAATGCTCATGCCTTTCCCAATAAACACCTTCGAATTGGTGCTGAACATAAAATAGCCAAACACCAAGAGTGGCTGCCACAGACATTATCAACATTTGTATTATGATAAAATAAAATGAACCGAAGATTAGGCATCCTGAAGAAAGCATGCACAGGAGCGCCAGATTAGTGAACATTACTGCTCTCCTTTGAGAGGAATTCGCTTTTTCTGCAGGAAACCTTTCTCTTACAAAGAACATGTAACTCGGGGCAAAACCAAAAAGAAAAAGAGGATGCCTCCATATTCTGTAACCTAATCTTTGTAATCTGGAAAGAGCCAAATACTCATCAACCATAAGTGTCCAAACATCTCCAACGCCTCTTCGATCAATGTCTCCTACAGTAGCATGATGAACTGAATGCTCCCATGTCCAATGCTTGAAGGGTGTAAACGCTAAAGTTCCGGTGATAAAACCTACCCACTTATTAAGTTTCTTACTTTTGAAAAATGAATTGTGTCCACAATCGTGAAATATAATAAATATCCTTACCACTAAACCTGCTCCCAAAATAACAAGAGGTATGTACAGATACCAAGAACTTCCATTTTTGAAATTCAGGTATATTAAAAGCCAGACAATTAAGTAAAGGCCAAGGGTAGTTATTAACTGCCAACTTGAACGAACCAGGGATGGTTTTTCATATTTAGCTACAATTTTTTTCCAAGTAGCCATTTCGAGATTCATAGAATCATCACTGCTAGGCTCTGAGAATTCTGAACCTTGATTTTCCTTTTGCACTTTTGATTTTTGTGTGGGCAAGTTGCTTCTAAAGCCCCAATTCTAGTAAATAGCAAAGCGAACTTATAATTATTATGCATTTTTTAGCATTTAATTAAACTTAACTTATTGACAATTAATGAGTTAAACAAAAATGAAATGAAATGTAAATCCTTTGTCATTTCTTCTATATACGAATTCCTATCAAAAAGTAGATTAGAAGATTAAGATGATTAAATCGCTCATCAATAAAATCATCTATCAGTCAACAATGATACCAACTCTTAAAATCGGTTTATCGGGCCTACTATTTTTCATCTTATCAATTTTTTCAATAGCATCACCAAGAAATAAAAAACTGCCCCCAAACCTGATTTATATTATGGCAGATGATCTTGGTTATGGAGACTTGGGATGCTTTGGGCAAAAAACTATCAAAACGCCCAACTTAGATAAAATGGCTCAAGACGGACTTCGTTTCACATCTTATTATTCGGGAAACACAGTTTGCAGACCTTCACGACTATCACTATGGACAGGCATGCACATGGGGCATACGCCCATTTCTTCAAATGCTAATTATAATTTTAAGCCTACTGATATTACGGTAGCTGAACTTTTAAAATCTAAAGGTTACGCGACAGGAGGCGTTGGGAAATGGGCAATGGGAGGCATCGGAACAACTGGGCACCCAAACAAGAATGGATTTGATTTTTGGTTTGGTTACTTAGATCAGGGACAAGCACATAACTATTATCCCACTCACCTATGGAAAAATACTGAAAAAGTTACATTGAAAGGAAATGTCCTCACAGGCTCAACAAAAGATAGAGGGCGTGTTTCAAAAAAACGTCATACTTATTCCCATGATCTTTTAACAACACAAGCAATGAAGTTTATAAGAGATCATAAGAATACACCATTTCTTCTTCATGTGCATTGGACTATACCACATGCAAATAATGAAGGAGGAAGAGCGACTGGGGATGGCATGGAAGTGCCTGACTATGGAATATACGCAAAAGAAAAATGGCCGAATACAAAAAAAGGTGCAGCCGCAATGATAACAAGAATGGACAAGGATGTTGGAAAGATTATTCAATTATTAAAAGAATTGGATATTCAAAATGAAACTATGATTTTTTTCACATCAGATAACGGACCTCACTCTGAAGGAGGGCATAAGCATGAAACATTTGATGCTAATGGCCCCCTCAGAGGATATAAACGAGACCTGTATGAAGGTGGCATAAGGGTGCCTGGAATCGCTTATTGGCCTAACAAAATCAGTCCTGGAACAGAGTCCAATCAACCTCTTGCGTTCTGGGACTGGTTACCCACTGCATGTGATCTGGCAGGAATTACTCCTCCAGCTGAATTGGATGGATTATCTTTTGCACCAACTCTTCTAGGAAAGATCGACCAGCAACAAATACATCCTTACCTTTTTTGGAAATACGGCAGCAAGACAGCAATAAGAAAAGGAGAATGGAAAGCTGTTCGAAATGCTAAAAGTAATGGACTGGAATTATATAACTTAAATACTGACATTGGAGAAACTAAGAATTTATCAGCCCAATATCCGAAAAAAATAAGAGAGCTTGAGAAACTAATGGAAGAAGCAGTAAAATAATAAGGACCTAAGCACCATATGTTTTTGAAACTGCTCATTTTGTTCATCAGTGTTCCAATTATTGAATTGTTTCTTCTTATTGAGGTAGGCAAAAAAATTAGCTGGGAACTAACTGTTCTAATTATTTTCATAACAGCAATCATTGGAGCAAGGCTAACAAAAATACAGGGATCTCAAACAATCAGAAACGTTCAATCTGCCCTTAGGATGGGCAAAATACCACACCGTGAAGTCTTGGATGGTCTAATGATACTAGTCGCAGGAGCAATTCTACTTACTCCAGGGTTCTTAACCGATTTTGTTGGATTCTGTCTTCTCATCCCAAAGCTAAGATCATATTTACGAGAATTCTTAAAGAACTTTTTGAAGAATAAAATGATTGTCCGAACAAGCGCAGGGTTTAATCAAAATAAAACAGCAAGCAATTGGGAAAACAATGAATCCGTAATTGATGCTGAAATCATGGAAGACTAATGAGCTAGTCCATATAATTTTCAGTTAAGCAATGTTTGTAAAAACAGCTTGGACATCATCATCATCTTCGATTTTATCAATCAGCGATTCAACTTCTTCAATTTGTTTCTCATTCATTTGAACAGGAGAATTAGGAATCCTTTGTAAATTAGCCTTAACGTTTTCGATGCCAAGACTTTCAATCGCAGCAGTGAGGCTACCAAAAGATTTAAAATCTCCATGCACATAAACTGTTTCTTCATTAATTGAAAGCTCTTCTAGGCCATGATCAATTAATTCAAGTTCTATTTCATCCATATCCATATCATCTTGCTTTTGGAACTGGATAACTGCCTTACGGGAAAACATAAATTCCAATGAACCCGTCGTAACCATCTCTGCATGATTCTTGTTCAAAATCATTTTTAAATTAGCCACTGTACGATTCGTGTTATCAGTCGCTGTCTCTATAAAGAGTAATGAACCCTGGGGCCCTTTCGCTTCATAATTCACTTCATTGTAAAGAGCACCATCTTTTCCCGAAGCCCGCTTAATTGCTTTATCAATGTTATCCTTAGGCATATTCTCCGCCTTCGCATTGCTGATAGCTGTCCTAAGAGCACTATTAGTCTCAGGATCTGGTCCACTAGCCTTAGCAGCCATAGTAATTGATCTTGCAAGCTTGGGGAAAACCTTGGACATTTTATCCCAACGCTTTTCCTTTGATGCACGGCGATACTCGAATGCTCTTCCCATAATCAGTAAAAAATGTTCATATTTCCTAGTTACGCAAGTTGCTGATTCAAAAGATACCTAAATATTCCATAAATCACTCACAAAAAATGAATATGAAAATCAATATTGGTCTAATTCTTATCATTCTAGCAAGTTCAGTCATTGGATTTGCTGGCATTAAATTGACCAGAAGTGGCTATGAATCTCCAGAATATACCGCAACAAAACATCCTGGTGGATTTGAAATTCGCAAATATGACGAGATGACAGTCATCAGTACTAAAAAATCAAAATCCAAGAAAGATGAAGGGAAAGACTCTCGTTTCATGAGGCTATTTCGGTACATCGATAAATCCAACGAGAAAGGTGAAAAAATCGCCATGACAACACCTGTATTTATGGGCATGAAAGATAATGAAGGAGAAATGAGTTTTGTTCTACCTAGAAAAATTGCCCAGCAAGGTGCACCACTTCCTTCATCAGATTCACTTTACATTGCCAAGATTAAACCTGGCACATTTGCTGCAATGCGCTTCAGGGGAAGGTCCAAAAAAGAAATCATTGTATCCAAGGAACTACAGGCAAAAATAAATAAAGCAGGCCTTAGCGTATATAAGACCTCTAAACCAATATTCGCTTATTACGATCCTCCCTGGATACCAGGTTTTCTTCGTCGGAATGAGGTTCTAATTAGAATAAATGATTCCGATTTAAAAACCGACTCTAATTAAAAACAGATCCATTAAAAAATGCCTAAGCCTCCTGACACATCAGCAGCCCCAATGGATAGACTCAGAACCATCGTACATATTTTGAGAGGTCCTGGCGGTTGCCCATGGGACATTGAACAGACTCAGAAGAGCTTAATCCCAAATATTTTAGAAGAAGCATATGAGGCTGCAGATGCAATTCGTACAGGTAATAAAGGACACATGCTTGAAGAACTTGGTGATTTGCTTCTGCAAGTAGTAATGCAATGTGAAATTGCTTCCGAATCAGATAAAGGGCACTTTGTACTCGAAGATGTTGCAACAGAAGTTTCAGAGAAATTAATAAGGCGTCATCCTCATGTATTTGGAGATGATGAGGCTAATGATACCGAAACAGTATTGAACCGCTGGGAAGAAATTAAACGGTCGGAAAAAGGAAAATTAAATCAAAGAGTTCTTGAAGGTATGACTAATGGGCTTCCTTCACTCATAAAAGCACATGAAATTCAAAAGAAGGTAGAAAGAGTTGGGTTTGACTGGCCTAATGCGGATTCAGTAATCCCTAAGATTAGAGAAGAATTGAATGAAGTCGAAGAGGCACTCAGAGAAGGAGGAGCAAAAATTAGTAATGATCATCTTGCAGAAGAAATTGGAGACCTATTATTCTCAGTAACTAACCTTACAAGAAAACTTGGCATGGATTCTGAAGCATTACTAGCAGCTGCCAATGAAAAGTTTACTCGACGCTTTAATCAACTTGAGAATGTTTTAGAAAATGAAGGGACCAATATCGTTGAAGCAGACATCGATAAAATGGAAAAAACATGGGAAAAAATAAAAAAAGAGACATAATATAGCGTAATTATCAGGCCTATTTTAAATTAATTAAATATTCATAATGGACATCATAGGACAACTATTCACTCTCATAATGCTGCTACTTCTTCAAGCAGTACTCGGTTTCGACAATCTCCTATATATCTCTATTGAATCCAAAAGAGCTCCCAAAGATAGACAAGCATACGTTAGAAAATTGGGAATCGGCATAGCGGTCCTAGCAAGAATCATTCTTCTCTTTCTTCTTACCAGTATCATTTCAGCTTTTACAAATCCCTTTTTTGTCATGCCTTGGAAAGGGTGGATCGAAGGCCAATTAAACTTGGAAAGTATCATTGTTCTGTTTGGAGGTATTTTTATACTCTATACAGCGGTAAAGGAAATCTTCCATATGATCGGTAACGATCAGTTAGGCGGCGATCATGCGGATCGAAAATTCAAGTCTCCTGCGAGGGTCATATTAACAATCGTTTTTATGAATCTTGTGTTTTCTTTTGATTCAATATTGAGCGCAATGGCACTTGCTCAGGAGCCTGTACTCGATTCAGCTGGAAATCCGACAGGAGAGACTCAATACATTATGTGGATAATGGCAACTGCCATCATAATAAGCGGAATCTTAATGATAGTACTGGCCGATAAAGTTTCCGATTTCTTACAAAAAAATAGGCTATATGAAATACTAGGTCTATTCATATTATTTATCGTAGGCATCATGCTTATTTCTGAAGGAGCGCACAAAGCACATCTGAAAATCTTTGGTAATGAAATACAGCCCATGACTAAAACTACTTTCTATTTTGTGATCGCTATTCTTGTGCTCATAGACATAGTTCAAAATAAGTTTCAGAAAAAACTATTAGCAAAAAATAATCATAACTGAGCCGATTCAGCTTTGATTATATTTGTCTAAGGCCTGAGCTGCACTACCAATAATGCCTGCTTCTTTACCAAAATGAGCTGGTAAAATCTTTAGATCTTTTGCTATGACATCAGAAACCTGATTATTAATTTTCTTTCTTAATGGCTCAAAAAGAAAATCACCCGCACAAGCGATTCCTCCACCAATAACAAATGCATCAGGATTCAAAAGCCAAGCAGTACTAGCAAGAGCAGAAGCAAGCCACTCTGCAACCTGATCCCAAATTTCAATAGCTATCGGATCACCTTCTCTAGCCAAATCAGTAACTAATTTTGGATTCCAACCACCTTCTGGCACCTGCCTCCCCTCAAAACGTATGCTCGCAAGTTCACAAATTTGACGGTTGCCCATATAACATTCAAGAGCACCCCTTAACCCGTACGTATTCTCTGGCCCTTGATAATCAATAGAGTGATTACCTAATTCCCCGGCAGCAAAGTCCGTTCCCCTATAAAGTTCTCCTCCAATAATGAGACCTCCACCAATCCCTGTGCCCAATGTTAAAGCCACCACGTTTAAACAACCTTGAGCAGATCCATATCTGTATTCAGCATAGGCCATACAGTTCGCGTCATTATCAACAAAAATAGGAATCTCAAGTCTCTCTTCAAGTATTTCTCTGAATGGAATATCATTCCAACCTGGAACGTTTGTAAGAGTATGAATGTGCCCCAATTCAAAATCCACTAGCCCAGGAACTCCACAACCTAAAGTGACTATATTTCCGTTATCTTCCCTAAATCCATTAACAACATTAACCATCGCTGTTATGAGGGATTGTACCGAATCATAATCCGATGTTATCAGAACCTTGGGTTCCTGATTTTCATCAGATAACATCTCGAACAAGGATCCAATTTTAACAGAAGTTCCGCCAAAATCGATTCCAATGGAACAAGGTTTCTGAGGGGTATCAGCTTTCATGATATGGGTTGAGGCCAGCAATAATACGTAGACCTTCAAGTGTCAGAGAATCATTTACAATATTAATTTCGTTTAGACCAGATGAAATCAATTGGGCATAGCCTCCAGTAGCAATGACTTGAACAGAAGACTCATCAAGCTCATCCATTATTGAGGCAATTATTTCTTTTACCAACCCACGATAACCAATGACGGCCCCTGACAACATTGCCTCTTCAGTCGATTTACCAATCACTGAAGATGGTTCATTGAGTTCAATCCTTGGTAAAAGAGCCGTATGATCAAACATGTAATCTGTCATCGAAGCTAAGCCCGGAGCGATGACCCCACCAACATAAGATTTTGCCGCAGAAATAATATCAAAAGTGACGGTAGTTCCAAAATCAACGATCACTGCCGGCGCTTCATAAAGGGAAACGGCTGCTGCTGCGTTAGCCAAGCGATCAGCTCCTATACTTTGAGGTTCTGGATAATCTATTTCACAACCAATATTAACAGAGTTTGAAATCTCCAATATTCTTTCCTTACCAAATACGCTTTCGACTTTAGTATTCAGTTTTGGAACCACCGAAGATAATATTACACTAAAATCAGAAAGATCCGAATTCCAAGATAAGTCCTTAAGACATCTTTCATTTATCTCATTTGTAGGAATTGAAATAATATTATCAACAAGACTCTTCGCACTAGATGGAACAATCTTTGTAAATGAATTGCTAATATCAATCAGCAAATAATCAAATTCTTGAGGCATTAATAAATATGCTGAACCGAACAAGCTCGAACGGCAAAGGTAAATCTGCTCAAATGCTAATAACAGAAACGGCGAAGCACTTAGATGCCTCGCCGCTCTGTCTTTTCTAACCCCACTGAAAGGACTTTGGCAAAGCCAGAGTCCTGAAGAGAATTTAATACTGCATATTATGCTTGGACTGTTGCACCGATAGGTTCTGGGGCAGATTAGATTGTAGAATTCTGGGCATATGCCGGCGCCCCGTGCTCTTCAACATCGAGTCCCATGACTTCAGTTTCTTCATCTACACGAACTCCCAAAGTTCCTTTGAGAACAGTAAATACTATTGCAGAGAAACCAAATGCCGTGCCTGCAACTACTAGGCTTCCGCCAATTTGTGTAACAAGGTTTGCTTCACCAAATATTCCCACAGCCCATGTACCCCAAAGACCACACACACCATGAACGGATATGGCTCCGACTGGATCATCGATTCTAGCCTTATCAAGACCAATAATAGCAAATACGACAATTACTCCCGCTATAAGCCCTACTAGAATTGCTGACGGAATACTCATCGCATCAGCGCCGGCTGTAATTCCAACTAATCCAGCAAGAATACCATTTAAGGCCATCGATAGATCTGGCTTCTTTAAGAAAAGCCATGAAATTATTATAGCTCCAAGTGCTCCTGCTGCTGCTGCAAGAGATGTAGTGACAAAAACTAATGAAACAAGATTTGCATCTGCATTCAATACAGAACCTCCATTAAAGCCAAACCATCCAAGCCATAGCAAGAACACACCAATTGTTGCTAATGGCATGTTACTTCCAAGGATTGGTTTAATACCTTCCTTCGTGTATTTCCCTTTACGAGACCCAAGAATAATAACACAGGCAAGCGCCGCAAACCCACCAAATGCGTGAACGACTGTTGATCCAGCAAAATCATAGAATTCACCACCAAGGAAATCACCTAAAAATCCACCTCCCCAGTGCCAAGAACCCACTACAGGGTAAAGAAATCCAACTAAGAGAACGGTGTAAATCATAAAGCTCGAAAGCTTAATTCGTTCTGCAACTGCACCGGAAACAATTGTTGCAGCTGTGGCAGCAAACATGGCCTGAAAGATAAAATCCGTCCACCAAGTATAACCGGCATAAAGTTCAGTTTGATTGGCTATCATTGTCCCCGGGTCTACAGATGACATTCCTCCCCAACTAAAAAAACCATTAAAATCCCCAGGGTAGTGAGTATTAAAACCAAAGAAGAAGTAAGTTAATAAACCAATCGAAATGATGAAAACATTCTTAAAGAGAATATTTACAGTATTTTTAGATTGCGTGAGCCCAGATTCCAAAGTCGCAAATCCGAGGTGCATGATAAACACAAGAAAAGCCGAAATTAAAAGCCATAGATTGTTTACCAAGAATGTCCCGTAACCGGACGTAGAGGGGTAAAGATCTGCGACGAATGCAGCATCCGCATCATGATCTAAAGCTATTTCTTCATATCCACCCTCTTCAGCGCCAGAATTATACTCAAGAATAGTTTGGGCATCCGTAAAAACTGCATTTGCATCTCCCTCAAATTCACCCTTCTCTGCAACAAGCTTCACGTAGGCATCCCATGCAGGTGTTTCCGGAGGCGCTGCGGATGAAACCATGGCTAGCAAGAGAAAAATAAAAACAAAAATGCTCCAATTTCTCGTTATATTATTTTCTATTTTCATATGATTATTTAGTTAATTTATTAATATTTTTTTTATTTATCTTTAGGGAATAGATCATCATTGATGACATCACTCAAAACTCTATTTAGCAAAGCCCGTGCCAAGTTTTATTAGAAATATAAAAAATAAAGTAATGCGACTTGCATTCCCTTTATTGCTAGACAGTTATAAATATTTTTAGCTATGCACGGGGATGAGCTTTCTGATATGACTTCTTAAGTCTATCTACACTAACATGAGTATAAATCTGAGTCGTTGAAAGGCTCTCATGTCCAAGTAAAGTCTGAACACTGCGAAGGTCAGCACCATTATCTAGTAAATGTGTCGCAAAACTATGTCGAAGCTTATGAGGGCTAACACCAACAGGTAATCCAGCAAGTTTCGTATATTTTTTAACGATATCTGAAATTGCTCGAGTAGAAATTCGTTTTTTAGATTTACTAATAAATAATGGTCCAACCTTAACTTTCGCAATATCACAATACTTCTTTAACGCATTCAGAGCATGTGAACCAAGAGGGACTATTCTTTCTTTTGACCCTTTACCTTTGACTCGAATAGTTTCATTGAAAAAATCAAACTGACTTAATTCTAGCGCTGCTAACTCAGCTAGCCTCAGGCCACTGCTATAAAAAACTTCAAGTATGGCAGCATCACGTGCCGCAGCCCATGCCGGAGCTTGTCTTGGTTGTTTGACGTTAAAAGGCAAGGCCAAAAGATCTTCTACCTGCTTCAATGTAAGCACCAAAGGCAAGCCCCTTTCTGCTTTGGGCAAGTGGACATCAAGGAGAGGATTCACCCTCAATCCCTTCCTCCTTGTAAGATAACGATAAAAGCTCCTAATTGCTGCAAAATGTAACCTGATTGTGGATCTGGCTAATTCCCTCTTCATGCATTCAAAAAGATACACTCTGAAATCATCAGAATTACACGCATCCCATGCGTTAAAAGAATCACACCAATTACGAAATTCCTTTAATGCGTGGCTGTAATTACTGATTGTTCGAGACGCAGCATTCTTTTCAACAACCAAAAATTCAAGAAATTCATCAACGAGCAAGTCAGCCTTTTCAGACGAGTTACCTTTATCTTCAGAAAGCTGAACAGACATACCTCTTGTAACAACTTAACATATATTAAGGAAATGACCATTTTGATAATCTATTTAGTCACGGGCTTGACCTTAGGAAATGGAAGAGGATGTTGAGGAATGTCGGATTCCAGTCTAACAAAACGAATAATACCCTGCCTCGATGTTACTGACGGTCGAGTCGTGAAAGGAACAAAATTTCTACAACTCCGTGATGCTGGGGATCCTGTAGAATGCGCTGTGGCCTACGATGCTCAAGGAGCTGACGAGCTCGTCTTCTTAGACATTACAGCTTCATCAGATGAAAGAAACACCATGGTAGACGTTGTTGAAAAGACAGCTCAGAAATGTTTTATGCCGCTCACAGTTGGAGGAGGGATCCGGACCGTTGAAGATATGCGTATAATGCTACATGCAGGAGCAGATAAGGTTGGAGTAAATACATCAGCCGTAAATAATCCTGATATTATTTCAGAAGGATCGAAAGCATTTGGCTCCCAATGCATTGTAGTTGCAATTGATGCAAAAAAAGATCCAGAAAAAAATTCATGGCAAGTTTATACCCATGGCGGGCGCAAACCCATTGACTTGGATGCAGTCGAGTGGGCAAAAGAAGTTGAGAGCCGGGGCGCTGGAGAAATTCTTCTGACCAGCATGGATGCCGATGGAACAAAAGATGGGTACGAGATTGAGTTAAATGCTAGGGTCAGCGAATCATTGAATATTCCTGTGATTGCGAGTGGTGGAGCCGGAAAATTAGAACATATGGCAGAAGTATTAGACAAAGGCAAAGCTGACGCAGTACTCGCCGCAAGTATTTTTCATTTTGGAGAATTCACCGTAGGTGATGTTAAGGATTACCTTTCTTCGGCAGGGGTCCCTGTCCGACCTATATTTATACCGAATTGAGTTATAAAAATCGTTAAAAAATTCATTCCTAGACCCCAGATTCCAGCGTGGATCCCATAAGGTCTTGGATTTGCTCCCATAGTCAAATATACCGCTATCAGCGTGCCTGCGATAACTCCAAAGAAAATAGAACGGGCCTTTATTTTTTTACATTGGATGCCCAGCATTACCGCAGGAGCGATCTGAGCTAAGACTTCTAGTTTTATTTCTAAAAGCCTCCAAATCGTCTGACCTTGCAAAGCAATAGTAAGCATGACAACTAAGATCATAATTATGATAGAAGTAGATTTTCCAACGCGTGTTAATTCGCTATTGTTAGCTTCTGGATAATATATCCTGTAAAGATCATTCGTTACTAATGATGAGATAGCCAATAACGCTGAATCAATAGTCGACATCGTTGCTGCAATGACAGCCGCAACTAATAGAGGTCCCATGATCGTGAGTGCGGGCACTTCCTGTACTAATTTTCCTACCATCAATAAGGTAGTTCGATCTGATTCCTCTTTACCAAGACCTGGAATAATGGAAATAGCCATTACTCCCAGAAGAACTAGAAAAAAGGTTGTAAATAAAGGCATGAATGCCATTAACTGGAGAGAGCGCTTAAGGGTTCTCTCATCCCTCGCAGCATAAATGCGCTGGATAGCATGAGGATACATAGAAATACCAAAAAAGAATAATAATATCGAACTTAGCCATGTTATTTTTTGTTCTAGAATGGGCGGATGCCAAATGTCCGGTCGTGCAGCCTCAAGACCTTCAGCTACTCCTGCGGGACCACCCAAATGAAAAAATAGGGAAAATGCAATAAATCCCAAACTCAATAAGAGTATTATACCCTGCGTCACATCAGTCCAGGCTACACTCCGCATACCACCCATTGTCTCATAGATTAACATCACAAGTGCGAGAACAATAACAGCTATATTAAAGTTGACTCGCCCATTACTGACCACTTCAGCCAGTTTTCCAAGAGCGAGCAAATTGGTAAGGACGTAATTACCCAAACCAAATATGCCTAGCAACACAATAAATATTGTGAGTGGCCGAAATGAAAATCGGTCCTGAACAAAATCACCTAAAGTGATGAAACGGCGTTTATTTGAAAGCCTATAAAGCCTCGGAGCAAAAATAAAATACCCCCCTATGACAGCCATCATGGCTCCTACTGTATAAATGGTTGGGAACCCATCCCTGTATGCCTTACCTACAAACCCCATGAAACTATTACCACTATATTGCGTAGCATATAGCGTAAGGAAAAGCACACCAAACCCAAAGGATCTACCTCCAAGATAATGGTCATCTAGTGTGTTCTCTTTTTTTGCTCTATGCCCAAGCCAACCGATTCCAATAAGGGCTAGCACATAAAGTCCTATAAAAGTTAATCCTCCAGTACCAAGTGCATACCCAGAAGAATTCCCTATAAAATTGTTAGTACTGATCATCATCCTCCTCCGATCTAGCCGAAATCTCCCAATAACAACCAATAAAAACTGCCATTAAAATCGCAAAGCTTATTGATCCAGCAATAGCATATATAAACCAAAAAGGTATGCCAAAGAGCCTAGCAGATGAAGGTTCAACAAAGTACCAAGGCACAGCAAGGAACAAAAACACAAGAGGCGATAAAAGAACCAATAAACGTTTCACTAGAACAAACTGTAGATTACCAGATTCTCCTGAAACAGATAAATGTTCAACCTCATTAACCAAGAACTTTTTCTATCGCTTTCTGTAAAGCAATAATCGAATCACTGATCTGATCATTTTTAATTACTAGAGGCGGCATAAAAACGACAGTATTTCCGACAGCGCGGGTTAGGAGCCCATAATCTCTTGCAACATTACAAACTTCAGGACCAATAATCTGGCCGTTTCCTAATAATTCTATCCCTGAAATTAATCCGCACTGGCGAACATCCATTACTTGCTGGTTCTCTGTCTTTAATTTTTCTAGAACTTTATTTAAGTGATTAATTTTTTCTGGAAGTTCAGACAATGTTGATTCTATTTCAAAAATTTTCAGGCTAGCCAATGCTGCAGCACATCCAATAGGATTTCCACTATAACTGTGACCATAGTAAAAGGTATTCTCTTGACCATCGAGAAAAGCATCAAAAATATCAGCCGTTGTAAGAGTTGCAGCTAAAGGTACATATCCTCCAGTCAAACCCTTGGCTAAAGCCATTATATCCGGAACAACACCCTCATGTTCGCAAGCAAACATCTTACCTGTCCTGCCAAAACCCGTCATAACTTCATCGAGTATTAATAACGCTTGGTTAGAATCACACCAATTCCTTATTTGGCTCAACATTCCCTCAGGCCAGAGTCGTATCCCGGCAGCCCCTTGAACCATTGGCTCAAGAACTACTGCAGCTATTTCATTGCAATCCAATTTATTTAACTCTTCCACAGAATTAAGACGAATTACCGGTAACCCAAGATCAGAAAATCTTGCAAAAAATCTCTCAACTCCACCCAAAGAAGAAGCTCCAAGAGTATCACCATGATAAGCATTATCAAAAGTAACAAAACGCTGTCTCTTAACTTCGCCTTTAATTTGAAAATATTGAATCGCCATTTTCATTGCACACTCAATAGCGGTAGAACCATCATCGGAAAAAAATGCACGCTGCAAACTGTCAGATGGAAACAATCCAATTAACTTCTCAGCTAGAAGTATCGCAGGCTCATTCGTTGTACCTAAAAATGAACAGTGAGCAATCTTTGATAGTTGTTGAATGATCGCTTCATTGATTGTCGGATGGCAATGCCCATGAACGTTAGTCCAAATGGAAGCATTCCCATCAATATATCGACGCCCTAGTGTGTCATAAATATACACACCATTACCCCGCTCAATCACAAGTGGTTCAGATGTATCTGAACACCACTCAGCCATAGGCGTAAATGGATGCCAAATAAAGGACTTGTCCTTTTCACCAAGATTCACTCTGCAACTAGATTAACAATCTAAATTCCTTAGTACAATCCAAGAAATAAGATAAGATGAAAACTTAATCTCCTATACAATCTTAGAGCAAAATGTGAATACCTAATTAAGCCTCTAAAGATTTAGGTTCATTATCATCAGAACTCTCTTCAGGCGCTGCATCAGAACTCTCTTCAGGCGCTGCATCAGAACTC
>JABGYE010000119.1:0-5391 GCA_018675395.1 Akkermansiaceae bacterium
ATGTTTCTTTTTTTAATCTAATATTTTGTAATTCATCTAAGTCTTTAGGGAATTGTGTGAAGTAAATAGGTTTTACAAGTTTTTTATTTCTAACTTGGCTTAGGTCGTAGTTAACATCTTTAAAAAGATTTATAACAGTTTCAGTTTTAAGATTTAAATCTGGAAGAATAACTTCAGCAACATTACTTTGTTCTGAAGAAGGTTTTGGAGCCGTCGCCACTATGGTTCCTTCAATATCCAGATCAATTATATTGCCGCTGATATCAAATGAACCTTGGAAAGTAACAGGAACGTTGAGCGTCAGAACCTGCCCGCTTTCTGTGATGCGACCCGTGAGATCTATGTCTTCGAGAACCGTATCAAATGATTGCGGCCCATCAGGAACACCAAGATCAAGTGATGCATTAATATTAGCGGTTCCAACGATTTGAAATTCGTTACCAATTTGGCTAAATTCGCCTGACTCAGAAACGGTCGTCTCTGGACCTGGCTTAGTCATATTCAGTATCAAGTCTCCACCATCAGCAGAAACTGAAGCCGTAACGACAAAGAGAAACCTATAATTAAGTTCAACGTCATCAGTCAAAACAAGAGAACCTCCTTCAATATGTATATTCTCGAAGGGACTTTCCGTAGGAGACAAAGCCACTTGTAAATTACCTTCAAGCCCCGAACTGTCTGATCTGGTCTGGCTGATACCAAGTGCCGTGAGCGTCGCAGAAAAGTCCACCTTGGAGCGAGACTTACTCACTTCAAACTCAACCACTTCCGGTTGGCTCTGAAAGGCATAACTAAATGAATCCTCTCCGCTAAAATCTGGATCAGGCGTATACTTAAATGAGCCGTCAGATCCGAAGATCAAAGTCCCATTTTCGGGAGAACTCTTAAGCTCAGCAGTAATATTAGTTCCATCAAACAAATCGTTACTCAGGACTCCAAACTCTGAATCGACCTCTATAAATCCATCTTCAAGCAGATCAAAACCATCCTCACGAGCAACGATGTCAGCACAAAGCTCAGTCGAATAAATACTCAACAAGCAAATCACTGAAATAACACTAATTCTGTTAAATATGCTCATGGTATTAAGTTCCAGTACATTACATGTTTTCAGCTTAACTATAAGTTAACAAACGACATGAACTTCACCCCGATGGGGTAAGATCCTAAAAATCCAGCCCATTGTAGAAATTTAAGAACCTGACAATTCTGACAACTTCTTAATGACTTCGTTTCTCTTATTAGAAACCATTGTTCCGTCAGGCTTGAGCAAAACGATATTAGGTATGAATCCAGTCTCCCCCAATGAAGTTAATTCACTGACAGATTTCATCTGATCTAACTTGATCGCTGGCCAACTCATCTTACTACTCTTCAAATAACCTTCGAGACCCTTAGCGCTCCTGTCATAATCGACTAGTACAAGTTGAAATTTCTTTTTATCACCTAGCTTGTTATTTTTCTTATTAATCGAAACTAACTGTTTCGTCACTGATTTACAGCCGCCTCACCAGGAAGCTGAATGATAGAGAACGTAGTAATCAACCTTTGATGAAATTTCAGCGTCAGCAATTTTATCACCTTTCAGTTCGATCAATTTACCTTTAAGAGCAGTAGAAACTTTATTAGTCTTCTCTGACTTGGACTTCTCCTCCCCTAGCGACGGGATCACAAGACCAATCGCAACGAGGAAAACACTAACAAATTGTTTGGTTTTTTTCATTTTCTTAATAATTCTTTAGTTAATTTTAGCACAATTTCCCCAATTTATCTGCATTTATTCTATTTCACGTAAATGGATTGAATCCTGCACAAATTCCCCACCCAAAACATCACTCAGAACAATTACTGAATCGCCTTCTTCTGCAAAACCACGCCTTTTGAGTTCATCAATACCCCTAGCAACAGTCTCTTCCGCGTCATTACTGAATTTTGCCCTGAGACCGGTGACTGCACGATTAAGGCACAGGTGCCTGAGCACCTGAACATCTTCTGAGAAAGCGTAAATGTGAGCTTCATTGGGCCGCAAGTTTGAAACGTAATTGGCCATCACTCCTCTCTTAGTAAAGACTGCAATCTTACAACCTGGTATCGAATTAGCCAAAACAACTGCAGCCTTTACTGTCTTTTGTTTGTGCGTTTTCAGTGCCGCTGCTTCTGCAAAATTAGCACCTGCAAGCTCGTTCCTCGTCGCGATCCTATCTAATAACTCAACGCTCTTAACAGGATACTGACCAACACTAGTCTCACCGCTAAGCATCACAACGTCAGCTTGCTCATACACAGCATTAGCAACGTCCGTGACTTCTGCACGAGTCGGCAATGGATTCTCTAGCATTGATTCAAGCATATGTGTCGCAACTATAACTCTACGCCCCAACTTGATGCACTTGCTTACAATTCTCCTCTGGACTAGAGGCAACTCTTCTATGTTAACCTCAATCCCCAAATCACCTCTAGCAACCATCACTGCATCTGAAGCAAGAATGATTTCATCAAGATGCTTCATTGCTTGCTGATCCTCAATCTTGGCAACGATCTGAGCACAAGAATCAGCTCGCTCAATTGCACCTCTTAGCTCTTCAATATGAGCAGCCTCCCTCGCGAAACTTAGCCCCAAAAAGTCAACGCCCATCTCAGCGCCGAGCATAGCATCATCCATGTCTTTTTCCGTAAGTCCAGGCAATCTCACCGTTATCCCTGGCAAATTAATGTGCCTCCGTGATCCCAAGACTCCATCCGTTAATACGCTGCACGAAATGCGATCGTCAGCTAGCTGCATGACATTTAGCTGAATTACGCCATTATCAACAAGAACAATGTCTCCAACTGATAAGTCCTCTGCCAAACCTGGATAGTTGACAGTAGTACTGTTTTCTATGCATGACTCAGCACTACCCAAACACAACTCGCAAAGATCCCCTTCCTTGAGCTGCAGTTCTTTTGATAAGTCTCCGGTCCTGATGGATGGACCCTGTAAGTCCATTAGGACGGCAACAAACTTTCCTAACTTTTCCGACAAAGAACGAATCCTAGGCACTGAATCCCTCACCCAGTCATGCTGCGCATGACTCATGTTCAACCTAAACACATCAGTCCCGGAGCGAATGAGCTGTTCAATTATTTCATCCGAATCGCTCGCTGGCCCCAGAGTCGCTATGATCTTTGTCTTACGCATTTACGACTCTACTTAATACGAGATTATGCGGATAAACAAATCACGATATGATTAAATTGTGGTTCTTTTATTCAAAAACGCATTCCTCAATTCGCTTTTTATATTCAGCCCTAGCGTGATCATAAGCTGACCTGGCATCCTTCAACTCATTTTTGGATATGAACCTTTCTTTTTGTGACCAGCATTTTTCGACTGACTCGAGACACCAAAGAGCGCTCCGCTTAGAGGCCCTCACGGGCTTATCATCAACTAGAACCCAAAATGGATTAGAGTGAGAAGTGCCTAGGACTCTAACAGCAAGCCATGAACTCCTATCAATATTAACATTAAAATCTATGTCATTAATTTTTCCATCTGCCACCATTTCCACTTCTTTGACCGGATGGCCATTGACCAAAAGCTCCACTTTAACTTTTCTCTCTTTCCCAACTCGCGCTCTCTCCACATGCCAATAAGGCTTTGCCGTATATGGCAAAGCCTTGAAACTTTGATCCACTGCCTTTGGAAGAAAAGCCGCAGCTCTGACACTTGCCTTAATGGGTCCACCTTTCGCAATAGAAACTTCACTGCCTTCGGTGCCAACCTCCACGCCAGAGACAGTAAAGTCCATCAAATGACTCCTACCATCGCCAGTATAGTTTCTTCCGGCTCTTATACCTTCACACCAGTTTTCGTAATCAAGTTTACCATCGATTTTAACATAACTCCTACCTAGACCAACACGCTCTCCGTAAATGCAGGGAAAATCGGTTTCGCCGCTAATTCTAGTTCTGTAACCTACATTCAAGGTGTGATACCAAATATTAAGCTCCCAAACGATTGGCGTATCTACAGTTGAAAGGAAATCAACAGCAGGAACTAATTTTCCGTCAGGACCAGGAACGTTATGAGTAACATCCACGATGTATTCATTAGCACCAATAGAATCATATGGCGGAATCTCATAGTTCGGAAGATCTTCACTTTCACATCGCAACCCCCACCCCGAATGGGCAGGTCCAACTAAAGCACCCTGAGCTTTTGCCCAGCGCAATGTATTTAGACCAAGAGTCGGCCAGTGATGCTTCGACTTGCCTCCAGGATACATTTGTTTCTTGAGTCTTAGTAAGCACAAATGGCCCGACTGATGAGAGCCAAATCCAGAAACCTCAACATCATATCGCAATATGTAAGGATACTTAGAAACTTTATCATTCTTCCCAGTAAAGAATTGTTTCTGGTAATCAAAACATGGACCCCATGTTAAATTCGAACCAATCTTAAGATCCTCACCAATACAATGTCTTATCATAACATCCGCGTGTACCCCTTCAGTTGGTTTTGTATAATGGGCACAACCTGCGGCATGAATGTGATGATCTCCTGACCACCACCCGTGCTCACTAGGGTCAATCCACCTCTCTAATTTAAAAGTCAGCTCACTACCTTTCCCATCATGAAAAAATTTCTTCTCGCCTGCCATGTATTCGGGGCCCCTAGAATATCCAATCGTATATTCTCCCTTAGGCAATCTTACCGTTTCTCCTGATCCTCTATAAACTTGAGGATGAAAATGCATATCAGGAGCAACTCGCTTCGCTAGATCAGGATATACCCTTCCTAGCATGTCCCTAATCTCAAATGCAGCAATGGTCGGTTTATTATTTTCGTCTAAAACCTCAAAGGAAAGATCGGCCGAGGGCGAGCAATCAAAATTAATTAAGATTTCACTACGAAAACCCAAATCTTGAGTGCCTTGTCCAACATCGAATTTTAGTTTCGCGGATCTTTTTCCTGAATCACGGGTGTATATTTGCAAGATTCGATATTCAGCTGAAACGCCACTCAAAGTTTTTGCTAAAGGTCGGCCTCGAAAAATATCTAACTTTAGCCATCTGTCAGCTAACGAATCCTTTGCCGCGTTCGCTAGTGGCAAGGCTTGAGCACTACTCACTTGTAACGGAGCCGTAACCCCTGCCTCGTTAATTATTTTAATTAGATGCGAAGCCCACCCCTTTTCCACAAGATTTGGCAATACCGATAGACTGGTAACTTTAACCCTTGATTCGGGATTAATGACAATTTCAATAATACTCTTAGAGTCGAGAACTGCCGACACTTCTTCAGTAGTTTTCGCTCGTCCTAGGGCCCCCTTCTCTTTGTCCGTTAGGGGATTACCCACTACTTCTAAAGCATCACCAATTTGACGCGCATTTAATACTACGGCTTGATCA
>JABGYE010000120.1:0-3578 GCA_018675395.1 Akkermansiaceae bacterium
ACCGCCACAAGTAAGGACGGCGGTAAGACTTGGAATGATCTTAAGTTCTGTGAAGTTCTTCCAGATGGCCCACAGGATACAAATTATGGTTGCATGGGTGGTCTGACCCGCCTTGCGATTAAGGGCCGTGATATTTTGATTTATAGTAACTGTGACAGTGCGGGCGGTCGTAAGCAGGGAACGGTCTGGGCCAGCTTTGATGGCGGAAAGACCTGGCCAATTAAACGGTTAGTATTTGCCGGTAGTCATGCCTATTCATCAATCACATCAGGACGACCCGGCACCAAGACCGAAGGCATGATTTATCACCATTTTGAGGGTGGTCCCAAGCGAGGATCGGCCGTTGCAAGTTTCAACCTGTCTTGGGTACTTGGAGGAAAGTCGACAGGTGATGGGACGGTCCCATCATGGGTAAAGCCTTAATTGTTAGATAAATTTTAGGGGAGCGGCGTGTTCGGAGGAACCGCATTTCCCGGATACTTTCCGTTAAAGACCATCATTTCCTCCTGCGTTTGAACTTTAACAAAAGATTCATCAATTTTACCGTCCTTGCCCTTAACGAGTTTGAGGTCAAGGTTCAGGTGCTTTGCAAGGAAAGGGTAAGCTGCCATTCTTTTTGATAAGCCATAGTCATGCCCCTCATTTTTGAAATGCGCATTTTCCACTTTTTTAGTTGCTCCATAAAGGCCATAGACATACTTAATGAATGGAAATTCGGTTTTGGGTGTCATTAGTGTCCAGTCCTTCCCGTTCGATACAATGAGTTGAGGTTTAGGTGCGGACAGAGCGGCAATTTCCGCGTTATTTGTTTTATGCGTTTCGCTCCAGTGAATAGGCATTCCGCTCTCACAGACACAACCCCCAAAGAAATGTGCAGAGACCTGACAGACCGGCACGGACACTTTGACTCTTTCATCCAGTGCGGAGAGAATGAATGTCTGCGTCCCTCCGCCAGAGCAACCCGTCATTCCTATCCTCTCTGGATCAACATTTGGAAGACCTGAAATGAAATCAACAGCACGCATACTGTTCCATGTTTGCATTCTAAGAATTTCAGGTGTTCTCCTGTGATCCCAACCAACCTCTTTTGAATCACCGTATCCGATCATGTCATACTGAAAGACAGCACAACCCATCTTAGCCAGGACCGCGCACCGAGTTTGTCTGGCGGCATTGAATCTTCCTCCGTGTCCGTGTGGGCAGAGGATGCCTGCCAATGAGCCTTTGAATTTTGTAGGACGGTACAGGGTACCGGTCACGAAATGTCCCGGTGAGCTTTCTATGGCTACATTTTCAGTGGTATAATCTTCGTGGGTTTGTTTTTTGACATAGTGCGGGTTCAGTGGCTTGCGTTCAGGCAGTTCAGTGAGTTTCGCACCTTTTAAGATTCCTTTTATGACTGTATCTTTTCTTTTTTTCCAATTCTCAAGATCCTTTGTGTTTTTCCTAATAGATTCCAGTTCTGCTGAGGCCTGTTCTGGTTTTTGAGCATGACCTACCCTTAGCTTTGGTTTTGAAAGTGAAATGATAGGATTGATGAATATCAGTGAAGTTACAATCAATGGAAACGTTTTCATATATTCGTAATGGTTTAAGATAATAGATGACCTTAGAATAATATATTCATTAACGTCAATTCACTTCGAATAGCCTGTCAAGATCAGTGGATAATTGGAAATATTTAAATGTACTGATTGGTTTCGAGTGCTTTAAGAAATATTTTACTGTCTTTCCTGATGAGATCTATTTTTTCGTCAGGCATTTTAGATAAATTTTTATAAGGCATACCGAGCCTTGGGTTATTGGAGAGTTTCGATTTATTATGATCAAGAAAGTTCCAATAGAGATAATTAAAAGGACAGGCTTGAGGACCATTTTTCTCCTTAACCTTATACGAGCAACTCTTACAGTAATTTGACATTCTATTGATGTAAGCGCCGCTCGATGCATAGGGCTTGCTTGCCAATATACCACCATCAGCAAAGAGGACCATTCCACTCACATTGGGCATTTGAACCCATTCATAAGCATCTGCATAGACTACAAGATACCATTCATTAACTTCCTCCGGGCTGACGCCAGATAGGAGTAGAAAATTACCTAAAACCATGAGTCTTTGTATGTGATGAGCGTATGCGTTGTCGCTAGTCTCGGTTATACATTGAGATAAGCAGTTCATCTTGGTCTTACCGGACCAGAAAAATTTTGGTAGTGGTCGCTTTGCATTAAAGTAATTAAAAATTGCGTATTCCGGCATTTTTAACCAGTAAATACCGCGAACGAATTCCCTCCAACCAAGTACCTGCCGAATGAAGCCCTCAACTGCATTAATTTTGGCCTTACCCCCAAGGTAAGCTCTTTCGGCTTCTTTTATAACTTCCAGCGGATCAAGTAGGCCGCAATTAAGATAAAAGCTTATGTGACTGTGGAATAGCCAGGGCTTCCCTTCAACCATGGCATCTTGATAATTACCAAAATATTTCAATTTCTCCTCAATGAAGTGTTCTAGAATTTCAGTTGCCTGGTCCCTAGTAACAGCAAAGTGAAAATCTTTAGAGGATCCGAAATGATTTTTGAACTCTTTTTCAACCAGTTCAATTACTTCAATTGTAATTGCATTTGGTTTGAAGCGAATCGGTTCAGGAATGTTAATATTTGTGGGTATCGTTTTGCGATTCTCACTATCATAGTTCCATTGTCCTCCTGCTGGTTTTTCTCCTTCCATTAAAGTGGAGGTTTTTTTTCTCATTTCTCGATAGAAAAATTCCATTCTTAGTTGCTTCCTTCCCGTTGCCCATTCTTTGAAATCATCTAGAGGACTTAGGAATCTGGTGTCATCGCAGATCTTAACGGGCACGGAGATTTGGTTCTTCCAGTCTTGAATCTCGGCAAGTAGGCGATGTTCACCGGGATGAGTAATTTCGATCAGTTCAAACTTTTCTTTTTTAAGATTTCTTTTTATTTCACCCAATAACGAACCCGTATTTTTTGGGTCATCATATTTCACATAATTAACGCGAATGCCCTGACTGATGAGGTCTTGAGCAAAGTGTCTCATGGCCGAGAAAATGAGAATAATCTTCTTTTTGTGGTGCTTTACGTAAGTCGCTTCAGTTTTGACTTCGCACATGAGGACCAAATCATTGTCCTTATCAATTTCTTTTAAGCTCTCCAATTTGTCGGAGAGCTGGTCTCCTAGGACCAACCTCAAAGTCTTGGGCATCTTTATCTATGAGGCTTTGACAAGGTTATACTTCTCAAGTGCTTCAAAACGTGACCTTCTTAAATCAACGATCGGGTATGGGTAGTTCTTACCAAGTATGATTTCGGCCCCACGCAATACATCGGCTGGAGCATCCCATGGTTTGTGGATATATTTTTTGGGGAGCTTGCCAAGTTCAGGGCAATACTTAATGACATAATTTCCATTTTCATCGAATTTCTCTCCTTTGGAAGTAGACGGCGCTTCCATTCCAGGTACTGTTTTTGGCGGCGCGGAAAATGTGATTTGATAAGCAAAAGATGAGGGATCGAGCATTCGACCAGCGAGACCGTCACAATAGACAACTTGATGTCCG
>JABGYE010000087.1:0-7383 GCA_018675395.1 Akkermansiaceae bacterium
GAAGGACATGTGCAATACATTGTTGGAAGCGGATCCGACACTGAGGACCCTTGACCAGTTTTGGGTCGAGTGCTGAGTTGACCATGTTTCCAAAGTTGCACTGGCAAGCCCACTGATGAGGCCCCCAGGTAGGCGGACATAATCGGAGTCAGCTTTTGCTCCTCCTGTAAGAGTTACTTTACCGTCAACGACTACGCCGTCATTTCCTCCTACATCGACGAGGGTACCGTCAGCGCTTCCTACGGAATCAACTAATGTGGTTCCGGCTCCGCCTTCCTCATCGAATCTCCATTGGTGGACGAGTTCGGCAGCTTTCTGAATGGTCAACGTGACTGATGCTGTTTGTGAAACGTCATCTGCGTCCGTTGCCGTGATTGTATATGTGGTCGTTTCGGTTGGTGAAACTGAAGTTTCAGTAGCATCACTGACATCACCTACTTCATTATCGATACTTATAGTCGCTGCTCCTGTGATCTCCCAAGACAGGGTAACGTTATCGCCAGCGCTTATGCTGGTAGCTGAAGCTGAAAATGAAGCAATTTTTGGACCTCCTAATCCAAATGCTGCACGGTCAGAGTCATAACTGGAAAGTACATCCGCTGCGGACAATACATTGTCATGTATTTTGAGCTTAGCGATACTAAGTGAACCGCTGAGGTTATCAGTACGTGTTCCATTAGGCTCATTTTGGTTTCCTATGACAATAGGTAAAGGAGCTCCAGTATTATCAACCGCATGTGTATTTAACGCTGGGCCGTCATCTTCTGAATTTGAAAGTGCTCCATCAACATAAATAGATCGAGTGTTGCTGCCAGCATCATAAATAAGAGCTAAGTGATGCCACTCACCAGCAGCGGGTGCTCCGCCACCTGGCACGAAAGGCATATCTGCTGATCCACCCCAACCACCTAGGGCTCCCCATGTGTTATGGTTTCCGTAAAGCATAGACCAGTTCGTTCCATCTCCACCGCCTCTTCGTCCCCATGCGACGATCGTTTCTTCGGCAGCAATGGCTGGATTGTGAACCCATGCTTCTAGTGACCTGTCTGCATTTCCAGCGAGAGGTGTAGATGCTGGACCAACGTACCAATCGTTCGTTCCATCGAGTGTTATTGCTTTGACTCCATCTACATCGGTAACGCTTGGGGTATCGACTTCGGCTTCAAACGTGCCTCCGAGTGTACCATCATTAGTTATCGATGGGAGTTCACCGACTTCACTCGAAGTGACGTCGATATCAACGAGAACATCCGCAGTGACTTGTACTGAGAATGTTATTAATACAGCGGTTATAGCCGCGACTATACGGCAGAATAAGGAGGTCTTCATTTTGCCAAATTGACAAAAAATGATTCCTCAGTCCAGCAAATTGTATGAATGCAACATTAACAAGCTTTAACGTAAGATGACTGGATTGGTGTTACTCGTTGGAATTGAAGTAGATGTAAGGCGTCCATCGGGCCAAGTGATTGTGGCGGTTTTGCCACGAATTTGAGCCGGAAATAGCATGGTTTGAGGGTTTTGAGATAAGTAGCCAGAGCCTGCAGTGATTGTTCTTGTGAATTGATTGTTATTGCTTAGTTGAACCCTAACAATTGCACCAATGGCTGTAGGATTGTTTTTTGTCCCTTTGAGACTGATTTGAACTAGGGGAGGAGCTTTAGTTTTAGAGTTAAGTTTAAATGAATTTATTGGCCCATCATTTGTTGTGATAATGAGCTCAGGTTGACCGTCATTATCTAGGTCTCCCCATGAAGTGCCTTTGCTGTCCCCGGGTAAAATAATCCCACTTGATTCTGAACTCATTGCTTCAAAATTTCCTTTCCCGTCTCCGGTTAATAATATGCTCAACGCATTATCCATTGGTCGAGTTTCAATTTGCGGATTATAAAAATTTTGAGCTAAAAAGATATCGAGGTTGGAGTCATGATTCATGTCAGCAATAGTGATTCCAAAGGACGGCGACGCTTGAGCCAAGAGAGGTAAAGGCTTGAATTTAAATTTAGGATTCCCTTTAGATGACTCATTAATGAAGATTCCAGTTGCTAGTGTGTTGGCCTCTAATTGCAAAGAGTCATTTATTTTATTTTCTGTGTAAAGTTCCTGAAGGGATGCTGTTGCAAAATTATGAAATGTTTTAAGCTTGTCTTTAAGGAAAGGCATGGCCCCGCTTGAGCAACTGAAGCCGCGGTGTGGAAAACATTCACCATCCTCAAATCCTGCCTCGAGCAGCTCTTTGTCGCCGTCAGCGTCAAAGTCCCCATAAAAAAGCAGCTCTGGAGCCGCGATTGAGGCTTTATATTTAGTATTATAGCCAAAATTGCTGGCGACGATGTCCAAATCTCCATCATTATCAACGTCACCAGTAGCCAGGCCGTTCCACCAACCTGTGATGTTGTCAGTGGCTAGAGGTTTTGGTTTCAAAAGGCCTTTGATGTTATGAAAAAGTTTAACCGGGCCCCATTCGTGGGCAATAATTAGATCGGGCCATGAGTCATTATCGATGTCTGTCCAAATTGCTGAGGTGACGAGGCCTGTTTTCTTTAATGCAAGTGCTGAGGTTTCAGTGACGTCTTTAAAATTTCCTGATCCGTCATTGCTTAGGAGTCTTGAGTTTGGCGTTAGAGGGTAGGCTCCAGGAATGACGCGCCCCCCAATGAAAAGATCCAAGTCGCCATCTTTGTCAAAGTCAGCGGCGCTGACGCAGCTTCCGCTGTCAAAGATTTGTGGTAATGAGGTCTCATTGGCTTTGATGAATTCACCGTTTCCTTTTCCTAAAAACAACCTGTCTTTATACCTTTCATGATTAGGCGGCGCCTCGACGCTTCCGCTAACAACGAAGAGATCTATTTTTCCGTCACCATTGGCTTCAAAGAAAAGTGCTCCAAGGTCTTCGCTGCCGGCTTCGAGGATTCCTTCTTTGAACGGTCTTTCCTGAAATCTTCCATTACCAAGATTTAAAAGTATTCGACCAACGGACCCTGTAGATCCCCCCAGATAGAAGTCATCATCGCCATCATTGTCGATGTCCCCGCGTGCAAGGCCAGGTCCATACTGAGAAAGTTTATTGGGCAGGAGGGGTTGGTGCTTAAAGTCCGGGAAAGGCTGTTCCCAGTGCTGGCCGATATCTCTGAAGTGTGATGATTTAGTAAAAAGTGAGTGTTTTTCTACTTTTTTTGCTACAATTTTAGATTCAGGTTCCTGTGATTGCGTGAATTCGTAATGGCGATTAGCCGCGAGATTTTCCTTTATTTCAGAGCTTCCATCGGGCCAGACAATTTTCATTTCACTGACATTTAGGTCTTTGCCTAAACCAAAATGAATCAGTGAGTCGTCGCATGATGAGAATCCTCTTACTGGATGATTTTCACGAACAATTTTTCCTAATGATGTTTTAATTTCTAGGCGTGCTCCTATTGCTTTTGTATTAGCTGTAGTTGAAGTGAGTCGGACAGTTAATCTGTTACCTGATGCTTGATTTTTAAAAACAGAAATCGGCTTCTCTAAATTGGCTACAACGAGGTCTAGGTCCCCATCTGAATCAAGGTCGGCTCTAATGGCGCCGTAAGCCATGGACAGTTCGTCCAGTCCCCATTCTTTGCTTGTATCATTAAAGGTTAGGTCACCGTTATTTTTGAAGCAGAGGTTGTTCTCTGGTCTTGGTGGTAAACCTTCATAGAGGGACCACTCGGATTTATTTACGAGCGTTTCTTTGTCGATTGGATTATCTGAATTGTTAAAGTTTCTGGCAATGCCATTCGTAATGAATGCGTCTGACCATCCATCTTCATTGAAGTCACTGAGTTTTACTGACCACGACCAGTCAGAGTTAGCAAGATTAGACAGGTAAGCAGTGTCTAAAAATCGGTTGGCTTTGCCTGCATTTAGAAACATACAGTTTCTCATGTGTTGGGGTGGGTTAGCAGTGAGCATGAATTGCTGGTTAGAACCCATAGTCCCCATGGAAGTCTTTGACTTGTAGTGAGTTGTACCTGCCATGTCGACGACCAGAAGATCTAAGTGGCCATCATTGTTTATGTCTGCGGCATCTGCGCCCATGCTGAACCACGGAACGTGAGGCATGTGTAAAGTGGTAATGTCAGTGAAAGTCCCGTTCCCATTGTTTCTGTATAGGAAGTCAGGACCTTCAAAATCATTAGCAATGTAGATGTCTTGTAATCCATCAGAATTAAAATCCCACCAAGTGACTGAATTTCCTTGCCATGGCTTTGAGCTGATGCCGGCCTCTTCAGTGACATCGACAAATTTGCCATCATCATTACGTAAAAGATAGTCTCTTGCTCCCGCAGCATCCAGTTTAAATCCTGCCCTTGAATTTAAATTTACCTGAAAATACTTACTGTAATTGGGTAGAACTTCATAAGTGCCATTTTTAAATACGGTTGGCGGCTTTGGTGGCTTTCCGCCGTTGCGATAGTGTCTATGTCCTAGGAGGTAAGCGTCCAAATCTCCATCTTGATCGTAATCAGCAAAGGCGGCCATTAGGATTGCGCCGTTTATATCAAGAGAGAATTGTCTGGCGTTCTCTACAAAAATGCCTTTTCCGTCATTGATGAATAACTGGTTAGGTGTTCCGTAATTGCAGGTGTATAGGTCTAAGTCCCCATCACCATCAATATCGACTAGGGGAGCGCCGCCTGTCCAAGCATCTCCTCCGCCCAAATTTGCAGTTTCTGTTTTGTCATCGAACTTTAGGTTGCCCTTATTGATGTAGAGCCGGTTCTTTCCTGGCCCATTTGCTATAAAAAGGTCCACAAGTCCATCACCATCAACGTCTCCGGAGGAAATTCCACCACATGCAAATGCGCTTACGTATACTCTTTTTAAGGGGTGTTTTTTATTGATCGGTAATACGAGATTTATTCCAGTGTCGGCAGGATCTAATTTTTGAAAGAGTTTTCCATTAGTCGCTTCTCTTTTAGGTAATTTTGATGTCACTGACTCTGACTGGCAAATTGAACAGAGAATTAGGGTAGAGATTAAGGGAAATGTTAAGATGAATCGACTCATTGCTAGATAGATTTAGCGTTTCTTGGAATATATTATCATCGGACCATTGTTTTGGGCAAAAGCTATTTCTTTGATTCCGTTACCATCTAAATCAATTGCAGTGACTCTTCGAGTGTCACCACTGATTGAAATTCCTGAAACTGAATGTGGTAATGGTGTGTATGTGCAATCACCATTTCCTTTAAGTGCAAGGCTAAGACCTCCATCCATCCTTCCTGTTTCTCGCTGAGGCGAGAAGAAGTTATGAGCCAGAATGATGTCTAGGACTCCGTCATCATCGATGTCAATTAATTCGCTTCCAAAGGACGGAGCAACTTGAGCCTCTCTTGGTAAGTTGATTAATTTGAAGTGGTCTGCTTCGTTCATTAGTACAGAGTGTTCTAGTGTATTAACCTCATATTTTTTAGACTCTGCTAATCTAGATGGTGTGTAAATCGTTTCAAGAGTACTTGATGCGAAATTGTGAAAGGTCTTAAGCTTGTCCTTGAGAAAAGGCATGGCCAGTTGTGAGCAACTAAAGCCTCTTCTGGGCACGATCGTGTCACCTTCGTATTTGGCTTCAACGATGTTGTTTTCTCCTGATTCGTTAAAGTCAGAGTAATATAGTAGTTCGGGCCTATCTTTATTGGCTTTGTATTTAGTATTTAACCCATAATTCGTGGCTACTATGTCCATGTCGCCATCGTTGTCTAGATCGGCTACTGAAAGTGAATTCCACCAACCCTTGTGATTTGAAAGTCCCCATTTTGAAGTCTGTTCCTCAATGGTGCCGTTGTTGTTTCTATATATTCTGATTGGTCCCCATTCGCAGGCTGCAATGATTTCCATAGATCCATCCTTATCAATGTCAGCGGTAATTAAGTCGTTGATTAATCCCGCACTGTCCATTGCGATTAAGGGTTCGAATTTGAATTCACCCTTTCCCGAATTGATCATACTGTATGCAATATTTGATTCTGGATATTGGCCAGGCTTAGCAGCTCCGGCAGTTATTAAGTCAGGGTGGCCGTCCCCGTTTATATCGATAGTGCATACCGCATTAGTTGATATTGGTGGGGCAGGGAATGACGTCGAGATGGATAAAGTACCGGTACCGTCATTCAAGTAGAGGCGATCGTTGTAGCGCTTATCGTTTGTTGGAAATTCATTTGATCCGGAAATTACAATGAGATCCAAGTCATTGTCAGAGTCGGCATCGAACCAGAGAGAATTAACGTCCTCGCTGTTCTTTGAGGCAGTTAAAGCTTCTGAGGTTTTCTCGATGAGTCTTCCCTTGTCGTTGCGGAACAATCTTCCAGGGTTATTTGCGGATCCGCCAATGAAAAGGTCAGAATCATTGTCTCCGTCAAAGTCGGCCCAGGCCATTGTTGGGCCCCTGGTAGATTGCTTATTAGGTAGGAGGGGCTGAATTTCAAAATCATCAAATGAAGATTCTGAATGGATGATTGAATGGTTTTCTTTTGACCTTGTATAGATGCTGGGGGCTTTGGATCTTGTTAAGGCACTGGAAGGTTGGGGCTTATTCGGCTGCTTAATGATTAGCTGCTGATTAGCTTTGATGTTGGTGAAGGTTTGTGAGCTTCCATTTCGCCACTCTACGATTATTTTGTCAATTAGATCGTTTTCAGCTAGACCGAAATACAGTATAGGCTCATTCGATGACAGCCATCCTCGCACAGGATTCATTTCTTTTATTTGAGTTAATTTGCCACTGATTAATTTGACTTTGCAGCCGATTCCGTGGGAGTTTTTTCCATTGCCGTTAAGTGAGATAGAAACGCGATTCGCATTTGAGTTGTTGCGATAAATTGTGGCCGGGCTGTCTGCGTTGTTAATGATGAGATCGGGGTCTCCGTCTCCATCAAAATCTGCCGTAGCGGCACCGAATGAGACTCCGTTATGATCGAGGCCCCAATCTTTTGCAGATGGAGTAAACTTTAGATCTCCGAGATTTTTGAAAGCTAAGTTCGTTTCCTTTCTCATTGGTTGAGATGCCCAAAAATCTCTCCATTCATTGCTACCGCCCTTGAACCTTTTCTCAGCCATCGTAGAAATGTCGGAATTCATGCTGTCTCTCAGTACTCCATTAGTGACAAAAAGGTCTAACTTCCCATCACCATCGAAGTCTTCTAGGCGTGGGCTCCATGACCAGTCAGTGCTGGAAATTCCTAATAATTGTGCGGCTTCTAGCATCTTATTGGTACCAGTATTTAGATACATTGAATTGCGCATATATTGCCTAGGTTGAGCAAATTCCAGGAACCAACCCATGTTGTCCATGTTTCCCATCATGACTTTTTCCCTGTAGTGACTAGTCGCGGCCATGTCGGTGGCAAAGAAATCGATTAAGCC
>JABGYE010000254.1:0-62383 GCA_018675395.1 Akkermansiaceae bacterium
TGATGATACCTAATTTCTTTATCTTTGCGGGGCCTCCAGGTGCGATGTGAATTTTATTTTGTAATGTTTTTTCTATTTTCTTTAAGAGATCAGAACGATTCATCTCTACATCAAAACGAAGCCCTGTATTGATCCCTTGCCAATCCAAAAATGGGATACCTTTTGTTAGCCCGATTGATTTTGCAAATAAAATATTATTGCCAAATTTATTATGAATATCGAGTGGGATATGGGAGGAATAAATGGCCATTCCTGAATCCATTGCAGTTTTAATCTTTTTGTATAGGGCCCCATCGATTCTTTGTGAGCCACCCCAGAATAGACCATGATGCACAAGCAGAAGGTCGATGTTTTCTTTTGCCGCTTCTTGAATTACAGGTAAAGCAGCGTCAACGGCTGCGCCTACTTTATTAATGTTTTTTTTACCTCTTAACTGCAGACCGTTAATTGCCCCTGGATAGTCAGGGATCTGCTTATTTTTTAATTCTTGGTCCAGATAAGCTACAATTTTGTCCAGCTTGTGCATTTGATACTCTTGCGCACACTGCTCTTCACGTCTAGTCTCACCGTCCTATGCTTAAAGCCGGAATAGTAGGTATGCCAAATGTTGGTAAATCAACCTTATTTAATGCCTTAACGCGGAACCGAAACGCGGAAGCGGCAAATTACCCTTTTTGCACGATAGATCCAAATATTGGTGTCGTTACTGTACCTGATCCTCGATTGGAGGTTCTCAGTAAAATGTCTGGTTCTGAGAAGGTCATTCCAGCTGCTATAGAATTTGTCGATATTGCAGGATTGGTTGAAGGAGCTTCTGAAGGAGCCGGTCTAGGCAATAAGTTCTTGGCTAACATTCGTGAAACGGATGCCATCGTGCAGGTCGTTCGCTGTTTTGAAAATGATGATATTATCCATGAATTAGGAACGGTAGATCCGCTAAGAGACATTGAAATTATTAACGCGGAACTTATTTTGGCAGATCATGCATCGTTGACGAAGCGCCGGGTATCACGTGAAAAAAAATCTAGGGGAAATGACAAAGAGGCCAAGAGAGAACTGGAAGCAATTGATAAGATTCTGCCGCATCTTGACGAAGGTAAGCCGGCTATAACTGCAGATATAAACGATGATGATTATGAAATAATGAAGGAATTTTTCCTACTCACTTCGAAGCGTACAATTTTTGCATGCAATGTTTCTGAAGATGATCTTGCTGATACTATAAATAGCCCAAAGGACAACTCAATGGTTGCTAGAGTACAACAGTATGCCGAAGAGACTCATGGTGCAGAAATAATTATAATTTCGGCCCGTATTGAGGAGGAGCTCATCGACGTATTACCTGAAGAGGCCAAGGAATTCTTGGCTGACATGGGAGTCGTCGACAGTGGTTTCTCAACAATGATTCGTTCAGTATACAAGCTGCTTGGGCTCAGTACATATCTCACTACTGGTGAGAAGGAGACTAAAGCTTGGACCATTAGGAATGGAGCCAAGGCTCCTGAAGCGGCAGGAGTCATTCATACTGATTTCGAGCGAGGGTTCATTGCAGCTGAGGTATTACATTATGATGACTATGTACAATGTGAATCCAAATCTGCAGCCCGCGATGCTGGCAAACTTCGTATTGAAGGTAAGGAATATGAAGTGAAGGACGGGGACGTGATAGAATTCCGTTTTAACGTCTAAAAAGCTCTAATTACCGAATACCCCTGTCATTAATCACTTTCATCCAAAGCGAAATGGATGTGAGGGGCGTATAAATCTGGTTCTAAGAGAAATGAATCATGCCCCTTTTCAGAGTGCACTGTTATATGCATAGGAGTAATGCCGCCTTTGCTTATGGCGGAAACGAGTTCTTCTTGCTGATCGGGGTAGAAACAAACATCAGAATTTATAGTGAAAATAAGATATTTTTGATGACTGCATCTACCAAACATTGTTGCGTAATCGCTGAAACCTGATTCATCTAATATGTTGAAATTTTGCCATGCATCCATAATGCGGAGATAAGTGTTAGCATCAAAACGTTTAACGAATTTTTGTCCCTGGTGGCGCATATATGACTCGACCGGGGTTTGAATCTGATACCACGAAGATTCTTCGGTTTCTTTCTTTACTTCTTTACTGGCGCGCCTTTCTAGAGTTGCTAGAGAGATGAAGACTTTGTGCCCGATCATTCTGGCAAGGGAAAGTCCATCCTCAGGAGAATTGTTATCATAATAATTCCCGCCTAAAAAATTACTGTCAGATTCTATTGCTGTGATTTGTTCTAGGTTATGAATTCGCTGCAGGACGGAAGTTTTTATTCCACTGGCTAGAGCTACGATTGTTCTAACTCTTTCCGGATACTGTGTGGCTAAGCTAACAGCCATGAGTCCTCCTAAGGAGCTCCCTGCCACTGCATGGAGTTGTTCTATTTCCAAATGATTAAGTAATTCAATCTGTGATTTGACAATGTCTTTGATGCTGATACGAGGGAACGAACCTCCAAAAGGTTTTCCGGTTTCAGGACTAATTGAACTTGGGCCAGTCGATCCGTAGCATCCGCCAAGATAGTTGGCACAAATCACACAATACTTATCTGTATCTAGGGCCTTGCCGGATCCAATAAAATCATCCCACCATCCTGTCTGACATTCTTTGTCCCATTCGATAGAGAGCCCGTCGATATTTTCCGTGAACCCAGCAGCATGTTGACTAGCACTCAAAGCATGAAAGAGAAGAATGACATTATCTTTATTTTGAGACATTTGCCCATATATCTCATAGGCTAGAGTAAAATTAGTTAGTTTTTCCCCGCACTTAAGCTCAAAAGGAGCCTCTTCGTTACTAAAGTGGAAGAACTGAGTATTTGTCTGATCTATGCTATTTGGCATTGAATAAAGAGTGTAGTCTTTAAATTAATGATGACGAACAACGAATTTCGGGCGAATAAGCGGAATGTCAGCTAAAAAATATACCGGACTTGAGGCGAAATTGTACGATCTTTTTCGAGGCAGTGATGATTTTGATGAGGTGGGATATTATGTTGATTTAGCAATGAATAGAGGAGGTAATTGCTTAGATGTGGGTTGTGGAACTGGTCGTGTCCTTGTTCCGATTGCTCGACAGGGAATAAAAATCACAGGTTTGGACAATTCGAGTGCCATGATTGACGAGTGCAGGAAAAGGCTTTCTGCGGAGGATGCCATAGCGGATTTGATTGAGGAGGATATGACTAATTTTAATTATGAGAATAATTTTGATTTGATTATTATTCCTGGTGGGAGTTTTCAATTACTAGATGAGCGAGATGATGCTTTAACAGCATTAAAGAATTTTCGAAAGCACCTACAACCTGAAGGTCTTTTTGTTATGAGCTTGTTTACTCCCTTTTACGAAATTTCTCATGAGTTTTTAGATGGAGTTTGGCGGTTGGAGAAGGATTCAAAAATTGAAGGCTCTGAGAGTCGGGCTTTATGTCATTCTTGCGTTGATTTAGATAGATGCGAAAACATAATGGAAGTTCGTCATAGATTTGAATTAATCAATAATACTGGGATCCCTGAATCCTCGGAGATCAAGTTTTCTCGGTTAAGATGGTATGGGAAATACGAGATTAAATTATTGTTAGAGAGTGCAGGATTTCAGCATGTTAGAATTTCTGGAGACTTTGAAAATGATGATATGAGGGATGGCCATGCCGTGATGTCGGTCTCTGCCGTCCCAGTGAATATATAATATGGCTGAGAATGTAAGAGAAGTTGCAGAGCGAATACTTTTCTCTTCTTCTTTGGAGGATAAATTATTACTAGGTCCGCGCGAAGCTATAGACAATTTTTGCGGCAAGGCTATCAAAACACCTCGGTTCCCTGAGCGTCCAGAATCATTGACAATAGGTGATCGTGGGAATCGTGCCGATTTCCCTGGTTCTAATCGGATCGCTGATGAAAAAGAGCGTGGCATCATGATGCACTTTTTGGCAAACCATGAACTCTTGGCAGCTGAATTAATGGCGCTGGTTTTGCTGAAATTTCCTGATGCTCCCAAAGATTATCGAGCTGGCGTTTATGAAGCGATGCGCGAAGAACAGATGCACACACAGATGTATTTTAGACGCATGCGTGATTGTGGTATTTCTTTTGGGGAATTACCACTAAATGATTATTTCTGGCGCATCGTTTCTTCAGTGGATACGATCATGGATTTTGTCGTTCGAATGAATCTTACCTTTGAGCAAGCCAATTTAGACTATTCAAAATATTATGCTGAACAGTTTAGAGTCATTGGGGACACTGGCACCGCTGCAGTATTAGACAAAATATATCAAGACGAGATTAATCATGTTGGTCATGGGCTTAAATGGTTACGGCATTGGAAAAGGGCAGATCATTCTGATTGGGAAGCATTTAATAGCTCTTTGCACTTTCCATTATCACCTTCCAGAGCAAAGGGGATGGTTCCATTTAATTCAGAGGGGCGTGTTGATGCGGGTTTTGATGATGAATTTATTTCTCAAATGAAGGTTTCTGGTCAATCTAGGGGAAGGACTCCAGTCGTGCATTGGTTCAACCCAAATGCCGAATGGTACTCTCTTGCCTCAGTTAGTGGGACCGAGTTTCGTGCTAATCGATTCGAAAGAGCGATCGAGGAAGACTTGGAAATTTTGATGCTTGCTTGGAGCCGTAAAGATGATATCGCATTGTTCCGTAATGTTCCTTCAGTTGAGAACTTAGAGAAACTACAAAGTATGGGGCTTGAATTGCCTGAAGTATTGCCTCTTGATGGTCTTGATGGTCGTAAGCTTGGAGGCTTACGACCATGGGCCTGGTCGATAGATGCCTCCGATCACTTAAAACCCTATGGGCAGGCAGTATCGGATCGAGTGCCTTGGCAATGGAGAGAGCCAATTCCAGAGGCTTGGCTATCTAAAGAAATTGGTGTTAGTCTTGAGCAGGAGCTAGGTGTTCGAGATGAGGTAGGTGGATTTTGCAGAAATCTTAGTGAAGTAAATGATGTTTTGAGAGGGAATACAATTCTCTTTAAATCTGCTTTTGGCTGTTCTGGAAAGGGTCACATGATTGCGGAATCATTTTCTAAAGAGGTGCAAGTGTGGGCTGAGAGGAAGATTCAGATGCATGGATTCATTGTCGCTGAACCCTTATTACAGAGAGTTGAGGATTTTTCAGTTTTGTATGAAATACAAAATGGAGAGATTGAATGTCTAGGAATGACTCAGCTCATTAATGATTCGAGGGGACAGTTCAGAGGGATAAGATTGGCTCCAAGATTTAGCAAGATGCTTAGTCCAGAGGTTTCAGAATTTTTGTTTAAGGAAGTTGATTTTCTTTCTTGGTATAATGAAAAGATACCATCAACCATATTAAAGTTGTTACCAGAATATTGCGGTCCAGTTGGAGTCGATGCGTTGGTTTGGCGTGATGATGATGGAAGGTTAATGTTGAGGCAAGTGGTAGAGCTAAATGTCCGGATGACAATGGGAAGAGTGGCGCTCGAATTACAAAAAAAACTCAACCCCAATGGATGGGCTGGGTTTAGTATTCAACGAAAGGAAAAATACAAAGGAGGAGGCGTTATATTAAATGATCCTGATGCAGCAAAGGAATTCTTGGCTGTTTGGGAATCTTATCAAGGTGATTCAATAGCTCTTATCCGGAAGTAGGTTTTTCTAGAAGTTAACGGGTCGGATGTTGAATAGGTTATATTGACAGTTCCGTCCCCGTTATCTGATTGTTTCTTTAAAATCAATTGCTTAGTAGGCGCGATCCAATTAATCAGATCAGTAGAACTTTCAATAATTATTTCGTACCCTACAATATTTTTTAAACGCTTAATTTTGAGTTCGAATTTACCAGTCTCATTGGCTTGTTCTTGTCTCATAAATTCCTTAAATATTCTTGATTCAGATTTTCTTGGATCACTACCAAGTAAATATTCGAGAATGTTTGCAATGCCATCCGAATCGGCGTCCGCGAGAGGGCCCGATAGTGCATTGTCAGTAATTTCTTCAGGACTAAAAAACAGTTCCCTCCAGTCGAAATTATCATTATTTGTTATTCCTGGGGAAGGGGCTGCAGCTTTCCAACTCTTTGGATCTCCTGCATACTTGATAGGATGTGTCCTATGCAATGAGCTTCCTTGGCCATCGGCAGAAGTTGGCCAAGGATCTTGATCTGAGTATTCAGCAATATCAATAGACACTTTCAGATCAGGTTCACCATTTATCGCGGACTTTTCCGGAATTCTTATTCTGATTCGCTCGCCTCCATTATCTAGGGAGCCAACAAAGGGTCCATAAATTGCTACCGTTTCTGGGACACTGTAATTATTACGGAAAGTGGTAGGATCTTCTTTAACGATGAGTAGAATGTGTTCAGGATTCAGAGTAGAGATTGGGTCATTAAATTGATAGTCTATGCCGCTAATCTCTGTGCCTTGAAGGTTAAATGTTGAAGATCCTATGTTCTTAATTTCGATGTATTCTGTATTATTATTTTCGGGGTGATACATTAATTCAGTGATTATGAGAGGACCTGATACAGGCTCGGAATTTGCAGAACCAAATGTCTGAGTCGACATAGGTTCGTATCGGATATTTCCATCTGAGGTTACGTGCCTTCCAATAGAGAATCCAGACCCGGAGTCTCCGAATTTGAATCCGTTTACGTAACCTAGCCTTTGATTGTTTGAATTGTTTGCAATCAGAAATACCTCTTCTCCGAATGAGTCTAATGCAAAATTTACGAAATCATTTTCAGTAAAAGTAGAGTAACCTTTCTCTGGCAATTGAACGCCATTAGGTATCTTAAATTTGAGCTGATCTCGAAGGTCGTCAGTGAGTAACCATCCTGAGATGTTAACTGGAAAAGGATTAGGATTGTATAATTCTATCGTGTCCACTTGAGGTGGAACTGAATTACTTAGTACTTCGTTAATGAAGACATTTGGCAATTCAATTTCGAGTGCTTCATTAATACCTGGAGATCCAAGAAGTGTTCTGCTTTGGCGCCACCCATCTATTCCTAGGACAAGTGAATATCCTTCATTTGCAATGTTGTCAGGATAGGAGATTCTCTGGATGATATCTCCACCGGCCGTGATCAGTTGTATGTCCTCACCTCCGTTATTAAGTGCTCCAGAAAATTCTCCTGCTATTAAATAGTTTGTGTTAGAGCCATAATTTTTTTCAAATTCTTCAAGATTTCCGACGATGACCGTACTTTTTTTTGGTTCGAGAGTTAATCCAGGGAAAGTGAATTCGATACCGCTCTTAAAGTTGACACCAGTAAGAGATATGGGATTTGATGAAGTGTTTTGCAGTTCAATCCATTCGAAATCACTATTATTTGTTTTTGGCCCTGCGAAATCATAGGGGTCATACATAATTTCTGTAATCACAAGATTAGAGGCTGAGGCTTGATCCTCATTGACTAGATATTCAATTTTTAGAGGTGCACTCCAACCAGTTCCTACTGGGGTCCGTCCAGAGCTGGTAGAATTTCCTCCATCACTGTCAAAGGCCCTAGCAAAGAGTCGTGTTGTCTTTTGGAGAGTGATCGGACCAGTGTACTTGAAGCCGTTAGTGCCTCCGTCTCCAGCGTCTTCGTCAAATCCAGTGATAAGCTTAACTTGATTTAGGAAGTCACTACTTGAGGTGCTTTCATTGAGTGCGTGAATGGCGAGTAGGTTTTGGCCCGATTTTAGCTGATTGATAAAATTACTAGTGTCGAATTTTTGAAATATAGTGGCCGACCCGTCATCATGAGTTTGAGTGGCTGATGAATTCCAGGTAAGATTCCCAGGTGCCTGCGAAGATGCGATTCGTGTGCCATTCAAATAAGCAACGAATCCATCATCATATCGCATTTGAAGAATCATGTAGTTCCATTTTTCAATATCGGTCTGAGTTAGATCAAATTTAACTCTGATATAGCAAGAAGTTCTTCCGCTCATTTCGTCGTCAACATCTATGTTGATGTAAGGATCATATCCATTACTCCTTTCATAACCCACGCCGTTCGTTCCTTGTATCCATGAACCGTCGTTGAAGTTTAAGTCTCTATACCATGATGAACTAATGTTGGAGGTTGGTACCAATGCTCGGACAGCAATATTTTCATCAATAATTATAGTTCCATTTAATGGGTCTGATTGATCAGGTGGTCTGGGATCGCTTCCATCAAGGGTATAATAAATGTTTTGATTCCCTGCCAAGTTTGCGTTCAGTGTAATTTTTGTGCCTGGTGGATAAGATCCTGCTGTTTTATTCGTTGTTGGCCTTGGTGCAAATTGACCGTCCATCCAATCGAGACGAGTTCCTAGCCAGTCCTTGAGATGATTAATTTCTCCCTGATAGCTTCCGAAACGGGGCTGATCTGACCATCTTCGGAAATTTCTTGCCTGAGCCTCATTGAGTTCAGTTGCCATATTATCGATGATCGAATGTACGTTTGATGTTGCAAATGCACCTTCGCGAAGTTCGAAGTAGCGATCGATGTAAACTTGCCAGAAATTTTCGTTATCAAATAGAGATCCCCACCATGGGAAAGTAAAATAGGACGTTCCTCCGGACCATGTTGAAGGATTATTATCGCGCCCATCCGTTGATTCCATTGATCGGTCGAAGTCCCATATTGGACCATACTCAATTTTTTCATTCCGTTTTTTATGAAAGAAAGTTGATAGCCTTAGTGCATCTGCATTAAGTGTTAAAACATTTAGCAAATGATGATCTACCCAGGAAAGTGTATTAATGTAGTCTCCGAAATTATCAGTGCTAAGGGCAGAGCTCATCTCGTTTATGTGATTTTGGACCCAGTTTGACTGATCGGAGCTTACATCATCTTCTTTAGGATATACCCATCCGAGTGTTTGTCCGCCCGCACGTAAACCGGAATCACCTGGATCAAGACGATCTACTTTGAGAATATATCCTCCCGTAATTTCAGGTTCTTCAGATACATTATCAGTTAGTCTTTCGACATTAACTCGACCTTTGTCACGAGAAACTTTTTCCATGAACGTATAAACTCCATCGTAATCGTTGCCATAACTTAATGTTCCACCATTATCATCTTTGAAAAGTTCTACGAACTTTGTTCTCACAGCATATCTTCCGACCTGATTACTCAGTTCATAAATAAGAGCATTTCTCATTAGACTGCGGTCGTATACTGATCGTGCATTTAGAATGAAGTCTGATTCTTCCGGGAAACCCAGTGGGGAGATGTTTTTGTTTCGGTTTGATTCGTTCCATGCCTCAATGGAGAATGCTTTTTTACTAAATCCTGAAGATGAGGAACCTCTCACTTTCCATCCTCCTCGTGTGCCGAGGGAGTAGGGCCCGTTGAGTCGTGTCTTTCCTGTTTGTGGGTCAGGTTCAAAGAATGCAAAGAAAGTAAATGTTTTACCATTAGCTGCCGTGGTGCCACCATTTGAGAACCGCTCCATAATAATTACAGGAAGGTTAGAACTGAAATTTTGAGCGTCTGTTGAGAGTCTTATGTACCCAGCTTCTGATACTGGGCCCGCTGTGAGTCCATCTTCGAAGGATCTGGTACGTAGTAGTGTTGATGTCTCGAGGTTTATAGTGCCACCAGTGTACAGAGATGATGTTTCTGTTGGCAGTGAACCGTTAGTTGTGTATCGGATTTGCGCTTGGGGTGATTTTGTTGACAGACTAAGAGTTAAGTTTCCAGTGAAGCCGCGTCCAGGTTGAGAAATTAAAACTGGTCCAGAAGGTAAACCTGAGTCGGATCCATTGTTTTTCCCAGGACTTGGAATTTGAAAATATCCTAATTCAGGTGGTTTGGGTTCCGCTCCTTCATCAGGTTTGATGATATATTGGGCTTCGAGGCGAGGAAGGGCGAGTAGGTCAGAGCTCCTAGTGTCACCATTCATTACATGGATTGCTAATAAGTTATTACCTGTTCGGACAATTTCTGAAGCTTGCGCGGACAGGTCCGTATCGATAAACGAGATTGCCTGACTGTCAGGATGATCTGTGCTAGCATCTGAGTTCCAGGTAGGTGATGCCGGCTTGTTTCCTGAAGCGATTTCTATGCCGTTAATATATGCAATGAACCCATCGTCGTATTTCATGCGAAAAGTAAGAGTCGAAAGTCCTTTCAATGAATCGATTGAGAAAGGAATTCGTATATACGCAGTAGAGTTTGTGTCATAAGTTTGTTCTTCAATATCACCGCCAGCACCTATTAGATTTTCATATCCACTCGAGCGCTCATATCCAATGCCTGTTGTGGCATTTGACCAGGTTTCATCATTGTAATTAAGCGAGTACCAGGCAGTTCCAATGTTGTTGGAGGGCACTAATAATTTACAAGCATCTCCTTCCCTAACTAGGGTAGTTGAAAAGCTTTCCCCTTCCCCTTTTATGCCATATGAGAAATCTTCATATTGGGCTGGAAAGTCAGACAATTCAGAAACGACGGTTTTTCCGCCAGGGTCCACAAGACCAAGGTATCCTCCAGACTTTGAAATTTTAAAGTTTGTGTGGAGCTCTCCATTGTCACGGTCCTTGCCAGATGCGAACACAATCAAATATGCATCAGCAGCTAGTGAGACCTTTGGAAACTCCCATTTTTTCAAATCATCCCGATCATTTGTAAGGAAGTATCCTTCAAGATCAATGGTGTTTGGGTGGGGGTTGTGAATTTCTATCCAATCTGATGATTGTCCATCTTCATCGTAAAGCGTTGATCTATTCAAAGCTACGAATTCATTAATTATTGGAGCCGGGAAGGCTTCAGAAAGTAAAAATAAAATCGAGGAGAATAACAAGATTATCGATCGATAACGCTTGGGGGAATGATTCATAGGGGACTATAATATAGTCCATAAAAACAATAAGCCGAATAAAAGAATTTAGAGAGATATTCTCAATGATTTGGAACAAAAATAAGGGCAGTATCCTGTTTAAATTTCTGGAATTTTTTCATTCTTTTTGATGGGTTTACCTTCCCAAATAACAGATCCAGATTCTTTGTCATAAGTGAGCACGCGATGCGCGCTTCCCGGTGCTGGTTTCTTATTATTTTTTGGTATCCACTTGCGGTGATTTTCCATTATTTCCCGATATTGCGCACTGTTCGCAAGGTTCGTCCATTCGTTAGGGTCCTTTATCATGTTATAAAGTTCCTCGCTCCCATCAGCGTATTGGATATAACGCCATTTTTCTGACCGGACTCCGTTATTATCGTGATTGTGGCATGTGATGGCCGGGCGATCGCGCTTTGTTGAAGCGTCTTTGAGTTGAGGCATCAAGCTAATGCCTTCTAAATCTTTTTTGAAGGGGAGTCCGCAAAGTTCATTAAGTGATGGGTAAATGTCTAGCAGCTCCGCGGGTTGGGTGCAGCGTCCTTTGTTTATTCCAGGGCCAGCAAAGATTAGTGGAACGCGGGTACCATCATCCCAGAGTGTATTTTTTCCCGTAATTTCTTTTTCTCCAATGTGCCAACCATGATCGGACCATAAAACGACAATTGTATTTTCGGTTAATTTCTTTTTCTCTAAAGCTTCCAGAACTCGTCCGACCTGAGCGTCGACAAAACTTGTGCATGCCAGATATGACCGGGTTAAATTTTTCCACTCATTGTGTTCTTGTAAGAATTTGAGACGGACTTCGGGAAGTCTCCAATGCAGATACCATGAGAAACGAGGAGTGTCTTTCCGGTCATTGAGTTTGATTTGTGGAAGCTTTAAAGTGCTTTCAGGATAAATATCGAACCATTTTTGGGTTGCGAAACAAGGGACGTGCGGCAAGAAGAATCCTACCGAAAGAAAGAAAGGTTCATCGGGTTTAGCATTAATTTGCTCTATCGCCCAATCTGCTATTTTAAAGTCTCCCTTATCTTCGTCTTTGTGTGGAAAAGTTCCCCAATCCACTAAACGGTGAGCTTGGGGAGTCTTTGCGACTAATCTTTTTTCTGGAAAGGGGGCCGCAGTTGCTCCTGGACCAAGAACATCGAACTCCTTATTTTTTTTTGAATTCCTTCCATATCTACCATGATAGATTTTTCCTGCTGACAGTGTTTTATATCCATGTGATTTAAGATGTTGTGGGAGAGTGACTATATCTTTCAAATCAGGGACATCACGAAACCATGGGGACAGTCCGTAAATTCCAGTGGTAGTTGGGCGCAGCCCTGTCATTAGACTTGTTCGTGATGGATTACACAGTGGTGATTGACAGTGTGCATTAAGAAAAACGGTTCCCCTTGCTGCGAGTTTATCTATGTTCGGAGTCTTAATTTGTGGATGTCCTCCTAGGCAGCCGATCCAGTCATTTTGATCGTCAATTGCAATAAAAAGAACGTTAGGTTTGGCTTGAGAGGTCGTAAGGCAAAGCAATATTGAGATAAAGAGAAATGATATTTTGTGAATCATGTGTATTTAAATATTAAGTACTGATTATATAAAATTTTACAGTTCTGGAAAACTTATGAATGATGAGATATTCATTGTAGTCTGGATCATGCTTTTTGTTAGTTCTCAATAGACGTTCATTTAGCAGGCTGTAATACTTGTATTTTAAGTATCACTATTTTAATACGCAAAAAAAATTATTTATACTAATGTCTTCTCCAAAATATGATTTTCAAAACAAGCACAGAGTTGTGATTGTTGGAGGAGGAGTCATTGGACTTTGTGTTGCTTACTATGCATTAAGAGCTGGTAAAAGAGTTATTCTCTTGGAAAGGGAGCCTGAAGAGGGTGATAATTGCTCTGTAGAGAATGCTGGTATGGTTGTGCCAAGTCATTTCGTTCCTTTAGCTGCGCCAGGAATGATAGCATTGGGCCTTAGGTGGATGCTAAGTAGAGAAAGTCCCTTTGCGATTCGTTTGCGACCGAGTAGAAAATTAATGCGCTGGCTTTATTTGTTTTGGCGTTCCGCAAATAAAAAACATGTCATACATAACCGTGAGCTTTTGCGTGATTTGAATTTAAAGAGTCGTGAGCTATTTGTGGAACTGGCGGAGGGCGGCTCTTATGAATTGGTGAAGAGAGGATTATTAATGCTCTGCAAGGGATCTCATTCACTTGAAGAAGAATCGATTCTAGCTTCGGACGCCAATGAATTAGGTCTTGAGGTAGAAGTATGTGATTCGAAAAGATTGTCTGAGATAGACCCAGACATTGAAATGGATGTAGAAGGAGGAGTTTGGTTCAAAGAGGATTGCCATCTAGATCCTGATTTATTTTTAAAACAGCTAAGAAAAAAAATTCTTGGGATGGGTGCAGAAATACACTATCAGGTTTATGCTGATGGTTTTGTTTTAGAGAATGGCCAAGCTAAGGCCTTGCGCTGTATTAATTTAGAAGGGAGTGAATCCTCAAATGATAGTATCGAAGCGGATCAATTTGTTATTGCAGGAGGTGCATGGTCATCATCTCTGGCTCGTGATTTGGGACTCGATCTTCCTCTCCTAGCCGGTAAGGGTTATTCAATGACGGTACCAGAACCTGTGCAACTGCCGCGTGTCTGTTCTATTCTCAATGAGGCTCGGGTTGCAGTGACTCCGATGGGAGGTTCTTTGCGTTTTGCAGGAACTATGGAATTAGGTGATAACGATTTATCCATAAATGCTCGTCGTGTTAAGGGCATTCTAAAGTCAATTCCCAAATACTTTCCTCAGTTTAAAGCTGAGCATTTTAATGGTATCAAGAGATGGTCTGGTCTTAGGCCCTGTTCGCCTGATGGTTTGCCATACATTGGTCCGGCCGGTCCGGGTGCGAATGGTGTCTTTATTGCAACTGGCCATTCAATGATGGGTCTGAGTCTTGGCCCAATAACTGGTCACATTATGGCGAATATCCTTTGTAATGAACATAACGAATTACCATTAGATGCGTTGTTTCCGGGGCGGTTTGCTTGATAGATATGAATTAATTTAATGTTTGTGAGTGCTGGACTGGCGGCATCGAAAGAGTTAAAAAATACACTAATGTGCAAGGATGTTAAGAAAATCAGAGTCATTGATTCCCATACTGCTGGTGAACCGACCAGAGTAGTTGTTGATGGTGCACCTGATCTTGGAGTAGGTAATATGGCAGAACTTCGAGACCAGTTTGAAGAAAAAGCACATTGGTTAAGGACCGCTTTATTGAGTGAGCCTAGAGGTTTTGAAGCAATGGTGGGTGCTCTGCTTTGTGAACCTAATAATCCTAAGTCCGCAGCGGGTGTTATTTTTTTTAATAATTCAGGTGTTTTAAAAGGATGCATACATGGGACGATAGGACTTATTAAGACTCTTGAATTTATGGGGCGCATTTCAACTGGGACTCATGATATAGAGACACCGGTCGGTACCATAAATGCTGAATTGAGGTCAGACGGTTCTGTGAGGGTGACGAATGTTCCTAGTTATCGTTATCTGAGTAATGTTGAAATTGATATTGAAGGATTTGGTAAAGTTCTAGGAGATGTCGCTTGGGGAGGTAACTGGTTTTATCTCATTGAAGGGTACGGGCCAGAAATTAAATTAAGTAACTTAAAAGACCTGAGCTCATTTTCGATCGCTGCAATGGAGGCCCTTGAGGCTGCAGGTGTCTTTGGTGATGACGGCAGTAAAATTGATCATGTTGAAATTTTTGGACCTCCTTCTGATCCCCTTAAATCAGATTCGAGGAATTTTGTAATGTGTCCTGGAGGGGAATATGACCGATCTCCTTGCGGTACCGGAACCAGTGCTAAATTAGCCTGTTTGCATGCTTCCGGAAAATTGAAACCAGATCAAATTTGGAGACAAAGCAGTATTCTGGGAACTGTCTTTGAGGGGGAAGTGATGCCACTGGAAGATCAAAAAGTAGTTCCAAAAGTAAGTGGTCGGGCATGGGTTAACGGAGAGATTAATATTTTGATTGATCCTTCTGACCCTTTCCGTTTTGGTATTGGATAGTGCTTGAGAAAAAATGAAGCAGAGTCCCGTAATTATCTTGGCCGTTTTTTTAGCGCTCAATGCGGAGTCGTCAGAAAGAAAGAATGCCTTTGATAATCTGATTAAACCTGTATTCCAAGCAAGCTGCATTAAATGCCATGGGGGAAAAGGTAAAGTTAAAGGTAAGTTAAATCTTTTGGAGCTGAATACTTTGCCCAAGTTTCAAGAAGATGCTGAACGCATTGAAAAAATAATTATAGCTATAGAGAATGGCGAGATGCCGCCCGAAGAGGAAAGTCCGATACCGGAACCAGAAAAGAAATTAATCCTGACGGAACTGGAATCAGTATTAATGGAATCGATACTTAAAAATAATTCTTTTGCGCGGACTCCGATCCGCAGAATGAATCGTTTTCAGTATGCTAATGCTGTTAAGGACCTTCTTAATCTAAGAGTCGAAGTTTACCCGCTTCCTGAAAGAATGATGAGAGACCGCAGTAATTATTTCCGTCCCGAGACTGGCAAGATGCCCGACAAAATGACGGTGAGTAGTCGTCCACTGGGAAAGTCCGGATTGATTGAGCCTCGACTGGCTGGGGTCGCTCCATTCCCTCAAGATCTTAGAGCTGAAAATGGTTTTGATAATCAAGGAGATCACCTCTCGTTATCACCGTTCCTTATGGAAAGCTTCCTCAATTTGGCAGGTTCGATTGTTCAAAGTACTAATTTTAACAATAAGACTTGTGGTACATGGAATGATTTATTTGCGGAGCCTAAGCAAGGATCCAATATTCTACAGGTATCCAGGGAACGATTATACCCCTTCTTGTCGAAGGCATTTCGGAGGCCAGTCGAAGAAAATGTAATTGAGCGTTATGCTGGATACGTTGAGCGTCTCGTCAGTTCAGGCAAACCCTTTACTCATGCCATGAAGGAAACTGTATCGGCAGTTCTGGCATCCCCGCGATTCCTTTATCTTTATGATAGACAATTAGGGAAAGGTTCCATTGAGAAGATTGATGATTATGAACTGGCTTCTAGACTTTCTTTTTTTCTTTGGGGGAGCTTACCTGATGAAATTTTACTGGAAGCAGCAAAGATTGGCCATCTATCAGATCCTGCTATTCTAAATCAGCAAGTGGACCGCATGCTTAAGGATCGTCGAGTCAAACGTTTCTGTGACAGTTTCCCTTCCCAATGGTTGCAATTGGATCGAATCATTTCGGCGGTTCCGGACGTTAAGAAATATCCGGACTTTTATTACGCTCCACCAAATTATCGTACCACTATGGATATGATGATGGAGCCGTTGTTGCTTTTTGAAAATGTATTAGTAGAGGACCGTTCTATTCTTGAACTAATTGATTCAAATTACAGTTTTCGATCTACGCGTCTTGCTAAGTGGTATGATCCAGAAATTAAAGGTAGGCTTGGAGGCCCAACCACAATGCAATTTCAACGTGTTGCTTTGACAGATCGTCGTCAGGGCGGGGTCATCACATCTGCTGCGGTCCTCACAATGACATCAGGACCCGAAGAAACTAAACCCATAACACGAGGTGCATGGATTGCGGGTGTTATTTTCAACGATCCTCCAGAACCGCCTCCAGCCGATGTTCCACCACTTAAGCGTGAAGATCCGAATGATGCTAAGAAGAGAACATTCCGTGAACGCTTTGCACAGCACCGCGAACGCGCTGATTGTGCCGGATGTCATGTAAAACTTGACCCTCTTGGTTTTGCTTTAGAGAATTTTGATGCAGTGGGCCGATGGCGAGATAATTACGAGAATGGCCCAAAAGTAGATTCGTCTGGCACATTATTTAGAAAGCATGAATTTTCCAGTATTATAGAGTTTAAGGATGCTATTCTTATAGAGAAGAACCGTTTCGCTCGTGCTTTGGCCTCACACTTATTAGCTTTTGCGCTCGGTCGTGAGGTTACTGTAGCCGATTCTGAAGCTCTGGATTTGGTTGCAAAAATGACGGCTGAGCGTAATTATAGTTTACGGACCATGATTCATGAAATCACCCGTAGTAAACCATTCCATAGCAAATTTATTCCTAACGAAAATTGATTATTGGAAGACATATAGAGCCGTCATCAATAAATGAAATCTAACCATAGTAGTCGGCGGAATTTTGTGAGAGGGATGGGTGGAGCTGCACTTGCTATTCCATGGCTGGAAAGTTTATCAAAGTCCGCAGAGCCTTTTAAGCCTTCCGTTCGAGCGGCCTGGTTTTATGTGCCAATTGGTGTAGTGCGTAGGGGTTTTTTTCCTGGCGAAGATAAAGCGGCAATTCCTAAATTCAATGGTAGTAGGACTGAAGTGAAAAATGATGCCAAAATTAAGGTAGGCACTCATGAGTTAAAACTGACTACTACACAAAAGCCTCTCGAGAAAATGAAGGAAAAAATTACTTTCATTACGGGGCTTGATCGGACCTTTCAGGAGGGGACTGATGTTCATGCGCAATGTGCTTCATGTTTTCTTACAAATTCGGCTCCTCATACAATTACTCAATCTCCTTATCCGCAATCTCGTACATTGGATCATGTAGTGGCCGAGAAAATTGGCCAAGACACTCCTTTTCGTACTCTGGAGTTTAGCTGTAATAGTCACAAGGATAATAAGGAGTCTATTCAGTTTGATAATATTTCTTGGTATGGGACTGAGCATGTAGCTCCAAGTATGAGGGATCCTCGGAAAGTTTATCGTCGTCTTTTTGGAACTAAGGAAAGACAGTCCAATAAGAATATAACTGATTTGGTGTTACAGGATGCTAGATCCATGCAGCGCCATCTTGGATATGATGACAAGCAGAAATTCTCCGAATATTTTGATTCGATTAGGACGATCGAAGAGCAGATGGAAAGACTTGAAAAGCTTCGTGAGGAATTATCTTTTGCTCAGTTCGAAGAGCCGGCCGATGCTCATTTGCCGAGAGGAGAATATATAAGGCTCATGGGTGATCTCATGGTAACAGCTTTGCAGGTAGGCTTAACGAACGTTGCTACTTTTATGGTGGGTCCTGAGCGTTGGGATACTCCATACATGTATGAGACTCTATTTGAAAAGCCTCGAAGCCATCATCAAATGTCACACAATCAAGGCCGTTTCATTGAGGATCTATTAAGAGTTGACCATTTTCATATGCAACAATTTGCCTATTTAGTTGAGAAGATGGACTCCATCAAAGAAGCAGATGGGACGACGCTTCTTGACAATACTTTATTTACTTATGGATCGGGCTTGGGTGATGGATCAACTCATCAATATAGTGCTCTTCCAATCATTATGGCAGGCTCTGGAGGAGGAAAACTAATCACTGGTAAACACATCAATCTTTCAGACCATTCAGGAGCAGTTCCAAAGAAGGAAGGAAAATACCAACAACTATATCATGGATTGCCTTTAGCTAACTTATGGCTGACTCAAGCGAAAGCATTGGGTTTGGAAATGGATAGATATGCTGAAAGTACTGGTAAAATATCTCATTTAATGGCTTAAATGTCAGAGTGATTGTATTCATATTGCCCTTAGTTTTTTTGAATAAATCAAGGGCTTGCGGTAAACTGATAATTTGCGAGATTAGAGAGTTATTTTTTTTCTAAATATGAGAAATTTATCTGTTCTTATTCAAGGTTTATTATCACTGATTTTTGTTGGGATGTTCCCGCTATTAGCTGATGAGGAATTACTTGATGCCGAAAGGATGAGATCACTGGGAGTTGGTGACGCATCATTGAAAGTTGAACAACTAAAGATAATGCTCAATCCAATGACTAAAGATGAACTCAATGAGTTGTCACATGCTTGGAGAAATAGCTTAAAGAAAACGGTCCAAAATATTTCTGATATTAATTTGAAGGAGGAATTAAGCTTAGCCGATGAGGGGAGGAAGAATGGTTTTATAGAAGTTAAACTTAAGCAGTTGATTCTTTTTAGAACTGTTCTTGCTGAGTCAAAGAAAAAGGGTGGCGATCTGAGTGATTTGGAGATGTACGCGAATGCTGTTTCTGGAGCTCAGATTGCAGTTAATGATGATGATTCCTTTTGGTCTAAATACGCCTCTTGGTTTACCTCAAAAGAAGGCGGGGTCAAGTGGGGCATTCAGCTCTTGAAGTTTTCTGCGATCATGATGATTTTCTGGGCATTGGCGGGATTTGTGCGTCGAGTTGTGCGCCGAGCCGCTCAAAAAAGCAATCGATTTTCCGAACTCCTTGAGCAGTTCATGATTAAGATTTCTTTTAGAGCTATGATATTGGTTGGCTTGCTGGTCGGACTTTCAACAGTCGGAATTAATGTTGCGGCTCTTCTTACAGTGATCGGAGGAGCTTCGTTCATTATTGCTTTTGCGTTACAGGACACTCTTAGTAATTTTGCAGCTGGTGTAATGTTGCTTGTTTATCGCCCCTTTGATGTGGGAGATATGGTTGAAGTGGGTGGCGTATCCGGAAAAATCGGTCAGGTCAGTCTAGTGAGTACCACTATTAAAACATTTGATAATAAGGTTGTTCTTGTTCCTAACAAGAACGTTTGGGGGCAAATTATTACTAATTCTTCGGTCAGTACGGAAAGGCGAGTCGATATGATTTTTGGGATCGGCTATGATGATGACTCTGAAAAGGCAAAGCAAATTCTTGAGAAAATTGTCGAAGAGCACGAGTTAGTCCTTGATGAACCTGAGCCCGTGATTCAATTGCACGAATTGGCTGATTCATCCGTTAATTTCATCTGCCGCCCATGGGTAAAGACCGAGAATTATTGGCAAGTTCACTGGGATGTTCTTAAGAGGGCTAAGTCTGAATTTGATCAGGCTGGGATCAGTATCCCTTACCCACAACAGGACGTACATATTCATCAAGTCAATTAGATCATATTTTATTTATCTTTGACCTTTTGCCTGTCCCTGCTTAAATCGCCTCGTTCACAGGACATAGTCAATTATTTCCAAACAACCAAATGTCACAATCTCCTACTATAATTTATACGAAGACGGACGAAGCTCCTGCACTCGCTACTTACTCATTACTTCCAGTGATTCAGGCTTTTACAAAATCGTCTGGAATCAATGTAGAGACCAGAGACATTTCTTTATCTGGCCGGATCCTAGCAAATTTTCAAGATTGCCTAAAAGAGGATCAGCAATTTAATGATGCTCTTTCTGAGCTTGGAGAGTTAGCAAAGACATCAGAGGCAAATATTATTAAATTGCCTAATATCAGTGCTTCGGTTCCACAATTAAAGGCTGCTATTAGTGAGCTTCAGAGTAATGGTTTTGATGTTCCGGAATATCCAGAGGATCCTGTTACAGATGAAGAGAGTGAAGTTAAGGGTCGTTATGATAGAGTCAAAGGCAGTGCGGTTAATCCTGTTTTGCGTGAAGGTAATTCTGATCGAAGGGCTCCGAGCGCTGTAAAGAAATATGCCAGAAATAATCCACACAGAATGGGTGAATGGTCAGCTGATTCCAAGACCGAAGTAGCCTCAATGGCAGCGGATGACTTTTGTTCTAATGAAAAGTCAATCACTGTTAAAGATTTTACAGATTACAGTATTGTTTTTGTTGGTGATGATGGTGAGTCAAGCGTCCTTAAGGGACCTGCGCCCCTTTTAAGTGGGGAAGTCATTGATGCAACGCGGATGAAGAAAGATGCGTTAGTTAATTTTTTATCTGAGCAAATAATTGCAGCTAAAGATAAGGGGGTCCTATTTTCATTGCATATGAAAGCGACGATGATGAAAGTATCTGACCCTATTATTTTTGGTCATTGTGTCCGAGTTTTCTTTAAAGATTTAATAGAAAATTTTGGAACTGAATTTGATGATCTTGGCGTTGATTTTAATAACGGATTCGGTGACTTGATTGAAAAAATTCAACAATTTCCACCCGAAAAGAAATCCCTGATAGAGAATTGTATTTCAGATTGTTATGAGAAGGGACCAGATTTGGCGATGGTGAATTCTGATAAGGGTATTACTAATCTTCATGTGCCTAGCGATGTAATTATAGATGCATCAATGCCTGCAATGATAAGAGAGTCAGGAAAAATGTGGAACAGTGCAGGTGAGACACAGGATACTTTAGCAGTAATTCCTGACAGTAGTTATGCTTCAGTTTATCAGACCACCATTGATTTCTGCAAAGAGAATGGTGCCTTTGATCCTACCACAATGGGAACAGTTTCGAATGTTGGGCTTATGGCTCAAAAGGCTGAGGAGTATGGATCTCATGACAAGACTTTTCAATCACCCGGCAATGGCGCGATCCGTGTCATTGACGCTGAAGGTAATACCCTAATCGAACATTCAGTTTCTGGTGGAGATATATGGAGAATGTGTCAGACGAAGGATGACCCAATAAGGGATTGGGTAAAGCTTGCCGTTAACCGTGCCCGTGCCACTGGTGATCCTGCGGTGTTCTGGTTAAATCATCGAAGATCTCATGATGCTGAACTGATTAAGAAAGTGGAATCTTATCTAACAGATCATGACACCAACGGATTAGATATCCAGATTCTAGAACCTGCAAAGGCAACACTACTGTCTCTTGAGCGCATCAAGGAGGGTAAAGATACAATTTCCGTAACAGGTAACGTATTGAGGGATTATCTCACTGATCTCTTTCCAATTCTTGAGCTTGGAACTAGTGCAAAGATGCTATCAATAGTTCCGCTAATGAATGGTGGTGGATTATTTGAAACGGGTGCGGGAGGGTCTGCTCCTAAGCACGTGCAACAATTCGAGCAAGAAAATCATCTTAGATGGGATTCGTTAGGTGAGTTTTTGGCGATGGCAGTTTCGCTAGAACATATGGCTGAAAATTTTGATAATAATAAAGCGCGGATACTTGCTACGGCATTGAATGATGCGACTACAAAATATTTACTGGAAAATAAATCTCCTTCAAGAAAGGCAGGTGAGCATGATAACCGAGGAAGTCATTATTACCTTGCCTTATATTGGGCTCAGGCACTCGTGGACCAGAACGAAGATGAAGAACTGAAGGATGAGTTTGTCTCAGTTGCTGAATCATTGGGATCCAATGAAGAGCAGATAGTTTCAGAGCTCATGGAAGTGCAATGCAGTTCAGTTGATGTTGGAGGATATTATCGACCCGATGATGAGAAAGCCACAGGAGCGATGAGGCCGAGCCAGACCTTTAATAATATTATTGATCAGATTTAATAGGACATATTAGTGGGGTTAGTAGTACGACCAATTTTTCTAGAACTATGCAATTTTGAGTTCGATGCTATTTTTTTTGGTTATTTTACTGATTGAATTACGTCCCTAGGGTTGCTTCTTAATAACGTTTGATGGACAATTAATTTATGTTTTTCGCAGAGTTGGGTGGTTTTCACAGGATCATATTCCAATTTATTGCATTTTTATTAACTCTTAATGCCTTTAGTGCTGAGAATAGAAGCAAGCATTGGTCCTTCGTACCTCCAAAATTTCATTCTGTCCCGGAAGTTAAAACTCAAGGATGGTCTAAGAATGAGATTGATAATTTCATTCTGGTAGAACTAGAAAGTTCTAATATTACACCTGCCAAGAAGGCTGAGCCTGCCCAGCTAATCAGAAGAGTCTATTACGATTTGATTGGTTTGCCTCCGAGCCCTGAAAAAGTAGAAGAATTTTTAAAGGACCATTCTACTGAGGCCTTCGCAAGGATCGTAAATGATTTACTTGATTCTCCACAGTACGGAGAGAGGTGGGGGCGTCATTGGTTGGATGTTGCTAGATATGGTGATTCTAACGGAGGAGATGAAAATCACGCTTACCCTCATGCCTGGAGGTATCGCAATTTTGTTATTGATGCATTTAATCGTGATTTGCCCTTCGATGAATTTATAACTGAACAGTTGGCAGGAGATCTTCTTGAAAGTAAAACTTCTGAACGTTCACGCCGCGTCACTGCAACAGGTTTCCTTGCAATTGGGACAAAGATTTTGGCCGAAAAAGATAGTGTAAAGAAAAGGGCTGATATCATTGATGAACAAATTGATACAGTGAGTCGTTCTTTTATGGGAATCAGCGTCTCTTGTGCTCGTTGCCATGATCACAAATTTGATCCTATACTAACAGCAGACTATTATGCTCTTGCTGGAATATTCCACAGTACCAAAATAGAAGATCAGTCTTTGAGCAGGCCTGAAGATGAGCAGAAGGAGGAAAAAAAGAAAGCTCGCCTAGTGGATATTAATGAACAGTTAGGTGATCTCGAAATTAAGTTATCTGAATTTGTGGATTCAGAATCTATTGTGCAATGGGAGGCTGAAAAATTTATTCGTGGCAATGTGTCCGTCATTCAAGGGAATAATGATAATGAAGCCACTTATATATCTGATCCTGGAAGCCAAGAAAATTTTGCCGAATATGAGGTTAAAATAACAACTGAGGGCACATACTCTGTCGATTTTCGATATGCCGCGAAAAGTTCAAGGCCAGGGAGTTTGATCATTGATGCTAATAAAAATAATGTGATTTCTGTACTAGCTGAGGTGACTGGAGGGTGGGGTTCAGAGCATCAGTGGTGGAATCACGAAACGTACGTTCATTTAAATCCTGGAGAGCATGTTTTTAGAGTCGAATCTAAACCGCTAATGTCTCATTTGGATCAGATCCGTTTGACGCGTGTGCATTCTTTGGACCAAGTGAAATCTTTGCGCTTAAAGATCGATAATTTTAAGGAGGAGAGGATCGAGATCCAATCTGATAAAAATAACACATACAAGGTCATGGCAGTTCAAGACGGTGATGTGGCTGACACAAATATTAATTTAAGAGGCGATCCACATGAGCGCGGAGAATTAGTTTCTCGTGGATTTCTTTCAAAGATCTCTCCTCGTAAGGCCCTTCCCTGCAATGACGGTTCGAGTGGGAGGCTCGAGTTAGCTAAGTGGATGACTCAGCCCGATCATCCACTCACTGCAAGGGTCATTGTGAACAGAATTTGGTATTGGCACTTCGGTAAGGGCATTGTTTCTACGATAGATGATTTTGGAACGACGGGAACTGAGCCTTCTCACCCGGAGCTGTTGGACTATTTGGCAAATGATTTTGTACGTAATGGTTGGTCCATTAAAATGCTTCACCGTAAGATCATATCCTCCAATACTTATCAGATGAGAACGGATAATTCCAATCCATTAGCGGAAAAGAAGGATCCTGAAAATTTACTTTATTGGCGTCGTGATGTACGCCGTCTTGAGGCTGAATCTTTTCGCGATTCTGTACTAATGGTTTCCGGTAATTTAAATATGAACCCTCCATCATCGCCTCTCGTGGTAAAGAGTCAGGATCCATCACCTGCGGACCTGCTTAAAAATCGTCAGAGCTATGAAGATTATCAATACCGGAGCGTCTATCTCCCTGTTGTGCGTTCTCATTTATATGACTTATTAACTCTTCTTGGATTCCCAAACGCAACAACTACTGTTGGGCAACGTTCAAAGACCACGGTTCCTACACAGGCACTATTAATGATGAATAATCCATTTTTAATTAGCCAAGCTCAAAGCCTTGCTCTTCGAATCGGAGAAGGGAAAGTGCGTGAGTTATATCTAACGCTTTTTTCCCGGATTCCAAATTCAGAGGAAATGCATTGGATTAATCATTTTTTCGAAAAGCACTCAAAGATTAGTGGAAATAAAAAAGCGTGGGAGTCGTTGTGCCACACGCTTTTAATTTCGAATGAGTTTCTCCATGTTTGGTAATTTTCAGAGTAATTTTATTTCCCGAAGAGATGCACTGAACCGTATTGGTGTTGGTTTTGGAGGCATTGCTTTGAATTCACTTCTTCAGGAGCATTCTTCTGCGGATTCAGGAATTAATTATCCTCATCAGACTGCTCGTGCAAAACGAATCATTTTCTTATTTATGCATGGAGGCCCATCACATGTGGATCTCTTTGACTACAAACCGAAACTTTATAGTGAAAATGGCAAGCCGTTGCCTTTTCCTGAAAGGTCTGTCCAGTTTGCTGCAAGAGGTAATATTTTTGCTCCTCCATGGAAGTTCCGACAAGTTGGTCAGTCCGGGCACTGGATGTCTGAACTTTGGAAGCACCTTCCCGAAGTTGCTGATGATCTATGCATGATTCATTCATTATGTGAAACTAATGTCTCGCATGGTGGTGCTTGTATGAAATTACATACTGGTGATGAGGCACTGCTCAGACCGAGCATGGGATCATGGGTCAGCTATGGTCTTGGTACCGAAAATAGAAATCTTCCAGCCTTTGTAACTATTTGCCCAACGTCCCTCCATGGTGGAGTCAATAATTTTGGCTCGGCTTTTCTTCCAGCACAGCATCAAGGTGTTCCATTGGGAACGCCTGGGTATCCTAATACTCCTGCGAAAGATGCTAAGTTCCATTATATGCGTCATCCCAGTGCTGGGAGGAGAGAACAAGAATTACAGATTGAACTTTTACGCAAGCTTCACGGTACAAATAAGTTTGGTGGAACGGACCTGGATGCAAGAATGGCCAGCTTTGAATTGGCTTTCAGGATGCAAATGGCTGCTCCAGAAGCAACGGATCTTTCAAAAGAATCAGAAATGACTCGTGAACTTTATGGGATGGATGGTTCTGAGACAGATAATTTTGCCAGGCAATGCATTCTTGCTAGGCGCTTGGCTGAACGGGGAGTCAGATTCATCCAAGTGAGTCATGCAAATAGCCTTCCATTTAATAATGAACAGTGGGATCAGCACTCTCATTTAGAGAAAGGGCATTCGATCAATGTGAAGCAAATAGACAAGCCAATTACTGGTCTCATAAAGGACCTAAAAGTCAGAGGTCTTCTTGAAGACACTCTTGTCATTTGGGGGGGAGAGTTTGGTCGAACTCCAACGTCTCAAAAAGGTAACGGTGAGGTGGGCCGTGATCATCATCCGGACGGTTTTACAATGTGGATGGCTGGAGGAGGTGTCAGACCGGGCATTCGGTACGGCGCTACTGACGAGTTTGGTTATCATGCTATTGAAGATAGAATGACGATACATGATCTTCATGCGACTATATTTCATGCACTTGGAATTGATCATACCCGACTCACTTTTAACAGTAATGGCAGGGAATTCCGACTCACCGATGTGCATGGTGAAGTTGCACATAAGATAATGATCTGATTTTCAGATTGTCAGGTGCCAGATTTATTTCATTGCGGAGGATTTTCTAGCCATGCCAATAGGTCAAGAATTTCATCAATCGTAAATAAGTTTAATAGACCTGATGGCATAAGAGAAACCTTAGAGTGTGAACGCTCGATGATATTGACCTTATCAATTTTAGTTGTCTTATTAGGATAAAGCGAATTTTCAGCAATTTGCATATAGGACACACGATAATCTAAATTTGGTATGATCTGACCCCTGAGAATGGTTCCTTCTCGGAGTTTCAATTCTACTGCTTGATAATTCTCTGCTATAGAATTAGAAGGCAATAGTATTTCTCGAAGTAAATCTTTTCTCCCAAATCGGTTTGCTACGTTGGTCAGATCTGGGCCGATCGGATATCCAACTTTACCGTGTTGATGGCATCGACTACACAGAGCAAGCTCGAAAACTTTTTCACCATTTTCCAAGTTACGCTTGTCTATATTGAAATTTAATAGTCCTTTAAAGTTTTTAATGTTCCATGAATTAGTGACGGAACGATCTGATCGATCAGGAAATTCAGGCAAGGATGGGCGAGAGGCAAGGACGGTACTGAGTTTTTCTTTTTCTTTTTCAGTTAATGTTGCTGTTGATTCTTTGCGAATTGCCTTGAGCGCTTGAGGTAATCCCCGTCCCCCTAAAAGAGTTTCGTATTTGGCAAGGATTCCAAAGAATATTTTCCGCGACTCTAACGACCATCCCGAAGTAGTTTTTCTTAAATGAAATAGATAATGGATTCCTTCACGCTGAGAGCAGTCTCCTTGTAGAAATTCGATAACCTTAGGAACGGTACGGGCAGGGTCTAACTCAATGAGTAATGGTGATACAGCCATATTAATTTTTGCTGATTGATAAGGAAAATTCTTTCCAAGTGATTCAATGATTTGTTCTTTTGCTTGTTCTGGGATTTTGTGTCTAGAGATTAAACGACGAATGATGTCGATATATTCGAACTGTTTAGATGGAACCATTTTTTCCCAGGCCATTAATTTGTTCAGAAGCCCATTTTTTTTCTCTATCTGATCAGTCCCAATGAGTTCTGTAATTTCTTTTTCTGAAGCAATATTCAATTTTGCAGTTAAGTGATCTAGGTCAGGAATCGCATCTTCCAGAAAAGTTCTGTTATTAATTTTTGCGGGTGAAAAAATAAAAGTGTCAGCATTGTGTTCAGCACTAATTCTTGAAGCGTACCTAATGCGCGGATCAGTGACTTCTTCAAATGGGGTGGCCGTTTTACTTTTGTGTGATTTTTCTATTTTTTTTCGTTGTTCGCGGTGTTTGTGAGATGACTCATTCCTCATCTTTTCCTGCAAAGTCATGTTACGCTCATTCACTTCTTCCCCGATGTATGAGACTCGATACAGCCCGCTCTTGGTCTTTCTTCCGCCTGTAACGAAATACATTGCTCCGTCTGGACCAAAGTCCAGATCAGTGACATTTAATGGTTTACCTCTTAGAAATACTTCTGATGCGCCCATATAAGTCGATCCTCTAGTTACAAAGTGAATTGCAATGATTCTTCCATATGCCCAGTCAAGAGCATAAAGAGCTTGTTGGTATTCTTGTGAAAAATTACTCTTTGTTCCAAAACGTATTCCTGTCGGAGATCCTTTGCCGATGTGCACGGAATGCTGAGCATTATCGGGATGATCTGGATAATAGGGTGGCCATTTTCCTGTTACTGCTCTCCAGCCAAAATCTGCACCACTCGTTAAGTGTTTGATTTGGGTAGGACGGTACCAGGGAGTGCCCATGTCAAATTCAGCATCAGCGTCATAAGTAAAAGCTTCACCATCCGCATTAAAATCGATTCCATATGGATTTCTTAGACCTGCACAAAAAATTTCCTTATTTCTTCCATCCGAATCCATCCGTATGACATGGCCTTCATTTTTAGGTGAGGGTAGGTGCTTATTTCTCAAGGGAGACATTCTATTTATTATCCCATTAGGCAAGTTCACTGAGTCACCATTAATTGCGTATATTTTACCTTCAGGACCCATTGCTAGATCGTTTCTTCCGTGCCCGAATCCACCCTCACTGATGTGGAGAAGATTCCTTGTTTCGAATGTTCCGTTTTCATCTTTATCTTCTAAGCGATATAGAGATTTTGAGTTGTTAGCATGAACGTAAAGAGCTCCATGAGCGTATAGGAGTCCTCGACATTCTTTCAGATCATCATTTATTTTTTCTGCTTTAACAATTTCCTCGGAGTTACCGGACAGTGAATACCTGATCAATCCTTTGTCTTCCCGTGCCACCGTGATTCGGCCCTCAGGATCGAAGGCAATGTTTACCCATGAACCTTCTCCGGATGAGGCTGAATGGAGCAGTTCAACTTTATAGTTTGGGATGATTTGAAAACTTGAAGGATCCGTCGCTTTGTTGGAATTGCTAGCTCGCTTCCATTGTGTATAATCATCAACTTCATCAATCAATAGATCCGATAAATTCCACCATTTTTCGACGCCCAAGTCTCCTAGGCTTATAATTTCTGACTTATCGTCTTCGGATTTCCAGTCAGCTGAAGTCGCTATGACCTGCTTTTTATTAGAATGGTCAATGAGTTCAATTGTTAGTGCTACTGCTGGTGCTTTTCCTATTGATCTTGTACTTAGAATTATTTCATTTTGATCATCGACCAGATGATCCAATACATTAACTTTCAGTATTGGACCAAAGCCTTCAGCGACTCCGACTGACTCATCGTTTAAAATAACTGAAACGTTAGCATAATCTGAAACAATACGTAATTCTGCGGATTTTAATTCTTCGATTTCTGTCTCAAAGCCATATCGTATTGTTGCTTTTTTTTTATCTTTTACCCATATCCATTCAGGTAACGCAAAAGTATATTGCGTGAGCAAGATTAGATGAAAACTTAGAACAAAACCGCGGAAGAGCATGTTGTGAAATTAGCTAATAAGTGAAATTAGAACAAGCTCACAGAAAAAAGACTTATCTGAATACTAGATTTTCCAAGTTTTTAGAGAGGGAATAGTTATGCCTTCGTATTCGTTTTGGATGTTCGATCTATCTAAATAGAGAAGCTAATTCCGTGATTAATTAATCCAATAAAGAGCCTCCACAGGAGCTGCCTGAACCTGCAGTGCATCCAAAGCAATGAGTAGCTGTTCTTATAGGTTCATTGGAAAATTCTGTTAGATTAATTTCCCATACTTTGATTGAATCTTTTTTGTTATATGTAGGCAATTCCAGCATTTGGTTGAAGTCGCAGTCAAAGACTTCACCGAGCCAATTAACGTTAATGGTGTCTCTGCACATGAGTCCATTAATGGTTTCAGGATTGAATGCATCTTTTAAAAGTGAATTGTAATCATTGAGCCGGCCTTCTCTTTTGAGCCAACTGGCAAACCGGGCAATGGGCATATTTGTGATACAGTAAAGCTGATTGAATTCGATTTGAAAATGTTCTTTCATCATCGTTTTATATTTTGCTTCTAGATCTGCTTGGTCCGGAGGCAGAAAATCTCCAGATGGATTATAAACGAAATGGATCTTTAGCCTTGAGTCTGAACCATAACCTAGCCCGTTTAATTTTTGAAAAGCAGAGATGCTTTTTCTAAAAACTCCGTTACCTCTTTGCTTTTCCACGTTCTCAGGTTCGTAGCAAGGCATTGAGGCGATAATTTCAACTTCGTTTTCCGCAAGAAATTCTGCGACCCATTCATATCCCGGCTCCTCAATGATGGTGGCGTTGAGTCTATCAATGACCTTTCGAGGAGTAGATAAGTTTCTTACTTCTTGAACTATTCTACGGAAGTCGGGAATCATTTCAGGTGTTCCTCCCGTAAGGTCAAGTGTTGGAATATTCGTCATTGAAAACCAATCCAGAATTTTGGTAACTGTATCGGTTCTTATGACTTCTTTGCGGTGTGGCCCTGCATTCACATGACAGTGCGAGCAGGTTAAATTACATAGCTTTCCAAGGTTTAATTGTAGGATTTGAGGATCTTTCCGGCCGAGTTGGATTCCTTCTCTGGCAAGAGTCTCATTAAAATTGCAGGTTTCTTTCAATTTATGATAACTGATTAATATAGATGCTTTAGATTATAAAAATTATTGAGAATTGTAATAGCAGTATTTAGTTTTTTGTCCTTCCTTGTGTAAGCTTCAATAAAATGTTAATTTAATTCAAATGACACCAAGTACACTAATTACCCTAGGCGTATTAGCCGGAATTTTCATTGTTGCTGTTCTTGTGATAGGCGGCATGTACAACGCGCTTGTCAAATTACGCAATAAATTCGAAAATGCATGGGCTCAGATTGATGTCCAACTAGAGCGTCGCTTTGATCTGATTCCTGACCTTGTTGAAACGGTTAAGGGTTACATGAAGCATGAGAAGGAGACCTTGGATGCGGTCATTATGGCACGGAACACGGCCGTGCAGGCAAGAAAGAATACATCTTCAAATATTGGAGATCCGGATAGTATGGGAGCACTCATGGCTGCGGAATCGGGACTATCCGGTGCACTGGGAAATCTTTTTGCTCTTTCGGAAAGTTATCCCGATCTCAAGGCCAATCAGAACATGGCCACATTGCAGGAAGAGCTCAGCACGACCGAGAATAAAATTGCTTTTGCAAGGCAACACTACAATGACAGCGTGACTGCTTACAACACTAAGCGAGAAGTGTTCCCTTCCAATATCATTGCAGGACTCTTTGGATTCAAGGACAGAGCACTTTATGAGGTTAGTGAGGATAAGAGGGAAAAGGTTGCTGTTAATTTTTAAGTCTCATTACTTTATTGATGTTGATTCATAAGGAATGGATTTCTTTGATCGTCAGGAACTTGCAAGGAAGAATTCCAAGCATCTTATTTACTATTATATTGTAGCTGTCATTGGCATTGTTTGTTCTTTTGGATTTGCAGTACTGGGAGCCAGATACCTGTTTCTAGTTCAGCAATCTGCCCAGACAAATCCATTAGTGAGGCAAAGTTTTTTTGATCCAGAATTTTTTCTTTATTCTGCGCTAGGGGTATTGGCCTTAATTATATTGTCTACTATATTTAAAATTGCGGCCCTGTCCGGGGGCGGGGACGCAGTAGCTAAATCTCTCGGAGGAAAGGAAGTGGATCCAACGACCAAGGATCCGCGGTATAGGAGGCTTATTAATGTCGTCGAAGAGATGTCGATTGCTTCAGGCGTTCCTGTTCCGAGCATTTATGTGATGGAACAGGAGGATGGGATTAATGCCTTTGCTGCAGGCCATTCGTCTAGCAATGCAACGATTGGTGTGACAGCTGGTTGTCTTAATAAGTTAAGTCGTTCGGAATTGCAGGGCGTTATTGCTCACGAATTCAGTCACATTCTTAATGGTGATATGCGGCTCAATATTCGTATGATGTCAGTTCTGTACGGCATTCTAATGATGTTCGTAGTAGGTAAATTTATTTTAAGAGGCTTTGGTCGATCTTCTTCCCGATCCAGATCCAGCTCAAAGGAAGGAGGAGGTGATAGTTTCATAATTGTTGTGGGTCTTGCCTTACTTCTCATTGGATTGATGGGTTCAATCATGGCCAGACTCATTAAGTCTGCCCTTTCTCGTCAACGAGAGTTCTTGGCTGATGCTTCAGCCGTTCAGTTCACTCGGGACCCTTCGGGTATTTCTGGAGCTCTCAAAAAGATAGGAGGTTTTGCCGGTGCACGGATTGAACATCCGAGGAGGGAAGAAGCAAGCCACATGTTCTTTGGCTCTTGTTATAAGAAAAAATTATCTAATCTCTTTGCGACACATCCTCCAATAGATGAACGCATACGAACCATCGGAGGCAATTCCGATGAATTCAAGACTTTGTCAAAGGAATCAGAATTAAATTCAGGTCAAATAAGTATGGATGAGGCGCAATCCTTGGTCTCATCTTTTTCAGATTCGAGTACGCATGCGCCTGATCCTGAGAAGGGTTTTTTCCAGGAAAAAGATCTCAATCAAATTGGTCAGATCATGGCGGCTCAGGTAGTTGTTGCCCAGAGGATTGTTTCTGAGATAGATAAATCTTTAATTTCATTAGTTCATCAGAAGTCGGGGGCTCTTGCTATTGTGTATTCGCTACTCCTTTCAGAAAATGATTTAGTGAGAGGAAACCAGTTAAAAATCATTAAGGGCTCCTGTGAGGGTGATATATCTAAAACCCTTAAGGCTATTTCAGATCAGATCGAAGGAATGCACTCAACAAAAAAAATTGCCTTATTGGATCTTGCAGTTCCCGTTCTGAGGCGCATTTCTCCCGAAGAGTACGAAAAATTCTGTGAGATTATTAATGAGTTGATTAACATTGATCAAGAGGTGGACTTATTTGAGTTCATGATACAGAAAAATATTAGGCTTCATTTAGACACTTTCTTTGGAAGAATCCAGCCTCCGAATGAAACGATTAAGACCTTATCTAAACTGAATCATGAATCGTCTGTTCTCCTTTCTGCTATTGCAGGTTTTGGTAATGAGGATGAACTTAATCGCGTCCAAGCCTTCAAGAAAGGGGCTCCTGTCCTTGAATTGTACGGTACTGGAAAACTTAAGTTCTTGCCCCCAGTGAATTGTGGTATAGGTCAAATGGGTGAGGCTCTTAAAGCGTTTGAGAAGTGCGTTCCGACACTAAAAAAGACTCTTCTGATTGCTTGTGGCAAGGCAGCCATTTCTGATGGTAAAATTAGCAGTAATGAAGCTGAGATTCTTCGGGCCATTGGGGATTCTATTGGGACTCCGATACCTCCATTCGTTTATAGCTAAAACTGATAATGGACAGAGAGTAATCCTGAGGCTTAGTAGGAGTAAGTGAACTCTGCACAACAACAGAAGGTACCCCATGCGCCTTGGTGGATTTGGCCAAACCTATTGGGAATAGATGCGCCTATTGTGGCTGTCGTTTGGCAATACTTTTTTGTCTGTAATTTTGGGTTAAAGATACCCGGGTCAAATTATCTAACTCTGTTCTCTGTTGTTTGGGTCATTTATTCAGTAGACCGGTTATTGGATGCACGAATGTTGAAGAGACCTGAGGGGGCAACATTGAGGCACTCCTTTTATCATAGGAATTATCGTATTGCTTTTGTTTTCACTGGGGTCCTGATCGTTTTCGCTGGTTTATCCTGTCTCTGTTTCCTTCCGGTGGAATTGATAAAGACAGGATCATTCGTTGGTGCTTTTGTCGTGGTTTATTTATTGCATCAAATTTGGGCCAAGGGCCCTATGATGATGATTGTACCTAAGGAAGTTTTTATAGGGATGGTCTTTGCGGTTGGATCTACATTGACTGGACATACTTGGTCAGGAGAATCGATTTTGGATGCTTTCTTTTCGCCTTCAGTGATTCTTTTTGGGGTCTTATGTTCAATGAATTGCATTGCAATTTCAGTTTGGGAACGTGTCCATGATGTGGAGAATGATTCGAATGCTCTGCCTCAGCTCTTTCCTCAAGTCGTAAAATTATTTCCAATAATTGCGTGTGCCGTATTTATTTCTTTAATAGCATTTAGTCTTGCCAATCATGATCATGTGGGATTTCCTATTTTTGTAGCTTCTGGTATGGGTTGTGGGCTCATTGCTTTTCTTTCTTTTTTTGATGGTAAAGCTTCGAGTCAATTCCTTCGATTTGCAGCGGACATGGCGGTGATGGTACCTGCTTTATTATGTCTTGCTTTGTGGTTATGAGATTTGATCGGATAGCCCGTTATTATGGATGGATAGAGTCAATTGTTTTTGGTGAGGATCTTCAACGCATTCGTTGTAGTCACATGGAGACTTTTCTTGAGGCTGAATCAATTTTATTACTTGGAGACGGGAATGGTCGCTTTCTTAAAGCACTACTAGATTCGGGTTGTTCAGCAAAAATAATATGTGTGGATTCGAGTCAAAGGATGTTAAATTTAGCCGAGTCTTTGACAAAGGGTTCGGAGTGCAATGTCCATTTTGTTTTTAGTAAAATAGAAGATTATAACCTTCCGGATTCTTTTATTCCTGATGTGATCGGATCGCATTTTTTCCTCGATTGTTTTAACGAGGATGAAATTCTTGTCATTCTTGATCGTATATCTGGATGGTGCAAAGAGCACACGAAGTTGATTATTAGTGATTTTGCAATTCCTGAAAAAAAAGGCTCCACAAGAGTGATTGCCAGATTGTTAGTCTGGCAAATGATTGTCTTTTTCCGAATTTTTGCCGGCATTTCGGCCTATGAGCTTCCCAAAATAAGCCAATTACTACCAGAGATGAGCTATAACTGTATAAAAAAAGAGACGCTACGTAACGGTTTTATTTGTAGCTGGGTATGGCAATTATAAGTAGCTTGAAAAGACCTTGAACCGATCTCTGTAACTGGTAGAGTAGAAGTGTTAAATACTTCTCAATACATTAAGTAATTTACTTATATGTACTTGCAGTTTTTGACTAAAGAAAAGAACCCCAAGTAATTAGAATTAAAATCCCACTAGAAAATATAAAATGAAAGCTAAGCCCAACCAGAAAGGTTTCACTCTTATCGAACTGTTGGTGGTCATTACGATCATTGCAATCCTAGCCAGTGTGTCTATGCCGGTATTCTCATCAATCCAGCGTAAGGCGAAATTAAACAAGTCGTTGCAACAGGCGAAGGGAATTTACACAGGTATGTACGCTAAATATGGTGCAGATGGGTTTCTTCCTGAAGAGGACAATGCGAATGATATCCTTAAGGATATTGCAATCGAAATGGATTCTGAAAAACCATTCTATGTGGCAGGTTCTATGTGGCACGGCAGAGGAACTACTTCGGGTGGAGGTGATGACTTGCATGAAAGAAGTACACCGGCAGGAATTGCTCTTGAAGCGGGCGAAAATCATTACGCTGTAAATAAAACGTCAACTTTCGAACCTCGTTATCCGATCCTTGCCTCTGGTTTCTCACAGACTCCAGGGAAATATGCTTCGGAAAAGACTGAACTTGGTGGAATTTGGGGAGGAATGGAAGCTGTATGTATTTTTGGTGATGGAAGCGGCGAAATTGTTGAATTGGATGAGCAATACAAAGCAATGAAAGACGTTAAGGGAAGTAAGATCGACCTTTTTAAATATCAGGGAAAGGTGAATATGGTTAATCCTAGGCGCGGGAACTAAAACGTTCTTCTTATTACTTATTTTATTTAAACCGGTCCCTGATCATTCAGGGTCCGGTTTTTTTATTTCTACATCCTTGTCTAAATTCGGATCAGTATCAGAGACTGTCCTGAAGCCAATATAATTGGTCTTGTAGTTTCGGGAATTAAGAATTTTTCTGGTTGTGACTTGTGGCATTTTAGAATGAGAATAATTAAAATTTCCACCTCGCACAATGGGAACAAATTCACCAAGAATTTCAGGGTCAGGCTCTTGACTGCTCGTCCATTCGCTGACGTTACCAAAGAGACCCCCAACGCCTTCCTCACTGACATCAGATAGGAGCGTATCCATAGGCTTCCAGGCCATAAACTTATCATTGCGTGGCTCTAATGCTTTAAGTTCATTGCCCCAAGGATATAACCTTCCGTACTTACCTCTTGCAGATTTTTCCCATTCTTTTTCACTGGGCAGTCTATGGTTCTTCCATTTTGCATATGCATATGCATCCCACCAGTCTACGTAGATCACTGGACAATCTAGATTAATGGAATTTCCTTCATATTCTTTCCCTAATCTTGCAGCTGCATAATATTCATCCCAATTATTTGGCTTGTGCTGAAATTTTTCTATTGGCTGATCCGGGTGAATAAATTCCTTGCTGTTTAAAGAGTTAATTGCGTCTAGGAATGCTTTGTATTGGGCGATAGTGACTTCATATTTGTCGATCCAGAAAGTCGGTAATGTTTCTGTGATGTCTTTTTGATAGGTAAATTCTCCACCTTCAATTCTGATCATAGTTTCAGAATCGATGATTATTGGTTCAGGTGATTTGATGTTCCGGTTAAATAAAAGGTAAGCCGTTACTATTGCTATTATTAGGATGATGGCAGTGAATGCCCAAATCCTTGACATGTTATGACGAGGATCCATTGGTTCGTCAGCTAGATGAAGTAATTCAGAAAGGCCTTCCTCACTTTGACTGATGCTGTGCTTTAGTTTGTTCCATGTGCTGGGACCCGATTGATGACGCATAACCTCCAATAAAATGGACCCGGTTTTACTTTTAGATTCATCGATAAATTCTTGAAGTATTTGACCGAGATAGCGAATATTTCCTTCTTCCTTAGTGCTATCTCTTTGATGATTGATCGCTGTATTAGCAATTCTAGTCATTCCGTCAGAGCTCAAGTAGATATGCGATGCTTTGAGTGTTTGGTGAGGTATATCGTTGTGCGTTAGATACAATTGGGTTTCTACGACTGTTTTGAGTATTCTTATGATATGCTCTTCACTTAATTTAATTCCGTAATGATGAGCATCAGATAGGTTTTGCCCAGAGATTAATTCACTGGTATAAAATAAGGCCCCTTCTTCTTCATGGCCTTCATAAATTGCTGCGATGTGCGGATGAGAAACTTTTGCTTTGGCTCTGACAAGTTCACGGAATCCATTCACGGAATTCTCATTTTTACTGAGTTTTGGATTTAGTAGAATGAGCGCGACTTTGCGATCAATCGAGAGTTGAATGGCTTCGTGAACTTCAGTGTCTCCTTCGCTTCTGATGAATCGAAGGAGTTCATAATCACCTAGTTTTTTTCCTGGCGCCGTTAAAGTATTAGCCAATGGAATCTTTTCCTCTTCCTTGGAATCATCGATTCTTATTGGATTAACAGGAGATCTGGGAGTGGTTCTTGTTATGGAAACCTGTGGATGCAGTTGGTTCCGATTAAGCCATTCTTGAATATTTGATTTATCATCTTCATTAAATGTACAAATTTTTATTTTTGGAAATTCTTTTAAGATTTTTTCCTGCAAACCATCTAGTGAGTTGGTGGTATCAATGAGAATGTCTATTTTATCCGTTTGCAATACCTCTTCGAGCAATGTCTCGGGAGATTGACGGACGTTTATATGATGCTCCTCAAATCTTTCCAGAGCACTGACAATTTTGTCGGTGGTTTCTGTGTTATTTGAAATGATGAAGGAGATCATATTATTTATAGGAAGCTTTGAATTAGCTGCTTTTTTAATTTGGAAATAACGAACCTTCGATGAATGATTCTATATCTAATTTTTTTGGTTCTAAAAGAATCCTTGGTTCTGCATAGATGTCTTGGATGAGGTCCTTGTAGTAGAGTCTTGCAACGAATCCATGATAAGAGCGTTTACCAAAATTCTTTATATCTTCCTGAGATAGTTGAGGCATATAATAGTTCCAGTTAACTATTTCTATCTTTGATGTTTGCCAATTAATTGGTTTTGTTATCCAGGTTGCGGATGGAGGATCAGCTCGTGTTTTTTCGATCTTGCTTCCATTAACAAGGTCGTAAAAATCTACTACTAGCGAAATATCTTTAGGATCAATTGGTTCATTAATGCCGGAAATAATTTCCATTTTAACATTAACGGATTCACCTTTCTCTTTTTGAGTGTTGATACCTGTACGCATTGATCCGAATGAAAAAATAGTGAGATCTTTCCTTTTTTCTGTTTCACGATCCGAGTTCTTTTTTAGCTTTATGATCTGATAATATTCACCGCCCCTGCCCTCACCGAGATCCATTATCTTTGTCAGTTCGTTCTCAGCTTTCTGCTGCAGGGACATTGATTTGTAGGTTAAAGAAAGTTCCCACATGACTCGTGGGTTTTGTGGTGATATTTCTTTTGCTTTTCGCAATTTTCTAAGAGATTCCAGAGTTTCTCCTTTCTTTCTTAAGGCTACTCCAATCTCAATAATTTCTAGAACCTCTTGATCTTGTTCTGAAATAGTGAAGTTATTATTGGTTATTATTGGTTCCTTTGGTGTCTCTGGTTCAGAGGGCAAAGATGCTATTTCTGAGGGCTTAGCCTGAACTGGAGTTGGATGTGTTGGAGTAGTTCCTAAGACTATTTGAGGAGTGTTGTCTTCTTTTGAAACTTCTGTATTTTTTTTTGTTTCTGATTTATTCAGAGAAGGAGGAGTAGGCTCTTTTTCTGAAAATTCCTGATTTAAGACAGATTGAGGTCTAATCTGAATATTACCCCTTAACCATAAAGTGAGAATGGTGCCGAGTAGTATGAGTATTGTTAATTTGTAGCCGAAATTAGGCATTAATACTTTCTTTTTTTGGGAGGGTGGCATGCGATAAACAACTATAACCCATTATAGCATAAGAAGCGAAATCCCTTCATTAGGAAGTAGAATTATCCTTGAATTGAGTGTTTTATATTTTAAATAGAAATTAATGCACTCTTCGGCTAATACTCCGGTGATACCCCGTTCTTTGGACCTGAATTTATCCCCTGTTCAGGTTGCGAAGCGGTTGAGACATTTGCCTGGATTTCTTTTTTACGATACGGCTACCACATCCTCTGGCATAACTTCACCAGGCGTGGTGTCAATCATAGGTGCTATGCCGGACATGGTTGTCAGTGGTCAACTGAATGAGGATCTGGAAGATCTAAGAGAAATTCTCAAAGAGGACGAGGAATACTGTGCACAAGTAGATTGCGGTGTGCCATTGGGCGGATTATTCGGGCACGTTGAATTTGATGGGTCTTATCACTTTGGCAGGTACAGGAAATTATTAATCTTCCGCCACGATCGTAAAGAGTGGCTAGATGTGGGGAATCTATCAAAGTGGATGAATCATAATGAATTTAGAGAAGAGAAAATATCTAATCTTACCTTTTCTGGAGGCCTTGGTCCTGACATCTTTTGTTCGATGGTAGAAAGAGCTAAGGAATATATCGCAGCTGGTGATATTTATCAGGTGAATCTGTCTCAGTGCTTTGAGGCGGACTGGCCTGAAGCCAGAGATCCGTTTGATCTTTATCTAAGACTTCGTGATTGTTCCCCGTCACCTTATGCTGCTTTTTATGAAATTTCTGGACGGTCGGTCATTTCGTCATCCCCTGAATGTTTTCTAAATATGAGTGGCCTTGGAATTGCGACCAGACCCATAAAAGGAACTCGTCCTAGATTTAATGATCCGGGTCAGGATGAACGTTCTGCCTATGAATTAATGACTTCTCCAAAGGAAATTGCTGAGCTTGTAATGATAACAGATCTTGAGCGGAATGATCTTGGTCGGGTCTGTGAGTATGGTAGCGTTCGCGTTGCAGAGTTACTTAAGCTTGAAAGGTTCTCTCAAGTTTTTCACTTAGTCAGTTCTATTGAGGGGCAATTAAAGTTAGGGAATGATCACATTAGTGCATTGAGTGCCTGTTTCCCTGGAGGTTCGATTAGTGGAGCGCCCAAGTTACGTGCTCTTGAGATTATCGATGAACTGGAGAATTGTTCACGGGGCCTTTACACTGGAGCCATCGGGTATTTAGGGGCAAATTGGGAGAGCCAGTTCAGTATTGCGATCCGCACAGGAATTATTCAGTCAGGAAAATTGTCTTTTCATGTTGGTGCCGGAATTGTTGCAGATTCTGACCCGCTGGCCGAATATGAAGAAACGCTTCACAAGGCCGCTGGATTCTTTGCTGCGGCCGAGGCGTTTTAGTTCGAAGGTATGATATTAATCTATTATTTATTTCAATATTGTTATGTCGCGAAAAGATTTACTTGATTCTGTTCCTGAAATTCATTCCAGCGCTTTCGTTGCTCATAGTGCTGATCTTATAGGTGCTGTTAGCATTGGGGAGGAGGCTAGTGTTTGGTATGGTTCAGTGTTAAGAGCAGATATAGAAAAGATTGTGATTGGCCCCAGATCTAATATTCAGGACGGTTCTGTGGTCCATTTGGAATGCGAGCAAGGTACATATGTTGGGCAATATGTGACGGTCGGCCATAAAGCAATCCTCCATGCTTGCACGATAGATGATGAAGTTCTTGTGGGAATGGGATCGATAGTGATGGATGGCGCGAAGATCGGAGCCCGTTCCATTATAGGTGCCGGGTCACTGGTGACTATGGGGACTGAGGTTCCCTCAGGGTCATTGGTTCTAGGTTCTCCGGCTAAGATTGTAAGATCGCTCAGTGAGGATGAACAAAAAGCACTCAAAAAATGGGCTGACAATTATGTGGATTTATCACGTCGTTACCTTGAAGAAGGAATCAAGTAATGAGACGATTAGGAAAGTTTCTTAGGAAACGGCGGCCCCTTTATTCATTGACTCTAATGCCTCATCAGATTTTATTCTTATCTTTATGAGTAGTAGTGTAGTCGAGGTTGAAGTGAAGGGAACTTTGCCGACAAGCGGTGGGTGCGGGATTTTTATTGGTAATGATGAAAAGATCATTATTATTTATGTCGATCAGATGGTCGGTAATGCAATCATTATGTTTCTTAAAGATCTACCAAAGGAACGTCCTCAAACTCATGATCTTTTTGGGCATGTCCTTGAATCTCTTGGTGCAAAAGTGGAGCGGGTAATTGTGAATGATTTTAATGATGGTGTTTATTATGGGAGGCTCATTATTTCAGCTGAGAATGAAATTGAGGAAAAAAAGATCATAGAAATAGATGCGCGATCTAGTGATTGTATAGCATTGGCCATACAATCGAAGTCCCCAATTTATGTGGAAAAATCAGTAATGGAAGGATCCGAAGACGTTTCCGATATTTTTAACAAGGTTGAATCTGGTAATATCTTTTCGCAGGAGGATGCGGAGCAATAGAGATCGGATTATTTTATTAGTTAGGCTTCTCGCAGTTCTTTAATTGAAATTAACATATCTTCGGCCTTAAAGGTCCCTGTCCCTGCCACCAATATATTTGCTCCATGATCGGCAGCAATGGAAGCTGTTTCTGGCGTGATGCCTCCATCTACTTCTATATGGAAGTTAAGTTTTTTTTTATCCCGTATCTTTTTTGCCTGATCGATTTTGGGCATGGTTTCTTCTTCCATAAACTTTTGTCCTCCAAATCCTGGTACTACGGTCATGATTAGAAGAATATCAATTTGTTCGAGAAAAGGTTCGGCAAGTTCGATGGGCGTAGCTGGATTTAGTGCAAGACCGGCTGAAATTCCTGATTCCTTGATCTTAGCTATTGTTACTCCAACATCATATTCAGGTTCAATGTGTATGGTAATGTTGCTTGATCCTGCTTCAATGAAATCTCTGATATATTGATCTGGACGCTCTATCATAAGGTGAGTGTCCAAATAAGCATCAGCAACTGTATTACGAACGTGCTTTACGAAGTTCGGACCAAAGGAGATATTATCTACAAAGTGTCCGTCCATGATGTCAAGATGTAGCCAATCACCACCTGCAGCAATTGCTCGGTGGCATTCTTCGCCGAGCCGGCTCCAATCCGCGGCTAGGAGAGAAGGTGCTACTATCCTTTGGTTGAAATCTGACATGTATAGCTACTATCTTCTGACCTTAGCAACCTGCAAGTCCGGACACATTATAATTAATAATTCATTATGAGCGACATACCTCCAATTTCTTCTGATGATATTTCCATTGATTTGAACAGTGATGAGTATTTCATGGGTGAAGCTATAAAAGAGGCTTTGAAGGCTTATAAGATGGAAGAGGTTCCTGTAGGCGCTGTCATTGTCAGTGATGGCCAGATCATTGGGCGCGGTTACAACCAGATCGAGACACTCAAGGATGCTACGGCACACGCTGAGATGTTAGCTCTGACCGCGGCTCAGGAGTTTGTAGGAGATTGGAGGCTTTCCGAATGTAATCTTTTTGTGACTAAGGAGCCGTGTCCCATGTGTGCAGGAGGCATAGTGCATTGCCGAATCGGTGCCCTTGTCTACGGATGCTCGTCTCCGAAAGATGGAGCCGCTGGCGGAGGATTTATAAACCTTCTAGAGCAGCCTACCCTTAATCATAGGACCGAGATAAGGTCCGGGGTCTTGGCAGATCAGAGCGCTCAAATCCTTCGTGATTTTTTTCAAGCTGCCCGTATTAAATCCAAAGAAGTCAATGACTAATAGAATCAGATGAATATCTGATCTGTTATGGTAAAGATGATCATAGCAGTCTATGTTTGTACAGTGAAGCCATTTTTAATATTCATCATCTCTTTCAGTTATCTTGTCCTGACATCGTCTGGTAAGCCAAACATTCTTTTCATTCTCATTGATGACATGGGATGGATGGATCTTGGGTGTCAGGGAAATGAAAATTTACACACGCCAAACATTGATGCTCTGGCAAAAGATGGGATCCGTTTCACTGATGCTTATGCTCCAGCTCCGGTCTGTTCTCCGACCCGCGCTGCCATAATGACAGGGCAATCACCTGCCAGGCTTCAGATCACTAATCACTTGCCTCATCAGGACAGATTCACTCCTAAAGATTCCAAGATTCTTCCTGCTCAGATGCTTAACCATCTACCGCTCAAGCATGTGACGCTTGCAGAGAGACTCAAAGAGGATGCGGGATACGCTACGGCTTTCATAGGTAAGTGGCACTTGTACACAGGAAGAGAAGAAAAATACAACCCCTTGAACCAAGGCTTTGATGTTAATATTGGAGGATGCTCTTACGGTGGCCCTCCAACTTTTTTTGATCCTTACAGAATTGATTTTTTGCCGAATAGAAAGGAAGGAGAGTATCTTCCAGACCGTTTAGCAGATGAAGCCATTACTTTTATTGATGAACAACAATCAAAGAAAAAGCCATTCTTTGTCGCTTTATGGAATTACACTGTTCACTGGCCTATGGAAGCACCGGCTGAATTGGTAGAAAAATACAAGGACTTGCCCGTTAAGGGATACAGAGATCATCGCTATGCAGCCATGATAGAGGCGATGGATAGCGCTATCGGAAAAGTCCTAAAATCATTGGATGAGATGAAAATTTCTGATGAGACCCTTGTTATTTTCAGTTCTGATAATGGTCCTTTCGGTGGAGTCGGTGATGCGAGACCCTTGAGAGCAGACAAAGGTCATCTCTATGAGGGAGGAATTAGGGTCCCTCTTATTGTCAGATGGCCGGGAAAAGTAAAATCAGGAATGATAGATCCAACGCCGATAATCCTAACTGATTTTTTCCCGACTATCTTGGATGCAGCAGGACTTAGTCCTGACACAAATTCTCCAGTTGATGGTGAGAATATTTTACCTCACCTCAAGGGTGAAAAAAAATTAAAGAATAGGGCTATCCACTGGCATTATCCGAACTTTGCTTTTCATCGCGACAATCGACTCGGATCAGCGATCCGTGAAGGAGATCACAAATTGCTTCACTTTTATGACACGGATAGTGTCGAGCTGTATAATGTCAGGAAGGACATTAGTGAAAAGAATGACCTGTCTAGCGAGCTACCCGAATTAGCTTCGAGGCTCAAAGGTAAATTAAGGTCCTGGCTCAAAGAGTCAGGAGCTGCAATGCCAACACCGAAATAATATCCTTACATGCTAAATCTTCGTAAGATAACCAAGTCAGTCGGTGGTCGGGTCCTGTTTGAGGATGCTAGTTTTACGGTTAATTATTCGGACTTCGTTGCTCTTGTCGGTCCGAACGGGGCCGGCAAATCTACTCTTTTTAACGTTATACTATCCAGAGACACCGCTGATTCAGGAGAAGTGCAACGCGATGAGTGGACTACTCTCGGGTTTCTTCCACAGGAGGGTGAGGCGATCGGGGACGAGACGGTCCTTCAGATTGCAACTGGACAGGCTGGTACCCTCGAAAAGATAGAGACAAAATTACAGGAACTCGAAGGCAGTGGGCAGATAGAATGTGCCGAATATTATGAGGCTCAGGCCAAATTCGATGCGTTGAGTGATCCGGGCCTTGAAGCGAAGTCCAAAAAAATGCTTCGTGGTCTTGGTTATAAGGAATCAGATTTTGATAGGGCAGCCAAAGAAATGAGTGGGGGATGGGTCATGCGAGCCCATTTGGCAAGGATATTGGCCATGGAGCCTGACCTTCTAATGTTGGATGAGCCAACTAATCACCTGGACCTTGAAGCATTACTTTGGTTTCAGCAGTACCTGGCCAATTTTTCCGGGGCCGTGCTTCTCATTTCGCATGATCGCTCCTTCATGGATGATTTGGTCAAGGTCGTATACGATATCGAAGATAAAAATCTAATAAGTTACAAAGGTAGCTATTCGGAATTTGAAGAGGAAAAGGAAAAACGCTTCGAGCAGCGGTTACAGGCCTGGAAGAATCAACAAAAAGAAATTGAGAGGAATCAGGAATTCATTGATCGTTTTCGTTCTGTAGCTTCCAAAGCTGCTCAGGCTCAGAGCCGTCAAAGGCAACTTGATAAGATGGAGAAGTTAGAAAAGCCGAAACCGATCCGTAAGCTATTTAAGATTCAATTTCCGCAGCCTACGAGGAGTGGTCAGAGAGTTGTTAGTCTTAAGGGAGTGAACATGGCATATGGTGAAAATGTCATCTATGAAAATCTTAACATTGACATTGAGAGGGGCGATCGAATTGCTTTAGTGGGTCCGAACGGATCTGGTAAATCAACATTAATTAAAATAATGGCCGGTGAGTTGGAGTTCCAATCCGGCGATCGTGACCTTGGACACAATTGCCGGATAGGTTATTTCAGCCAGCACCGGGCTGCGACTCTTGACCCGGAGAAGAGTGTTCTGGATGAATGTGTGGAGGCTGCTGTTGATTTAACTTCAGATGAGTGCAGGGGAGTTTTAGGCTCATTCTTATTCAGAAAAGAAGATGTGTTTAAGAAGACAAAAGTCTTATCAGGAGGGGAAAAAAGTCGTTTAAATTTGGTTAAGTTTTTGCTCAATCCACCGAACTTGCTTCTGATGGATGAGCCTACTACGCACTTGGATCTTATCTCGATTGATGCATTAATTATTGCACTTTCAAATTATGGAGGATCGCTAGTCTTTATATCTCACGATGTAAATTTTATCAGAAAATTAGGTAATAATGTCTGGCACATCAAGGATGGTAATCTCACCAAATATGCGGGTGATTACGATTATTACCTTGAAAAGAGTGGGGGATTGACAGATGCAAGGGCAGCGATCACGAACTGAATGGTTTGTCTAATATTCTTAAAGTAACTACTTGCGAAAAGCTTCAATTCATCCGAACTCCTTAGAATGCCCCTAACTGAATCCGATCAACCTTACATTAAAACAGACACTGGCCTCGAGTATCGATTGCTTGAAGAGGGTGAAGGTGACAAGCCAGAACCTTCGAGCACCGTTACCGTACATTATATGGGTTGCTTTGAAGATGGAGAACAGTTCGATAGTTCATATGACCGCAATGAGCCTACAACCTTCCCTCTCTCGGGTGTCATTCCTGGCTGGACAGAGGGTCTTCAATTAATGAGCTCAGGAAGCAAATATCAATTTAAGATTCCTTACCACCTTGGGTATGGTGAGGCCGGATATCCGGGTGTGATTCCTCCCAAAGCGACTCTGTATTTCGAGATTGAATTAATATCATTTTAATGATTTCTGATCAGGTGCCCCGAGTCGCCGTCATTGGTGGTGGAGCTGCAGGATTTTTTGGTGCGATAGCCTGCGCTGAGGATGCTAAGGGTCAGATGGATATTAGTGTCCTTGAGATGGGCAGTAATTTTCTTACCAAGGTGAAGATTTCCGGTGGAGGTCGCTGTAATGTGACACATGGACTTGAGGATACATTTGATTTTGCTGAGCACTATCCTCGAGGAAAACGTGAACTTATTGGTCCCTTATCCCGTTGGGGCCAGGAAGATACCGTATGGTGGTTCAGAGAGAATGGAGTTGAGCTAAAAACTGAGGCCGATGGTCGGATCTTTCCGGTCACGGACTCCTCGCAGACCGTCATTGATTGTTTGACTGGAGTTGCAAAGGAAAAAGGAATTAAGGCAAGAAATAACTGCTGTGTTAATAGGATTGATAAGTCTGATGACGGTTTTTTTAGAATCTGGATTAATGACCAAGAGGATCCTGTTGAAGCGGAATATCTATTAATTGCTACGGGAGGTATAAGATCTGCTAATTCTAGGCATTTACTGGAATCATTGGGCCATGAATTCACATCCCCAGTCCCTTCACTATTCACTTTTGAAATAGAGGATAACCAACTGACAGAGTTGTCTGGGTTGTCTGTTACTAGTGCCAGTGTCTCCATTGATCATTTGGGAATGAAAAGTGCAGGACCTTTATTGATTACGCATTGGGGTCTGAGTGGTCCGGTCATACTTAAGCTATCTGCTCTCGGTGCGAGGGAATTAGAGCAATTAAATTATGAATTTAAGATAATAGTGAACTGGGTAGGCGAAGAATGGAACTTAGAGAAATTAAGTCAGAGAATTGAATCTGAAAGAAATTCAAATGGTTCAAGAAAGATCATTAAAAGGAGCCCGATAAAGGTAATTCCTAATAGGCTATGGAATCGAATTGTATCAGGTGCCGGTGTTCCTGATGATCAGACTTGGTCAGGGATTACGAGGCAGGCCACTTCACAAATCATTAAATCACTCATATCGGAGGAATTCGAGGTGTCCGGAAAGAGTTTGAATAAAGCGGAATTTGTTACCTGTGGAGGTGTACTTTTGCAAGATATTGATCTTAGAAAAATGGAAAGCCGATTAGTTGATAATTTATTTTTTGCTGGTGAAGTGATGGACGTTGATGGTTTGACTGGAGGATTTAATTTCCAGAGTGCATGGACAACGGGAAGAATTGCCGGTGAGGAAATTGCACAGAGGTGCTTCAGCTAAACTTACTTAGAATTTCATAATGTCTATTTTTTCATCAATCCAAGATTATCAGGACGGGCTAGTGAGTAGGTTTTGTAATCCAAAAAGGTTACTCATTGCTGAGACGGACTGGTACAGGGAGGATTCAGATATAGAGGCTATCAAGGAGGACTGTCGTGAAAGGATCCTATTTTTTGAAAAGAGAGGGTTCTACCTTTTTCAGGAACCTCAGATCGATCATGAACCTCACCTTGAAAGGATGCGGGTAAGGTTAACTTTCAAGCCTTCCGAATCCAATACTAATTGAGGTGCCTTCAACTACTTTCCGTTTGGAATCTGCTTGGTTAGCTCCTCTAGAATTGCCGAGCCCTTAGATGCAACATTATCAACAGTGTCTAGCTGTTCACTCAGGTCATAGAGTTCTTTATTTACAATTTTTCCATCCTTCATCTTGGCAACGAGTCGATGCGTTTTGGAACGAACACTAATTGCATCTCTCCAGTAACTGGTCGCATATTTCCGGACCGTTTCTTTTTCCTTTCTAAGTACTGGAGTCAGAGAGACCCCGTCCAGAGGATGATGCGTCTTGTTAAATTTAGGTTCACATAAATCAAGTAATGTGGGATAAATGTCTAGTGTTTCCGCAAGAGCATCTGTTGAGAATCCTCCCTCAATGCCGGGAGCTCGCATCATAAGAACACTTCGGTTGGCAATCTCGAATGGGGTATGTTTTCCCCACTGCTGTGCATCACCGAGGTGCCAGCCATGATCGCCCCAGACCACAACAATCGTATTCTTTGAAAGGCCAGTTTTTTCAAGATGGATTAGAATCTTGCCGATTTGTCGATCCACGTACCTCACGCAGGCGAGGTAAGCGCGTCTTGCCATATTAGCTGATTCACGATTGAGGGGTCGCGTCTTTTCATATGAGGTCGAGTACTTAAAGAATTCGCCACTACTATGTTTGTAGGGTGAATCAAATGACTGTTTGTCAGAAGGGTTAGGGATCGTGATATTTTCGAATGCATCCCAGTCTTGTTTAGGAGCAACAAATGGAAGGTGAGGTTTAAAAAAACCTAGTCCCATGAAGAAAGGTTTCTTACCATCTTTGAGTTGTGTTAGTTGCGAGATTGCGCTTTCAGTAAGGAGCCCATCGGGAAGATCTGTATCCTTTTCTACTATAAATTCCATTAGGTCCTTGTGTCCGTTACCATCTTCTCGATGCTTTCCATTAGCGTAGGCAAAGAAAATGCCCCAGCCTCTTTTCCATTGTCCCATCGGAGTAGCTAGTCGGTCCCAGGCTCTAGGCATTTCATGCCTTCCGTCTCCTTTACCATTGTAAGAGAAGACTCTGCCATCAACCGTGTGGGATATCTTCCCAATTAGTACGGTTTCGTATCCTGATCTTCTGAAAATTTCTGGCATGGTTTGAGCGCCGGGTAATTGTTTATCTTGAATTGCTGTTTTGCCACCGTGAAAGGCATAGTTTTGCATCGCTCCTGAATTACTGGGAGATCTTCCCGTCAAGAGAGCGTAACGGGAAGCGCCACAAGTTGGAACTTGAACATAGTGATTGCGGAATGTGACTGCGGTTTTTGCAAATTCATCCAAGTTTGGGCTTAGTGCATAATTAACCCCATAACAACCCAATTCGGGGCGAAGGTCATCGACGGCAATGAAGAGAATATTTGGCTTCTCAGATGCGACAGAGAAGGCTACAGAAAAAGTAAGGATAATAGATGTAATTATAGATCTGATGATTTCTAATCTTATTTCATTTGAATGCATTCTATTATTTTTCTTTTCAATTGCCTGAGAATATCGTCCTTATATGGATAGTTCAATAAAAGCTCTAAGAATCTATTTTTGTTCTCGAATTTCTACTATTGTTTATGAATCATAAGCTTAACAGTAAATCAATTATGAATATCCTGATTAAACCTTGCATTATATTAATACTTTTCATTTTTTGTTCAGTTCAACTAATGGCTGAAGAGGGGAAGTTTCAATCCAAGAGTGCCCTCAAGAAGGCTTTCATCGATGGCTCAGGCCATGGTTGGCGAGCTCTTACTGGTGAAGATTTTGTGAATGTGAATTGTAATGAAGAAACATGGCGTTGGGAAAAGGGGCATGCATTCTGTACTGGCAAGCCAGTCGGAGTAATCAGGATGAAAGAACAAATTAAAAATTTTGAACTCGTTTGTGAGTGGATGCATAAACAAGATGGAGGAAATTCCGGAGTATTTGTCTGGGCTAGTCCCGCATCGATTAAGAATTTGGAGGCTGGAAAAGGAAGACTACCTCATGGTATTGAAGTTCAGGTCCTAGATCTCGGATACGCTGAAAAATATACCAAGAGGCACAAAAAACCTGCCGATTGGTTCACTTCTCATGGAGATGTTTTTCCTACAGGGCCTGCTAAAATGAAGCCATTCCCTCCGATTGCGCCGAACGGAAAGAGGAGTTTTCCTTCAAAGAATCTGACCAAAGGAATTAACGAATGGAACCATTATTATGTGAGGGCCATTAATGGTGAGGTCAGATTATGGGTCAATGGTGAGGAGGTCTCTGGTGGTACTAAGTGTGAGCCTTCCGTGGGTTATTTATGCTTGGAGAGTGAAGGTGCTCCTGTTGAATTTAAGAATATTAGGATCAGGCCACTTCCCTAATCTGTACCGTTATACGAGATTAAATGAATTTTAAGGAGCGAAGTATCGGGTCTTAAAATTATGCATATTCTTTCGGAGAGGCTTCTTTTGGTGTCTCTTGATTTTGCTGAGACAAAGAGTTTAGCTTTTCATTGATAAGGGATACGGCATTCTCGTGACTGAGTCCGTGCTTTTCTCTTAGAGCGGGAATGTTACCGTGCTCAACGAACTCGTCCGGCCATCCTATCCTTACTACTGGGATATGAATTTCAGCTTCATGAAGAAGTTCAATGATAGCTGCGCCGAATCCGTTGTTTAGAACATGATCTTCAAAGGTGCATATTACTTTCACTTTGTTAGCCATTTCTTTGATGGCTGTGCTATCCATTGGTTTTATGAACCGTGGATTCATTAGAGCTACAGAATGACCCTGTTCTTCAAGTGAGTTACAGGTTTTCTCTGCCATACTAAATAAATGACCCAGCCCAATGAGTCCAATATCGTTGCCTTCCTGAATCACCTCAGCTTTACCTATTTCAAGTTCTTGTGGTTCATCTTTTGGTTTTGCCCCGGTCCCTGCTCCTCTGGGGTATCGAACCGCAATGGGGCCGGAATCATAATTTGTCATTGTCCATAGCATATCTACGAACTCTTCTTCGTCTTTAGGTTGCATAAACACAAAGTTTGGAACATGACGGAGGTAACCAATATCAAAAAGTCCGTGATGGGTCGGCCCATCATCTCCTGAAAGCCCTGCTCGATCCATGCATAATCTCACAGGTAAATTTTGAATGCCGATGTCGTGAACCAGCATATCAAATGCCCGCTGCATGAAAGTTGAATAAATAGTGAGGAAAGGCTTAAGGCCTTGAGTGGCTAACCCGCTTGCGAAGAGAGCCGCATGTTCCTCGGCAATGCCAACGTCAAAGTATCGATCCTTTACTTCTTCACTGTCTCTGAATGCGGTGAGTCCAGTCCCTCCGGGCATTGCTGCGGTTATGGCAGTTATTTGTTTATCCCCTTTTGCAAACTTAGTGAGATATTCACCATATATTTGTGAATAGGTTGGTACCGAGCTTGGGTCCGTTTCTCCCGTCTCAATTTTATATTTTCCAAGTCCGTGAAATTTATCTGGCTTGTCGAGAGCTGGTTGGTACCCATGACCTTTCTCGGTGATAATGTGCAAAATGACCGGTTCTTTCTGTTCTTTGAGAAATTCGAAGGTCTTAATGAGAAGTGGAAGATCGTGCCCATCAATCGGACCGTAGTAACGTAACCCGAATTCTTCAAATAACACGCTAGGAACGAGTACGTTCTTGGCACCTTTTTCTACTTTTGAAGCTAGGCGGCTCACGCCTTTCCCCATCTTTTCTACGAGGTTAGCAGCTCTGTCATGTAGTCCCGCGTAAGCTTTACTTGTTGTGATTTTATTGAAGTATTTTGCAATGGCTCCAACGTTTTTATCGATCGACCATTCATTATCATTCAGCACGATAATGAACGGACTATCAAGATTAGCGACGTTATTAAGAGCTTCAAAAGTAGGTCCGCAAGTAAATGCTGCGTCACCAGCAACGGCTACAACATGATCGTCAGTACCTTTCAACTGCCTTGCAGTGGCCATTCCAAGTGCCGCTGAAAGTGCTGTTCCGGCATGCCCAGCGCCATAACTATCATGCTCACTTTCACTGCGCAGTAAGAATCCGTTCAGGCCTTCATATTGACGAATGGTATCAATTTTATTCCATCTACCTGTGAGCATTTTATGAACATAACCCTGGTGTGAAACGTCAAAGACGAATTTGTCTTTGGGAGTTTCAAAGACACGGTGTAAGGCCATTGTTAATTCAACGACTCCAAGATTAGGACCCAGATGTCCACCAGTTTGTGATAAGCTTTCAATTAGAACGCGTCGAATTTCAGCAGCTAAATCATTTAGTTGTTCTTCTGGAAGTTCTTTAAGATCTTTGGGGCTTTTTATTTCAGAAAAATTCACTGTTATTAAGAATATTTAAAGGTATAAAGCAAAATTAATTATCAGTTTTCTCATCGTTGGAAATACCACTTTCGTCCAGACTTTCAAGTATTACCGAACCATTCGTCAGTTCCTTATTTATTTTATCAATCTTTTGCCGAGCTCCATCAATTCGATCCCGGCATAGTTTAAGCAGTTTTGTGCCTTCTTCGTAATCTTTTAATAGCTCTTCAAGAGGAATTTGTTCACTCTCCATTCGCTCAATAATGGATTCAAGTTTCTCAATCGCTTCCTCAAATTGAAGATTTTCGTCAGTTCCTTTTGTCTTCTTCTGGGGCATTACTAAAAATGATATCTGATCCTCTGATGATTAATGTTTTACTGAACAATGGAAAGTGAAAAGCGATACTGCAAATTTTGAAGGGAATTTACAAATATGGATTAATACCGATTATTTATTTGGATTTGTATAATAGAAGTAACCCATGGAACTCATTTTTTGGTCGGGTTCTGTAAATGGAAGACCTTCAAAAGAGTTTATTAATCCTTTCCCACTCGGCATCCAGGATTTTGGCTGCACCTTACTCCTCGATGCGCCTGCCATAAATATATTTTGGCCTAGAATTAGAGATCCCCATTCTTTTTCATTTCCGTAAATCAAATATGCTAAGGGTTTTCTCAATGATTCTCTAGTAATTAGAATACCTGAAATGGGATTATTATTTTTCTCAGTCCGCTTCATGATTTCACGGAGTTGCGATTTTGTTGTAGGTAACCAGAGAGATGTCCTGTCCCCGTACCAGGCAACGTCCCACGGAGAATCAGTAACAACAACTTCTTCGGGTTCCGCGCTTTCCCGGATATGCGAAACTAGTAAGCCTTGTGTGGGTTTTTCTTTTTCACCTCCTAAGGCTCTCGGAACGCCCGGTATTAGATTTAAAATCATTGGTACTGTGCTTAGTGCAATAGCAATCCATAAATGTCCGTTATCAGCAAAGGTTTTCATGCTTGGCGCGATTCCTATCCTGCTCCATAAAATTGCCAGCATTGCAATCCCATAACCTGTCATGAGCGGAATAAATAATAAGTGAAGCTGATTTGGGTCAGCGCTCCCCATATCCAAACCAAAGAGTGACATTCCTATAACTGCAGGTATCCACATGGCCAGTATGAACCATCTGAATGCTGCAATTTGTGGGCGTTTGAATGGATGAAGGAGAGAAATGAAGAACAGTGGAGCGACTGCTATGGAACCAAGAAAAGCATAGATTCCATTTAATTGATTGAGTGAAGTTTTAAGTACCTTTGAAGCAAAACCTTCAGCAAAAATATTCCCTGCTGCACGGTTATAAGTGCGATAAATCTCCTCTTCGAACGCACCCATTCCTCCAAACATGGCATAATATCCAGAGCCGAAAATCGATCCGGAAGTGATTAAATTACGTAAGCACCATGGAAGAATGATGACTAGAAATACAGCCAGCATAGAAAAAGCTGCAGTACCCCTAGGTTTAAAATAGAAACATGAGAATATTACTAGCCCCACGAATGGCCAGACTGCTAACCAATTAGTCAGAGCAAGTAATCCGAAGCATAATGCTGAGAATAAAAGAAACCAAATAGGTTTGCGTTCCATGCACTGGGCTTCAACTGCTCTAAATACCAAGTAACTTCCCAACGTAAATAGAAAAAGCATTAACATCTGAGGTAGACCAGTCTGTGAAAATCGCCACAACAACTCGCAGAGTAACATTAGGACCGCTGTGACTCCTCCTATCTTGGCGTCAAAGACTCTAGAGATGAACAGGAAAGTTATTCCTATTGAAGCTAATAGAAAAATAATTGAAGTGGCCGTAATGACTCTATCTAAATAATAGACTGTGTCTTTACGATCCCATTTGAAATCATTCTTACCTTTAAAAAAACGCATAACGAGTGAATTTATCATCGGGTTCAGCGGAGCGTGGTAAGTGTCATGAAAACCCACCAAATGAACCCCGTCTAAATCCTCGTTATTTTGATCAGCTTGATGCAGAGAGAGGGGTCGAATCATTTTGGTTTGGAAGCTTCCATTCCTAGCTAATTCACGTGCTATTTGAGCCTGCTCCTTTCCCTTGTAATGGGTCAGCCCTTTGAAACCTGGGGCCAGATAAAAAAGCATTAATCCAAAGAGAAGAAGAAGAAAGAGTGCACGACGAAGGATGAGCGTTGAGCTCAATTCGTCATCTGACATGGAAAAAAAACTCCTAAGGGACATGTGTGATAGAAGTTATGGGGTTTCTATTCTGCATACAAATCAATTTTGTATTAAGATTATTCTTCATTAATAGGGTCTTCTTTGATTTTTCTTTGTAAGGTTCTACGACTAATGCCTAGAAGTTTAGCTGCTTCTGTCCGGTTTCCATTAGTATGGTTGAGTGCAGCCATTATCAATTTTGTTTCTGATTTCTCTAGATTAAAAGGTTGATCCGTATCTTCGCTCGTTGTGCTAATAGTATTAATATTAACTATTGATTCTCCACGGATTGAGGCGGGAAGATGTCTGAGTGTAATTTTCGCGCTATTACTCATAACGACTCCATGCTCAATAGCCGTTCTGAGTTCACGGACATTACCTGGCCAGACATGATTATTAAGGGCTTTCATAGCTTCACTAGATAGTTCTTTGACCGGCTTGCTATTTTCTTTAGCAAATTCCTTTAGGAATGCATTTGCTAGTAATGGAATGTCTTCAATGCGATCTTTCAGTGGAGGCAAAGTGATGCGGACAACATTTAATCGATAAAACAAATCTTCCCTAAATTCTCCTGCAGCCACCAGTTCAGGAATGTTTCGATTCGTAGCTACGATGAGACGGACGTCTATGTTTATTGTTTTGTTTCCTCCTACCCTTTCAATGGTTCTCTCTCCTAGTGCTCGGAGCAGTTTGACTTGCGTAGATGGATCTATTTCACCTATCTCATCAAGGAAGAGGGTTCCTCCATCAGCTTGTTCAAATCTTCCGATTCTTTTTTCGGTTGCCCCAGTAAATGCTCCACGTTCATGACCAAATAATTCACTTTCTAGTAATTGTGGGGAAAGTGCTGCGCAGTGGATAGTGATAAGTTTAGATTTTGGTCTGCCGCTCAAGTTATGAATTGCCTTTGCAACGAGTTCTTTACCGGTTCCATTTTTACCATCAATTAAAACGGTAGCTTTTGATGGTGCTACCTGCTCAATGGTCTCAAAAACCGGCTGCATAGCGGCAGAATGTCCGAGGATGTTCGAGATAGTGAATTTTTTTTCTACTTGTTTTTTTAATTGAGTATTTTCCTCTTTCAGCGAACGGGTGTTTAGGGCCCTTTTTATTAATATTTCAAGCTGATCAATATTGAGAGGCTTAGTGACAAAGTGATATGCTCCACGTTTCATTGCCTCAACTGCTGTGTCCACGGAGCCGTATGCTGTCATCATTATGCATATGGGACTGTTGGGCATGGTCAGAGCAGATTCTATCAGATCCATACCATCATCGGCTCCTAGTTTTAAGTCAGTGACAAGAACATCTACAGTTTCGTTTTGAAGCACGTCATTTGCTCCTTTGATATTGGCGGACACATAAACATCAAAGTCCTCTTCCAAGGAGAGCCGTAATCCTTCCCTCGTATTTTTTTCGTCATCAACAATAAGAATTGTGTGCATTTTAAATTAAGAATTAAGAATTGAATTCATCTTTTCATTATTTGTTGGTGGTTTTGGGTTCCGGTAGTAGACGAACGTTTCGATAAAAACGTGGTAATGAAATAGTTACGGATGTACCCTTATTTTTTTCGCTAGAAATTTTGATGTCTCCACCATGTTCTCTGATGATACGTCGAATGATAAGTAAACCGAGCCCGGTACCTGATTTTTTTGTTGTGAAGTAAGGTTGGAAAACATCTGACATTTCAGATGCTGATATTCCTTCGCCTGTGTCTGTGAAAATAACAGATACATACTCATCAGAAAGGTCGCTGCGTACCGTTATTGAACCTCCAGGAGAAGTTGCTTGGCTTGCATTTTTAACAACATTGTAAAATGCTTGTTTTATTTGATCAGAGTCCAATTGTAGAAGAGGAAGTGCAGAACGAAGCTCTAAGGTAAGACTAATTCCTCGGTCCTTTATTTCGGGTTCAAGGAATCGCATGGATTCTTTGACAAGTTCATTTACGTCAGTGGGTTCGAGTTGAGGTTGTGAAGGGCGTATTGCTTTAAGAAATTGATCAATGATATGGTCAAGACGTTTGACTTCATCTGCTGAGGTATCGATTAGGTCCCTTAGCTCTGCTTCGTATAGGTCGGGGACGGACTTTTTGAGTTTTCTTTCCAGTAACTGCAAATGAATATTCATTGAGTTAAGAGGATTTCCTATTTCATGTGCTACGCCAGCAGCCAGCATGGTCAGAGCACTGAGTCGTTCTGATTCAATCTTTTCCTCTTCTCCTTTACGTGATTCAGTGATGTCACGGATCAGCATCACATAAGCTAGCTGTTCATCTTTTGGAGTGGTATTGATTGGCTTAATGTAAAAATTAAGATAACGATTTTCAGGATAAAAAACTTCAAGATCTTTTGAGACAGTACTTCTCTTACCAGAAATGAGATTTTCCCAATCTAGGCCTTGGATATTTTCTGCGATATGTTCTCCAGTGACCGTTTCTGGGTTGAGTCCAAATAATCTGCTTGCACCATTATTAATATAATGAATTAGGCCAGACTTATCGGCGACTATTATGCCTTCCTGAAGCGCATCAAAAACATTTTTAAAAAAATCACTTTCTTCAGCCAAACGGTTCAGAAAATTTTGGACTTCGTTCGAACCTACGCGGTCAACGCGTTCGATCAGCTTGTCAAAGAAGCGAGATTTCATCAGAATAGCAGGCGATGAGTGATCAGTTGGATAATCAAATTGTTAAATTAGTTATGTGTTCTTTTCCTAATATCGAAAAGGCGCGACAAATTGGCACACATGTCATTGAAAAGCAACTAGCTGCATGCGTCAATTTGATACCCGAAATTGAGTCGATTTACAGCTGGAAAGGCAAAATTGAGTATGAAAAAGAGGTTTTATGTCTGTTCAAAACTACAAATCAGAATTATTCAAGATTGGAAGCCGAAATTTTGGATTTGCACCCTTATGAAACTCCTGAAGTTTTACTTATAGATATTGAAGGTGGATCCAAAGACTATTTGGAATGGGTCTTCTCGTTTCTTGCTAGCAGCGATTGAATGGAACTTAGCCTCTAGGATGAAATTCTTTGTGAATATTTTTTAGTCTCTTTTCATCTACGTGCGTATAGACTTGTGTAGTGCTGATGTCCGAGTGACCAAGCATTTCCTGAATGATTCTCAGGTCAGCCCCACCACTCAGTAAATGAGTAGCAAAGCTGTGTCTGAGTTGATGAGGGTGGATGGGTTCTTTAAGATTTGCTTTTTTTGATCGTTCTCTGACAATCTGCCATACTCGAGAAGGGCTTAATTTTGTTCCTCTGACTGAGATAAAAATATGATTCGAAGTTTTAGGTTTAACCATCTTTGGCCTTCCATGTTTAAGATATTTTGATATTTCTTCACTAGCTTTTGCTCCTACTGGGACGATTCTTGTTTTATTACCTTTTCCAGTGACTCTGATATAGCCTTCATCTAAGTGAAGATTTTCCAACACTGCACTGATAATTTCGCCCAAACGAAGTCCGCTAGCGTATAATAGTTCTAAGATCGATCGATCTCTCATGCCTAGCGGATCATTAGTGCTGATAGATTCGAGGAGATTATTAACATCTTTTTCATTTAATGTTTTTGGTAGTAACCGTTGTGGTTTCGGTGATAGGAGGCCCTCAGCAATATCTTCAGCAATTAATTCTTTAGAGCAAAGGTAACGAAAGAATATTTTTAGACAGACAATGGTTTGTCTAATACTTGAAGAAGCTATGCCATCCTTTTTTCTTTTTGTTAGATAAGCCGAAAGATCTTCTGTTGTAATGTTTGAAGTGGTTTTGAAAGAAATATGGTCTTTTGCCCATTGCGCAAAATTTTCCAGATTTCTTCTGACAAGGATCTGATAATTAGCCGATAAACCACGCTCTGTAGCAAGATACATGACGAATTGATTGATCGCCGCATTTATATCGGTCAGTGCATTCAAGACTCCATAAGTTCGTATATATTTCCCATCTTGTCGTTACAGAAATGCCTAAAAATAGATGGGTTATTTTGATTATCTATTTGGGTTGGGATAATTTCTTAACGTGCTTAACAAGAATTTTCAAGCCTGGGTCGAGCATGCCCCCATGGTTAAACCCCTGGAGTTCATAAAGTTTGGTTTTTTGGTGCTTTGCTATTTGCATCATTCTGGCTAGGTAGGCATTTTCCTCATACCTTCCAAGCAGTTCTAATTCTTTATCGCCAGTAACGAGAACTAATGAGGGTGCATCTGCCCTGACATGGAATAGCGGAGCAAAACGATCAATGATAGGTTGATGTTCTGGGATCCCTTTTTCTTCGCGAGGCGTGAAGTGAGTTATAGTGTGCCCGCTCAGAGGAATGAGTCCCGCAATTTTGTTTGCATCTATGTCATGCGCTTGGAGGTAGGATTTATCTAGACCTATCATACTGGTTAGGTAACCGCCAGCGGAGTGACCAGAAACAAAAATTTTATCTTTTGATCCTCTATATTTTTCTATATTTTTCATTGTCCAAGCAACTGCTGCAGCACCATCCTCAATGTATACTGGACATTGAACTTTAGGAAATAACCGGTAATTGACTGCGATTACAGCAAATCCTTTTTTCATGAGTTGGCTTGGGATTTTTTTATTTCCTGCTCTCAGCCCTCCGCCATGGAACCATACTACGGATGCAAAATTTTTGATTTTGGTAGGGTAATAAATATCTAATTTGCATCGATTTTTTATGTATTCGTTGTTTGCTGCATTATTTAAAACTTTGTAAGAGATATTTTGTTCTGTTTTATATTCCTCAGCCTTGGAGATTAGGCCTAAAAAAGCTGACACAAATAAAATTACGATAATGGTGTGCCTCTCATATGAATTGAAATACGAGTTAGTTTTATATTTTAGCATCTTGGAGTCATAAACTATTTCAGGGTTAATTTCTTCAAAAAACATCAAGATAATAGTCTGAATAAGTAATATAAAACTGCTTTCTTAGGCGGCGCCTCGGTCTATAGTGCTCTCCCAATAATTACGGTTTGTTCAATAATGCCCAAGGTTCATATTAAAACATACGGATGCCAGATGAACGAGAGAGACTCGTATCAAGTGGCTCAGATGTTGAAGGACCGTGGTTATATGATGACGACGGAGCAGGCTGAGGCGGATGTAATCTTGATTAATACTTGTTCTGTTCGTGACATGGCTGAACAGAAAGCCTTGAATAAGATGAGCTCAATGCAGCACCTTCGTAAGACTAGGCCTCATATTGTATATGGCTTTATGGGGTGCATGGCGCAGAGCCGCGGCAAGGAACTTCTAGGTACAGGAGCCGATCTTGTCGTGGGAACGCAGAAATATCATAGAGTAGCTGATTATGTGGAAGAAATTTTCAGAGCTAGAGTCGAGGCAAGAATGGATGATCTGCGGACTTCGATTGTGGATACTGAAGAAGAGGCTGATTCTCAGAATACAATTAGGGACGGTGCGGCTACTGAGGGTTCAGTGACTGCATTTGTTTCTATTATGCAAGGGTGCAATATGAAATGTTCTTTTTGCATTGTTCCCTATACTAGAGGATCAGAGAGAGCGAGGCCGATTGTGGAGATAGTTGATGAAGTAAAAGGACTAGCGGATTCTGGAATCAGGGAAGTAACTTTATTGGGTCAGATCGTTAATCTTTATGGGCGTCATGAGTTTTCTTCTGTAGAGGGGAAAAGTCCTTTCGTACAGTTACTTGAAGCGGTGGCGCAAGTTGAAGGTATTGAGCGGGTACGATTCATCTCACCTCATCCGGTAGGGTATAAGCAGGATCTGATTGATGCATTTGGTTATATACCTGAATTAGTCGAGCATGTGCATTTTCCATTACAGTCTGGTTCTAATAAGATTTTAAAAGCTATGCGACGGCCATATAAGGTCGCAAAGTTTGAAGAATTAGTCGGACGAATGAGAGAGGTCTGCCCAAATATTGCGATTTCGACTGACATTATCGTTGGGTTTCCAGGTGAAAGTGAAGAGGAATATGCTGAAACAAGGGACCTTTGTGAGAGAGTCCGTTTCGATAATGCATTTATTTTCCGATATTCAAAGCGGAGAGGAACTCCAGCGGCTCAAATTGATGAATCTCTCCATTTACCGGAAAGGGTAAAGGAAGAAAGAAATCAGGATTTATTAAAAGTTGTGGATAAAATAGGCAGTGAGAAGAATTATTCCTTGATAGGGACTCAGCAGCAGGTCCTTTGTGAGGGTCCAAGTAAGCGTAGGGAAGATCGTTTGAGCGGAAGGACAAGAACGAATAAAATTGTTATTTTTAAAGGTGACAGTGGACGTCTTACGGGAAAATTATTTAATATTGAAATCGAACGTACTACGGGACACGTACTTTACGGGACCCCTATTTTAAACTGACCAAATGACTCGCCATATATACACTCAATTTTTCACCTTACAATTTATAGGGATCGTAATAGGAGTGATTCTAGTAACTCTTCATGTCATTGCTTTATTGAAGCGTGAATCAGTCATGGATTATCTTAAGCAATTGCCTCGCAATAAAAGTTTGGGCATTGCAATTCTGGCAATTGATTGTGTTTGGTCTTTCTGGTTGATAGGTGAAGTTGATCTTGGTGAGTTTCAGAAATGGGAAAGGCCGATCCGTTTCGGGTTACCTATTGGATTTATTTGCTTTATTTTTTGGGTCGATGAGTTTCTGGCAGTTAGAGCAGTCGGTGTTTTTTTGCTTCTCTTAGCTTGCCCGCTTCTTGATGTTGCCTTTCTTCAAGAACCCAAAACTAGAATTTTATTACCGATACTTTGTTACATATGGATATTCTTATCTCTATTCTGGATAGGAATGCCGTATCTCATGCGTGATCATATTGCTTGGGCCACAAAAACAAAAGTCCGGTGGACGAGCCTTTCTGTGAGTGGCATTGTCTATGGATTTGTAATGATTGTTTGTGCTTTTGCTTTTTGGGGTGGTGATAAAGGCTAATATTCGATATTTACTGGAAATAATTTATGAATTTGGAATTGTCTCTGTGTAAGTCTATGATGATAAATTAAGAGCTAGGAACTATTATAAGTAAAAGCTATGTCTGAAGAAAAAAAAGAAGGGCAATCCAGATATCAAACATTTTTGATCTTTGGAGCTCCTGGGAGCGGTAAAGGAACTCAGGGCCGTATATTGGGCCAAACTCCAAGATTTTATCATTGTGCCTGTGGAGATGTTTTTAGGTCTTTAGATACCCGTACAGAGATTGGTCAGGAATTCGTTCAATATTCAAGTCGTGGAGAATTAGTTCCTGATGATGTTACCGTTAAACTCTGGAGGGCCGCAGTTGAAGCGAAAGTGACATCAAATGCATTTAAACCAGATATTGATTTTTTGGTTCTTGATGGAATCCCTAGGAATGTAGAGCAGGCAAGACTAATTGATGAGCACTGTGATGTTATTCAGATTTTTCATTTGTCATGTCCGGATAGGAGCGAGTTAATGAGGAGAATCAGAAAGCGTTCCATCAAGGAAAACCGTCTCGATGATGCAACTGATGATGTTATCCAAAATCGTATTCAGCAGTACGAACAGGAAACCAAGAAATTGCTAGATCACTATTCGGCAGAAATCTTAACTAACATTAATGCTCAGCAGAGTCCCATTAAAGTTTTGCAGGATATAATTTATACTGTGACATCTTTAAGAGTATGGCAGGAAACTTCTGACGAGATTTATTAGTAGTTAAGTATAAGTGAAAATTGTTTTCCTTGGCACTGGCGATATTGGCTTACCTTCATTGAGTGCAATACAAGACTCAAAAGAGCATGAAATCTTGGCCGTATATACTCAGCCAGACAGGCCCTTTGGAAGGAAAGGTAATTTAAAAGCATCTGAAATAAAAATTTTTGCTGAATTGAATTCCATTCCAGTACATCAACCAGAAAAAATTCGGGAAGTTGAAGCTGTTGAGGGCCTGGTAAATTATTCGCCGGATATCATTTTGGTCATTGCTTATGGCCAAATATTGCCTAAATCCGTTTTAGATATTCCTAAAATAGCATGCATAAATTTACACGCATCTTTATTGCCTTATCACCGTGGAGCTGCGCCGATCCAAGCTTCGATACTGGCAGGAGATGCTCGTACGGGAGTTACTGTTATGTACGTTGATGAAGGTCTTGATGATGGTGATATTCTGTTTTCAATCTCTTTGGATATTAGGGCCAGTGAGACTGGTGGGTCCCTACATGAACGATTAGGGAAGTTGGGACCAGATGCATTAATTCATTCTCTAGATCTTTTGTCATCTGGTTCTGCTCCCAGAGAAGAACAAGATCACGAAATAGCAAATCACGTAAATAAGATCAAACGGTCTGATGGTAAGATAAATTGGTCCAAGTCTGCCTATCACATTGATCGGCTTATCAGAGCCTATGATCCTTGGCCAGGGACATTCACTTTTTTTCCAGACCATTCAAATATTAAGATATTTCCTCCAGTTGAAATTGTAGAATATGAGGGATCAGATCCTGGAGAGATTATTGATATGGATTCTAATGGTATCTTGGTAGCGTGTGGTACGGGTGCATTAAGAATTTCTGAAATACAGCCTTCAGGGAGGCGTAGAATGTTGGTCTCAGCATACGTAGCTGGGAAAGAATTGAAGGCCGGTGATGTTTTAGGGGTTGAAGATTGATAAAAACACTTTCCATTGGTGTCAGTCTGTTGTTTTCTTGGAGCAGTTACTATTCGTAAAGAATGATAGAAAATACACAAAGAAAAAACTTTAAGCGGGTAATCTTAAAATTAAGCGGTGAA
>JABGYE010000263.1:0-7453 GCA_018675395.1 Akkermansiaceae bacterium
CATATTAATAAAACAGAGGTGTCCAACCCCCCTGAATATGCGACAACAATCTTTTTGCTCATACTGGACGAGACACTAGGTCAGAGGTTACTCTTGTCAATCCATGCAATCACTGATCGCTTTAATTTATGTAGGAATCGGCGGATTCTTTGGGGCAATTTGCCGCTGGAGTTTGGGTTCGATGCTCAAAAAATCTTTAGGCGACCCCTCTTTTCCTTATCCAACATTGCTCATTAACCTCATGGGATGCTTCGCAATTGGTATAGCCTATTCTATATGGGAAAATAATAATACAGCAAAATTATTTATCATTATTGGCTTCCTTGGAAGCTTCACCACGTTTTCAACGTTCGGGTTAGAATTAATAACTTTAATCCGCGCAGGATCTTTAGGTATGGCTGCCCTTTATGTCAGCCTCAGCAGCTTCCTAGGCATATTTCTTGTATGGCTAGGAATGACTATTGCCAGATTAAATTAACTCCTTCACCTCGTAACAGCCAATCCCTATATATCTTTAATCCGACACGGCTGCATTCTTACAAATGTCTGCAAAACTTTGCGGATCAAGACTCGCTCCACCAACTAACGCTCCGTCAACATCCTCCTGTCCCATAAGCTCATTCGTGTTATCAGGCTTCACGCTACCTCCGTACTGGATTCGGATCTGGTCTGCTACGCTATCACCAAAAATCTCTCTAATCACAGACCGCGTAAATGCATGAGCCTCTTGGGCCTGCTCGGGAGTTGCCGTGCGGCCTGTTCCTATAGCCCAAACCGGTTCATAAGCTATGACGGTTTCGGTCATATTCTCAGGATCTAAATCCTTTAACCCTTCTTCGAGCTGCCTCCTTAAGACTGTTTCTATTTCACCACCATCGCGCTCTTCTAGTGTTTCACCTATACAAAAAATCGGCTTAACACCAGCGGCATGCAAAGACTTAGCCTTCGCATTAATTAACGCATCATCCTCTCCGAAAATGGCACGTCGCTCACTATGGCCAATGATGACGTAATCAACTCCTATATCTTTTAGCATACCTATACTAATTTCTCCTGTAAAAGCACCACTTTCTTCAAAATGGCAATTTTGTGCTGCGAGTGCAGTCGTTACACTATTAATTAAGGATCCCTTAGATGCGGGCAGAGCAATGAATGCTGGGGCAATTGCAATATCAACAAGGCTAGACCCCCCAACTAAATTTTCAAATTCTTCAATGAATTGCACAGCCTCCGTCGCTGTCTTATTCATCTTCCAGTTAGCTGCAATGATTGGTTTACGGTTCATAGTTATAATTGGGTTAATCTAATTTTAATATCATCAAAAATTTCACGCATCATCAAGAGCAGCGACTCCAGGCAACACTTTTCCTTCCAATAATTCAAGAGAGGCTCCTCCTCCAGTTGATATAAATGTGACCTGATCAGCAAATCCAAACTGCTTAACCGCAGTCACTGAATCACCTCCACCGATGATGCTAACTGCTCCACTAGCAGCCACTGCTTCTGCGACTGATTGGGTACCTTTAGAAAAAGCATCTATCTCAAATACCCCCATTGGACCATTCCATACGATTGTCCCTGCACCTTTTATAATTTCACAAAACTCTTGAATCGCTTGATTCCCTATGTCCAAACCTTCCCAACCATCGCGAATCGATCCTCCATCATCGTAAGGTTCTATGTTCCTAACATTCGCCTCATTAGAAAAATCATCAGCCTCAAGACTATCAGCAGGAAGCATCAAATTAACGCCCCTTTTTTGAGCCTCTTCCAAAAGACCTTCAGCAATCGGAATATCTTCATCCACGGCATAACTCTCACCTATCGGATGGCCCTGGGCTTTTCTAAAAGCATATTGCATCGCTCCTCCTATCAATATTGTGTCTGCCTTATCAAGCAATGCTCTGATAACTCCTATCTTATCAGAAACTTTCTTCCCGCCTAAAATAACAACGAAAGGACGTGCAGGATCTTTTAGCTCTTCTTGAAGATATTTAAGTTCCCTTTCTAACAGAAAACCCATAGCACATTCGCCAACGTGGCTCGCAACCCCGGCAGTTGAAGCATGTGCTCGGTGAGCTGTCCCAAATGCATCGTTAACATAGACGTCCGTTAGTTCCGATAATTGTCTCGAAAAGGCCTCATCATTTTCAGTCTCCTCCTTGTAAAAGCGTACATTCTCCAAAAGCAATACTTCACCTTCACTTAAATCATCGATCACTTCGTTGACCTTCTCTCCTACACAATCCTCTACGAACGAGACATTCTTTCCTATCAATTCACCGAGTCTTGTGGCAACAATTTTTAAGGAAAAATCAGGATTTCTTTCACCCCCTGGCCTGCCTAAATGCGAACAAAGAATCACCTTAGCCCCATTATAGAGCAAATATTTGATGGTGGGAACTGCCCCATCAATACGAGTATCATCAGTTATGTTACCATCACCATCTAGCGGGACATTAAAGTCGCACCTTACAAGAACCTTACGTCCACTTAATGAAATATCACGGATCGTCTTCTTGGGCATTATCTATAAAGATTCACTAGAGACTAAAGGCACCCCGGTAGGGGTGCCTTTAGTGGAAAAAATTCTAATTAATATAAAAGCTATGCACCAATCAAAAGGTTCATTGCCTCTATTGCTCGGTTACTATATCCCCACTCATTGTCATACCATCCAACGATCTTAACAAGATCGCCTCCCATTTCGAGTGTCACATCAGCATCGAGGATACAGGAATGCGGATTGCCTACTATATCCATCAACACTGGCTCTTCCTCAGTATACTCCAAGATTCCTTTGAGCTCACCCTCAGCAGCTTCCTTAAACTTAGCATTTATCTCTTCAACTGTTGTTTTATTAGTCAACTGAGCCGTGAAGTCGGTGACCGAACCTGTTGGAGTTGGCACCCTAAATGCACCACCATTAAGTTTGCCTTTCATTTCAGGGATCACTTCTCCAATGGCCCTAGCAGCACCAGTACTAGATGGAATAATATTTACGGCAGCTGACCTCGCGCGACGGAAATCACTATGAGGAGAATCTAATAACCTCTGATCACCTGTGTAGCTGTGAATCGTACTCATGACACCACGCTCAACACCAAAAGCATCATTAAGAACTTTAACCATAGGAGCCAAGCAGTTCGTTGTGCAGCTAGCATTTGACACAACATTATGCTCATCAGGATTATACTGATCAGAGTTAATTCCTATGCACATTGTTAGATCCACATCTTTGCCAGGCGCGGAAATTAAAACTTTCTTAGCTCCACCATTAGTAATGTGGAGTTCTGCTTTTTCTCTGGCTGTGAAAAATCCAGTAGATTCAAGCACAACATCGACTCCATGATCGCCCCACGGAAGCTTAGCTGGATCGCGCTCTTCATAGACTCTAATGGAGTGACCATCAACAGTTATACTTTCTTCATCAAAACTAATTTCAGCATCAAGCTTGCCGCATGTAGAATCCCATTTGAGGAGGTGCGCTAGAGTCTTGTTATCAGTCAAATCATTCACTGCTACAACGTTCTTCCTCTGCTCAGGGGTCATAGCTCTAAAGACATTCCGGCCAATTCGGCCAAATCCATTAATTCCAAAAGTGGGCATATTTTTTGTTGGTTTTCAGTTTTGTTACTTACTATAAGGCGGGATACTAAAGCAAGGTGTCTTGCTAACGTCAACAGACTTACCTGAGCAGAACCAATAAACTTATAAATAAATAATAATCAACAAGTTATATTTACAGTAAAAAAATATATTAAACGGATTTAAGGGACCTTATCCAAAGAAGGCTCCTTCGGAACGATTTTAGCACTGACTGAACTGCCTTCACTCAGATATTTTTCAGCCAAAGAATTTATATCACTGACTTTAATTGACTGATAATCCTTCAGCATTGTTTTAGCCCAATCGAGCTTTTGAGGGAATTCCTGCGAGCTCAAAGAAACTGTCCTCAACCAATATGCATTCTGCCGAAGTTGCTGCTCAATACTGTTCAATAAAGGTTTAATGGCCCTCTCAAGTTCATCTTCAGTGATTCCTTTAGATGCTAATGCTGTTCCGATTCCCTCGACCACATTTACAATTTTCTCAGCCTGAGGTGGATCAACAGTAATTACTGACATTAAATATCCGTACCCCTTATATGTATCGCTAGGAATGTGCCGCGCATATGGGCTATATGCCTCTCCTAATTCTTCTCTTACTTTACTGCGGAGCCGATCTGCAAAAATCGCACCCAAAACACTCAGGCGCCTTGTCCTGCTAATGTCCCATATATCTTGAGTCGGCCAATATACCCCTACCATTCCCTTAGGAATCTCGGACTCAAAAACAAACGCCTTAGATTGACCTTTTACCGGAAAACTTATCCTTCTCTCACCAGTAAATTCCATTTTGTTAATTCTCCTTGCTGGAAGGGCTCCAAGAGTTTTCGAAACAGCATCAATCACTAGTTGTTCCTCAAAATCTCCAACTATGCCTATTTCCATATAAGCACTTTCCAAAGTATCCGAAAGCCAATCCTTGACCTCTCCTATTGTCCTTTTTGTGATTTCGGGCCGTGAAGGAAATCCCGCACGAAAATCATCTGACTTTAGAAATCTGTCTACCCTGTTCTGGAGCACTCCCATTGGAGTATGCGCAAGTTGCGTGTAAAGAGGGTCGAGTTGATTTTGAAACTGTCTCAAAGCCTCTTCCCTATAACCAGGCTCTACTATATAAGCTGTCATTAATTGCAACGCGTTGACAAGGTCTTTACGGTTAGTTGATCCACTATATATAAAAGCATCCTCATCTACCGCAAAAGATCCGCTAACTGTTTTACCTGCAAAAATGCGTCGAAGCTCATCCGTACTGTGTTGCTTTAAACCTCCTGCAGTAAAAATCGCTGATGCAACTGTTGCTAGACCCGGCTTATCTTTGGGCATAGATAACATCCCGGAACCGATCCTTGCACCTATCGATATCGAATCTTTCTCGTAGTCTGTTCTTTTAAGATTTAGCCTCACATTATTTGAGAAGCGCAACTGCACGACTCCGAGCGCCTCATCCTCTTTCCTTTCAACTATCTGCCCCGGTTTTCCGAAGTTTTTATATGCAAATTCTGCCTTACCCTCCTTCTTGAGCGGGTTGACCCCTTTTGATTTCGAACTCAAATATGCTTTCTGAATTCGGCTGTCCGCTTTTTTAAGTTCAATATTACCGCCTATGAAAATCTGCCGATCATTGGATTCCCAAGCCTTCTTCAATTCTCCATGACACGCTTCTGCAGTAATTAAAGAAAGATTCTTATTCAACCAATCCATGTCTTGTTTAGGGCTAGTAAAAACTTTTTTCCCTGAAATTGATCTAGCCAGCGCATCAGCGAGACCCCTTGATTTACGAGAAACGGAACTCCGTAAAGCTTGCTCATATGCGTTACGGAGAGTAGCAGAAACCTCTTCAAATTCGCTCTGATTAAAACCATAAGTCAGAGCTCTTCTGATTTCCTGTTCAGCTACATGCAACGCTCCCTCCCAATTTTCAGGTTCACTGGTCACATAAACACTTGCGAACTGTGCGAAATCCAGAAAATCCTGTGCATAGGAACCACCGCCAGTTATTACCGCATCCTTCTTTTTAGCGAGCTCTGAAATACGGTTATCAATAATATGGTTAGCAATGAAAAGTTTTAAGTTTCTGAGATTCTTTTTAGTGTCATCTGGTTCCCACGAGTAGGGTTTTACGACCTCAATGCTAACATTAGTTTCAGTCGCTTCTTTTTCATAGTGCGTCTTAGTAATTACACCTCTTCCAACCGTAATTTTCCCAAGGTCAGGATCTTTCATAGAAGATTTTTGTGATGGCATTGATGAGAAATTTTTCTTAATCATTGCAATAATGCTATCCTTTTTGACCGCTCCAACGACCACGATAGACATGCGTTCGGGCGTGTACCAAGTTCTATAAAAGTCCATGAAAGTCTTTCTACCTGCCCCCTTTATTACGTTTTTGGTGCCTATCGGAAATCGTTTACTAATTAATGAATCCGGAAGAGCAAACTTATATGCTTCTTTTTGCGTTCTCCATTCAGCAGAATCTCGAGTAATTAATTCACTTAAAATTACACCCCGTTCCTTCTCTATTTCTGCTCCACTCATAAGCATTCCATCCGCATAATCACGGAACAATAACATTGCTCTCTTAATCAAATTTTCTTCTGGTTTAGGCAACTCAAGCTTGTATACCGTTTCTTTAAATGAGGTATGTGCATTAGTATCGCCTCCAAAAGACATCCCCAATCGTTGGAAATACTCTACCATTTCCCCAGCCGGAAAATTCTTGGTTCCATTGAAGGCCATGTGTTCAATGAAATGGGCAAGGCCCTGCTGCTCTTCAGTTTCCATTAAGGAACCAGCATCCACATAAAGCCTCATACTTATTCTCTCTGGAGGTTCAGAATGAGGCATCACGGCATATCGAAGCCCATTCTCAAGGACACCGAATGTCACTGCAGGATCAGGAGCAATGTCACTAGTGTCATGAGCCCAATTAGCTTGCTCTTTAGCTATAGAAATCTGAGCAATGAGAAGTATGTGAAAAAGAATAAAAACTTTAATGGTGTTCATAATAAATTAATTGCAAAGAGTTTCTTATAGAGCTGCTCAAACTTGAGTTTAAAGCTGTTATTTTTTAGTTCTTAGTTTGAAGCGCTTTGTGTTTTTCTCCATTAGTTATGATTGCTTTTTTTGACCTTATTACGAGATCTTCACTCTAATGGTATAGAATATATAGCAGAGTAAAGGAAGTTTTCAGCATGTTAAAAATGAAAATTCATAAACCTTGGGAAGGCCCCACTGAAGATGCCAAATTACAAATATCAAAAGATATCAGCACAGTAGAAAAGGCTCAATATTGGGCAGATGAAAATATCGAAATAGCTAGCTCTTATAAATAATAATTGGAGCTTAAACAGTAAAAGTTTCTCTCTAGTCTAATAATCTATATAAGTGTCTATTTTCTTATTAAAATAAAAGATCATCTAATAACTAAAGCCGAATTTATTAGTAATTGAACTCTTGGTCAAAACTGCCGTAAGTTCTTACAGTTGCGATTTAGACAAAATACAAAGAAAGTAAAAGCAACGGAACAATGAAAGTTGCGCTCATCTATAAGAAAAGCGTCTGGGAGCTGTTTAGCAATTCCAAGGATAGTAATGTCAGTTCTTATATTTCTGGAAAAGCTGAGGCAAAGCAGGCATTTAAAGAAAGCCACCAGATTCAGCAAAACACAATTCAAACTGTCCAAAATGCACTGAGTGCATCTGGTGCAGAAATCAATATGGTCTACAGATCAGAAATTACTGAATTGGCTATAAAATCTGCGGACATTGTCATAAGCGTTGGTGGTGACGGTACCTTTTTAGAAACTTCCCACTATATTACGGACAGCACTCCGATAATCGGTGTGA
>JABGYE010000063.1:0-11865 GCA_018675395.1 Akkermansiaceae bacterium
CCTGGAAATGCAATTCAGCCATTATTAGTTACCGAGATTATTGGTAAATGATCTTCCGTAAATTTGAGGGTTATTCTGCTTAGAGAGAATCTGCATTTTCTTGAAGATAGGACACTACGCCTTCTTCTGTGGGTTGCATGTCGGGCTTAGTGGGATTCCAACCTGCTGGGCAAACTCCTGCTCCTGAAGCAGTATGAATGGCAGCGTCAAGTAGCCTGAGCGTATCATCAATGTCTCTACCGATTGGTAAGTTGTTAACGGTTTCACTTTGTACAATGCCATCTGGATCAATTATGAACGTTCCACGGAGAGCGAAAGTGGTGTCTTCGTGTAGAATATCATAAGCATTTGTTAGAGTCCTGTTTTCATCGCATAGGAGAGGATAACCGACGGATCCTATGCCTCCTTTTTCAATTGGCGTGTTACGCCAGTTACTGTGGGATTCTGCATCATCAATAGAAACACCCAAAACTTGGGCATCTCGCTTTTCAAATTCACCTACTCGGTGATCGAAAGCGATAAGTTCGGATGGTCAGACAAATGTAAAATCTTTTGGATAGAAGAAGAGTACAACGTATTTGCCCTTGTAGTCAGACAAAGATACTTCCTTCTCTGAGCCGTCAGGCATCACAGCGTTGGCCTTGAATTCAGGGGCGGGTTTATTTACAAGAACAGACATATAAAAAATAATAGTTTTTAAATTAATGAGGGCGATCATTTTGCCCTATTGAGTGATGATATTGCAACAAAACTCGTGAGAATTTCTCACTATGTTATGCAATACATTCTGGCTATGGATGTTATGAATCCAGGGCCGGAAATTTAGCCTGATGTGACTATTTTGGGACTAAATTATGTTGCAGGAATGCTGAGCCAGAAAACCGTTGTATTATCAGCACTATGAACTCCTAAATTCATTCCCATTTGGCTAGATAAAACAGCAGCTGTGGTTAGTCCGATTCCGAAATGTGAACTGTCCTTTGAACTATAAAAGGGGTGCCAAATTTGTTCAATTTTATCGGTTGGTATAGTGGTTCCAGAGTTTTTCACTAAAATATCGACACAATTTTTTTCGATTGGAGAAAAATCACCCGGATTATGGATTTCCATGGATACTTTTCCGTTCGCTTCGCTAGCTGCATCGGATGCATTCGCCATTAATTCGGACAGAATGTTTTTTAGACGGGATGGATCTGCATGCACTTTGGCCACTTGTCCTGGGAATTCAATATTTAGTGGAATATCCTGCTGATTGCACGGTTCTTTGAGATTATCTTCCAGCATTGGAATGAATTCAGCTAAAAGCAGTTCTTGCTGAGTAATTTGTGAACAGCCACCCGCTGGAAGGATTTTCTCAGACAAATCAGATGCATTGTTAGCTGCTTCTTTCATGTGGCCGATGTTTTCTATAACTGTTTCATCCAGAGCCTCATCCATCATTATCAGGCTGGAGAAACCCTGAATAACTGCTAATAGATTATTGAGTTTGTGAGTCATGCCCCTCAGGAGGAGGGTATAGAATTCGGAATTCTCTTGGTCTGTGAGGGTAAGTTGATCTGCAAACGTGAAATCAGATTCTGGAGTCACAACGCCTATTGTATTTTCCATAAAAAATATAAGTTTCCACAAATTAGTTGGTCGTAGCATTTTAGCCAGTCCAAAATATAGAAAAATTCAATCTCCCAATTAAGCTTTTATGACTTCATAGAAGCCGAATTTCATGTGCGGCTGAAATTTTCAGTATTTTGGAGTCCTTTCCCAACTCGGGAACGGTTTTTAGTATGAGTTCGCCCTCTTCACTGAAACCGTCAGCAATACCTATAAATTTTTTGCCGTTTGGAATTGTAACTTGAATATTTTTACCATGAATTACACTCAATTCCTCTATTTGATTAAGGATAACATTAAAATTGTTTTTGCATTGCCCAATCTCATTATGAATTGCAAATAATATAGATTCGGCAATCTGCTCTCGTATAAGAGGTGTTTCATCATTTTCTATGAGCAATGAAGTTCCTGGAACAATGAATTCAGGATTCAGATCTTGAGGGAGTGAATTAACATTGATACCGATGCCGATTATAACCGTGCCGGTAGTAGTAGATGGATGACTTTCAACAAGTATGCCCGAAATTTTCTTGTTTTGGATATAAATGTCATTGGGCCATTTGATCCGTGGATTAAATCCAGGACTTAGAGCTTTACAGATTCCAAGGGCAGCGGCATGTGTGAGGCGGCTCCAGTGTGATTGAGCCAGATCCGGACGGATTGCTATTGAAAAGAGTAAATCCTTGGAGCGTGGAGATTCCCATTTTCCTCCTCGTCGCCCCTTACCATCACTTTGCCATTCAGCGAAAAGAACGAGTCCTTGGTCCTTCAATTCAGGGTTTCTTTTTACTATATCATACGCTTCCGCATTAGTTGATGCGCATTTGTCGAGGCTCCTTATAGACCAATGAACGCCTTTATCTGAAAGATGATTTGCAATTTGAGCAACATTGAGTTCCTGCAGATTGCTCATTGTTGTTGGAAGTCCATTGCTAAATCAATGGCGTTAGCAGAATGAGTTAGTGCGCCTACCGATATACGATCAATGCCTGTTTCGGCAATTCCCATGATCGTTTCAAGATTAATTCCACCGCTAGCTTCAAAAAGTATAGAGCCATTGGATAACTGGATTGCCTCAGATATTTGTTCTTTGGGCATATTATCCAGCATGATCACATCAATGTGTTTAAGACTAAGAAATTGAATTACTTGAGAAATATTATCAGCTTCTAGCTCCACTAACGCATCAGGATACAATTTCTTAAATTCATTGATCATAATTTGCAGTGATTCAATCTTCATATCTGCAGCAAAATGATTATCTTTGAGCATTGCCATGTCGTAGAGGCCATGACGATGATTGTATCCTCCGCCTGCTACTACTGCAGCCTTTTCAAGTACCCGCATTCCGGGAGTAGTTTTACGAGTATCAAATATTTTGGCTTTAGTACCTGCGATCAAGTCAACATACTTCTTAGTCAGAGTTGCGATTCCTGAAAGACGCTGAAGAAAATTCAGGGCAGTACGTTCAGCAGTGAGAATGCTACGGGCAGGTCCCGAAGCAACGATGATGGTTTCGCCAGCAATTACAGATTCTCCAGAAGGGATTCTGATCTCAATTTTAATTTCCGGATTTACCTTATTAAAGACTGATGATGCGACTTCTGAGCCAGATATGACACAATCCTCTCTAGCAATAATTTTGCCACAAGCGATAGCGGTTTCGGTGATAAAAAAATTTGAGGAAATATCACCTCTCTTACCAAGATCTTCCTCGAGTGCTAATTCGATGATAGAATTTGTTAATGAATTATGATCGGAATTCATTTGCCGATAGGAATTAAAGTCAGTTTACGTGAAAACACATCATCCTGACTCATCGGGTCAGTCACCGTTAATATAATTGTTCCTGCAACTGATCCAATGCATTAAGAGTCACTGACTAATCGCCATAATTTTTTCCTTTTCCTGCCTTTATCATTAACCAAACCAATGCAGCTGATACTATAAAGAAAATAGCAGATGCCCATGGGAAGAATGAGCCGGGTTCAAAAACGGCGTTCGGCGCGGCAGCATCTATGGCTTTTTGTTTTATGTTGGCAATTAATAAGGGGTCCATTTTATGAGGAGTTTACGTTTTCTATAGTGCGTTAAGCTGAGCCTATGTCCAGTAAGTTATATTATAGATTGTGCGGAATCAAAGCATTTCATGATCCGTCAGCTGCAATCAAATCACTTCCAAAGTAGGGCCTTAGGGCAGTTGGTATTTCAATACTGCCATCTGCTTGCTGATAAGTTTCAAGTAAGGCGACATAAAGTCTTGGCAATGCAGTTCCGGAACCATTCAAAGTATGAGCGAAACGGTTTTTGCCTGTTTCTGCATCCTTGAAGCGTAATTTCATCCTTCGTGCCTGATAATCTTCAAAGTTTGAACAGCTTGAAACTTCAAGATACTCATTCTGGCCTGGTGCCCAGACCTCAAGATCATAAGTTTTCGCAGCGCTGAATCCAAGATCTCCCGTGCACAGCTCAATGCGTCTATAGTGGAGTCCCAACGATTCGAGGATATGTTCAGCATCTCCGGTCAGAGACTCCAATTCCTCATAAGAATTGTCCGGATGAACAATTTTAACCAATTCGACTTTATCAAATTGATGCATTCGGATCAGTCCTCTAGTGCCTGTTCCAGCGGATCCGGCCTCGCGGCGAAAGCACGGAGTATAAGCAGTATACTTTATAGGCAAGTCATCTTCGGAAAGTATCTTGTCCCGTTCGAGATTGGTTACCGGGACCTCCGCAGTCGGTGCAAGAAAGAGCTGATTATTTTCAATCCCATACATGTCCTCTTCAAACTTGGGGAGTTGGCCAGTACCGATCATACAGTCTCTTGCCACAACAAATGGAGGACTAATTTCAGTGTAGCCGTTCTTAGATGTTTGTTGATCGAGAAGGTATTGAATTAATGAGCGTTGTAATTTGGCTCCATTGCCTCGGAAAACTGCGAAACCGCTACCGGCTACTTTGGAGCCAGCCTCAAAGTCAATTAGACCGAGTCTCTCGGCAATTTGAACGTGATTTTCTAATTCATCATGGTGTTCTTTTTTTTCTCCACTTTCCTTGATTAACGGATTTGCATTTTCATCATCCCCTACGGGACAATTTTCATGAGGTGTATTAGGCAATGATAAGAGCAGATCGTTCTGAGTCTGATCCGCTTCTTCGACCTGGTCACTTAGGTTCTTAAGTTCGGCTCCGATGTTTTTGACTGCAATCTCAATTTCGGCAGTATCTTCTCCGGCTTTCTTTTTGGTGCCGATTTCTTTTGATTTGGAATTTCTTTCTCCTTGGAGCGACTGTTTTTCAGTCTCGAGATGTCTTCTTTTTTCGTCACACTTTAAAAGCGCGTCAATGAGTTCAGAAGCATTTCCTCCGCGGTTGCGGATTCTTGCTTTGATAAGTTCTGGTTCTTCGCGGATGCGCTTTATGTCAAGCATAGGGCTGGAGTGGGCGTAAAAGAAAAATAGGGAAAGGACATTGACTTTGATCCGATTAAATATCCAGCAATTATTAACTATATTAGTTCTTCTAGCTTACGTCGATTTTTGTATATTTTCCCGATAATTTTCGATTTCTTTAATGTATTCCGTTTGTTTTTTTCAGGCTTTATGTCCAGAAAACTTTCACAAATCAATGACTATGGAAGTTGTTTTTTTTCCAGAAGTAGGGTAATTGCCATTCTTGTCAGACGAATCGACATTTTCCGGACGATACAAGAATAAGGTTTTTCTTGTTCTCGTGGGCACATTATCAGGCATTGCGGCTGCAATGAATTCGGTCGCCTCTTCAGGAAAATCACCAACTATTTCAAGTCTTTTAGGAATCATTTTTCTCTGTGCTTTTTCCGGAGCTGTTTTGTTTCCTTTGTTGAGGATGTTTTTAGTTCGAATTGCAAATGGAATAGAGATTAGTGAATTTGCCTTGAAAAGATATGAGGCAGCCAGTGCATGGCCCTTTTCAATTTTCCTTCTTTCATTTTTGGGAGCATTTGGTGTGCAGTTTAATTTTATCAGTACAGGAGCTCTTTGGTGTCTTTTCTTATTTGCTCAGTGGTATTGTCTGAACCGTTGTACAGATGGCCGCATTGGCCAAAATTTATTACAATCACGCTCGACTCTGGCTGCATTGTTCATGCTATCGGGAGTCGCTGCATTAATCTATCAAGTCGTATGGCAGAGGCTTCTATTTACCTTGTTCGGGGTTAACATTGAATCTGTTACCTTGATCGTATCTATTTTTATGTTCGGATTAGGTGTCGGAGCCATTGCCGGTGGTTGGTTATCGGATAAGTTTTCAAAGACACTTCCCGAGCTTTTCCTTTGGATTGAAATTGGGATTGCAATCTTCGGATTTGTTAGTGTTCCTCTGATTCATTATGTGGGGAATGCTGCTTCCGAGTTAAACACATCAGGCATTGCGGCCGTGGTCTATTTGTTACTTTTCTTTCCCACATTGTGTATGGGTGCGACTTTACCAATACTCGTCGCTTATCTGCACCGAGGGAATACAAAGTTAGGTTCGTCAGTGGGACTTCTTTATACTTTTAACACGGCAGGTTCTGCCTTGGCCTGCTTTTTGACTGTTGGTGTTCTTTTCCGCTTCCTTGGTCTTACAGGCTCTGTTTGGTTTGCGGCTAGTTGTAACTTAATGACTGGTCTTTTGGTTTTTATTTATTGTAAAAAAAATTCAAATAAGGATAACCCAGACCCTGCAAATTAACATGTTATCCAATAAACATATTCATTTCATTGCATTGTTACTGGCATTTTTGACCGGTGCGATTTCCCTTTCACAAGAAATTATTTGGGTAAGGGTGTTGAGTTTTGCTACGGCGAGCCGACCTGAAACCTTTGCGCACACTTTGGGAAGTTTTCTGATTGGAATAGCAATTGGTGCAATGGTTGGACGTAGGATATGCATTTCAAAACAGGACTTCATCGCATCCGCTGCCTGGATGCTTGGAATTTCATCGTTCATTTTCTATTTTTCATTACCGATTGCTGCCAAAATGACTTCGGCTGATCAATATTGGCCTGTTCTTGGCATGGTATGTCTTACTGCGGCCGTTGCCGGTGGAATCTTTCCGCTTATATGTCAGTTATCAGCTGTTCAGGGATCTGCGGGGAAAACAGTTTCTGTGGTGTATCTGGTTAACATTTTCGGTGCAACTTTAGGGTCTCTTTTTACTGGATTTGTTTTGCTCGATAAAATGTCATTGAATCAGGTTGCTGGGGTAACGGCAACTGCAGGTGCGATGGCTGCCACATTAGTCTTTGCAATGTCTAAAGCCACTGTTCGAACCCGGTTCATAGGAATCACTTTTGCCTTGGTTTTAGCAAGCGCTCCGATCTTTCTTGGTAAATCAATTTTTTCAGGGTTTTTGGAAAATTTGCAATATGAGAAAAAATATCCTAGAGAGCAGCCTTTCAAAAAAATAGTTCAGAATAGGAGCGGCATCATCACTGTTGATGATGCATTAAACCCGGGAGATGCCGATGTCGTCTATGGGGGGGGCATTTATGATGGTCGATACGCTATAGACCCTCGTTCTCCGAATGGCATTCATCGTTGCTACATGATAGCAGCTCTTCACCCGGAGCCGACCCGGGTCTTGGAAATTGGATTGAGCAGTGGATCTTGGGCAGCAGCACTATTAAGGCATGACGCTTTGGAGGAGTTGCATATTGTCGAAATTAATCCTGGATACCTTGACATTATAAAAGACTATGAGGAGCACAGGAGAATAATTGAAAGCTCTAAAGTTAAGATAAAAATTGATGATGGACGCCGATGGCTGCGACGCCAGCCTGATGGAGTAAAGTTCGATTTCATGCTAATGAACACTACGTTTCACTGGCGAAGCCACGCTTCAAATTTACTTTCTGTAGAGTTTTTAAATTTATGCAAGAGGCACCTTCAGCCAGGAGGTGTTGTATTTTATAATACTACAGGCAGTGATGAGGTTGTTCGTACAGCTGCCGAGGTTTTTGACTATGTAACGATGGTTGGCAATTTTGTAGCGGCCTCTGATAGCCCATTTAATATTGATTCAGACCAAAGGCGTACAAATTTGCTCCGGTTCAAGGATGATGACGGATCTCCGACTTTCTTAAGGACAGCCGAGTTTCGGTCCGAACTTGACCGGCTAGTTAAAATGGAGTTGCCAGAACTGGGAAATAAGATGCGATCTTCCAACGAATTTGATGTGATCACTGACGATAATATGGCTTCGGAGTTTACTAAGAGGAAAGGGTACTGGTTCTCTCAAGAAAATAGTTGGGCAAATTTATTTCGTAAACTCAAAGAGAATTAATGAAGTTGTCTCTCATTGCCGCGATGGATCAGAGAAGGCTCATTGGCAGCATGAACGGAGGCCTTCCCTGGCAGGGCATTGAACAGGACAGGGAACATTTTCGATCCTATGTTGAAGGAAAAGCATTACTGCTAGGGAGAAAAACTTTTGAGGAAATGGAAGGTTGGTTTGATTTGGAGCATAGGCCTTATATTCTTACAAGGAACCGGAATTATGCGCCGAAAACCTCCGCAAGAGTCGCATTCTCTTTTGATGAGGTGATCGGTCTGGCTGAAAAAGAAGCGGAGACTGAGCTTGTCGTTTGTGGTGGTGCAGCCATTTATGAACGAGCTATAAATTCTGCAGATCTAATCATTCTTACAATTATACACACCACGTTCACGGTCCAAGGGACACCTAAATTTTTTCCTGATTGGGACACCAAAAGATTTAGTGAAATTTCTAGACAGGAATTTTCCCCTTCAGAGAAGAGTGACTTTGGCATTTCTATCGTGCATTTACAATCTTAGCGATTTGATCGTACCCTTTGCCGAGCCCAATTGTTTTCTCAAAATACCAAGCAATACTATAGAGTCCATTGTCCGTTTAACGAACTGTGATCCGTGCCGTGCTACTACCACTCTTGGTACTGGCCCTAATCAAATAGGTGCCAGGGCTAAGAGTTAGGTAGGGGTCAATCAGGGGGCGGCCATTCACCATCCATCTAGTTTGATGGGTATCGGATGACAGAGTGATCCTTTGCTGGTCGGCTGGTATTTCATGATCTATTAGGAAAGTAGAACCGTTACTCGGACTCAGTATCCTTGGTCCTCCTGTGAGAGGTGGTCTGACTTTGGCCGAGAGATAATTATCCTTTGTTGAGCACCATCCGGCATATTCTTCAGGCAATTGAACGTTACCATTTGAGTCATAAAATTCCATAGAGTCTTTAGAAGGTTCAGTTCCTGGCAGAAATATTTCTTCAATTAAATTTTTTGTATTCTTGCAAGGCAAGAGTCCCGTCAGACTATCAATCTTTATTCGGTCAATTGTACTATCAGCCAGAGGTTGTGATTCTTTGGATTTTGCCAAATAGATAAACATTTCTTTCCATGCAGGGGCTGCACTTTCAATGGTCAGTGAGCCATCCATAGTTCTGCCATTCAGATTACCAAACCACACTGCAACTGTATGATTTTTATCATAACCGACTGTCCATGCATCACGATATGAACTGCTCGTTCCTGTCTTGACCGCTGTACGATGATTCTTGATGTGGAGGCTAGAGTGCCGCCCAAATGAAGGGGAACGAGCTTCATTATCAGCGAGAATGTCTGTAATGATTGCTGCTGACTCCTTGGAAACTATTCTTTTGGGTTTACTCATTATTCCTTCAGCAAAAACAGGAGAAAGAATTAGACCGGACCGGGCAATATTAGAGTATGCCGAAGTCAGGTCGAGGAGTCGAATCTTACGATTACCTAAAATAAAACCAGCTCCTAGATCATCGATTGATTCATGCGTTTTTATTCCGAACCTAGTTGTAAAATCAAAACTTTTTCTTGGGCCCGTGATGCTCAAAGCATAGACTGCGGGAACGTTCAATGATGATGCGAGAGCATGGCGCACACGCACGGGTCCACTGAACTTGCGGTTGAAATTTTTTGGTTCGTAAGTTTTAAATTTCGCGGGAACAGAGTCTGCAGTGTCAGGCAATAAGCTTGAAGCTGTAAAATTCCTTTCCTCAATACCCAATAAATAAACGAAAGGTTTTAGAGTCGAGCCGGCCTGTCTCCATACTAGGGACGCATTGTATGATTCTTCTGATGAACCGTCATTGGTGCTTACAGATGAAATTGCACGAACATTTCCTGTGGCATTTTCAATCACAACCATTCCCGCATTGCGAATACTGTGCCGGTTCAGTAAGTCGAGTTGCTTTGCAAGTATATCATCGGCTCGTCTTTGAATTGATGAGTCTAAGGTTGTTTGAATTGGTTCATTCTTGGGGATAGTCTTGTAATTTTTTAACATCGCTTCCACGAAAGCCGGCGCTGATGATGGAGGCAATTTGCGGTGAACCAGAGGAGGATTAGTAGCTAGCCTTTCGGACTGTGCCGTCGTTAGTATGTCGAGCGATTGAAGCCTTTTAATGGATCTCAAATATTTTGAATTGGCATTTTCTGGTCTTAACCAGGGGTTGTAATTTGTCGGGGAATGAGGTAATCCGGCTATAAAAATGGATTCGGCCAGAGTAAGAGAGGATGCGGATTTTCCAAAATAAGCCCAGGCAGCGGCCTCAGGTCCCAGCCGACGGTTCCCATAGTCCAACCGGTTCATGTAAGACTCCAATATTTTTTCTTTATCCCACACCCGTTCTAATTTCAAAGCGGATAAAGTTTCTCGAATCTTTGATTTTAAGGAACGGCCTTTCCGCTTATTTGCTAACTTAACGGTTTGCTGACTGATTGTTGATGCACCTGAAAGATGGTCAGCATGTGTGAGGGTTCGGTAAGCAGCAGCAAATACAGCATAAAAATCTATACCGTTATGGAATTTGTAACGATGATCTTCTAATGCAATTGTGATTTTTGGCAAATGCTGCCCCATTTTTGTTATAGGCACGGGCATCTGGACTCTGGCCTCATTACTTGAGATCTGAGCGATAATTTTTCCTTCACGATCAAGTAGCACCGGGGTTCCATTCACGTCTGAGAAAAGATTTTCAGGTAGAGGAGTTCGATTCACAGCAATCTCTAAGAATAAAGAAGTGGTCCACAAAATGATTGGTACAAAAATGAAAAAAAACAAAACGATCCTTCGAAGAAAATTTCGTCTTTTTGAATGCACTGAATTTAAATCATTCATTTGTGATCGACAAAAAGAGTTGTTTTATTCCCAAGGCCATTGAATCGAGGTTCATACATTGGTGTTATCGTGCAGGCAGGCCAACTAAACTGACCAGCTGAACTGACCCGGGCAAGGAGAGAGTAAGTACTTTCTCCCTTCTTCAAACGGTTAAAGTATAAATTTGCACTGCTGTCTCGTAGTTCTGAATAATCAAGATGAAGCCCTTGATTATTGGCGTTCTCAGGCAGTGAATAAAATGCGGCCACTTGTGCCAGATTAAAGTTTACGACTTCAAGGGAAGCTGCCAATTCATCAGTTACTGCTACGAAGTAATGATCTCGTTCACTTAATAAGCGATAAGTGATCATTATTTCGTCTCCAATCATTAGCGGATTATCCGGAGTTCCCGCTCTCTTCGCATTGGTTAGATTTTTAATAATGCGCTCTATTCTAATACCTCTGTCTTCTCTCTTGGAATTCTCTGCATTTCTTAGGACCGAAGCATTAGCTAGATAATAGGTAGGATGATTATCATTTTTAAGTTTGAGAGTGTTAAGATTTGTGAGCGGTTGTTTTTTCCATGCAACGGATAATTGGTTCTTTGATATGAGATCGGCTTTGACTATTTCTTCTTTAAAAGGTTCATAATTATCTTTCTCCATCATTGATCTTATGGACATTAGAAGCCAAAGATTTTCTTGAGTTGATAAGTTTCTAGAATCGTCCATGACAGAGAGTATTTGTTTTCGGAACATAGGTTCTTTTTTCTCTTTCCACTGGGCATTCGAAATCGTATTGAGGGCAATGTATTTGACTGCGTTGGAGCGATTTGTGGAATAAAAGCTATTAGGATCAAAGGCCTCCTTAGGTGTAAGGTCACTAATTTCGCTGGCGAGTAATTGGCTCTCTTCTTGCATGATTGTGTAAGCGTTCATTGCCAGAGCAAGAAATGCGCGGGACTCATCCGTTAGAAGATTTCGGTTCAAATAAAGCTCTTCGATAGCGCCAACCGGTTTCTTATTTGAACGGAACTTGCTATCCACAAATGCTGCAAATGCTCTCAAATTTCCATGATCCTTGGTTCGGCCCTGGATGATAGAATTGAGGGCTATCTCAAG
>JABGYE010000264.1:0-3039 GCA_018675395.1 Akkermansiaceae bacterium
AACAAGAAGGTAAAGATGAACGTTCCAGCTCTCAGGTCTCTCAAACTAGCAATGGCGTTTTGATTCATGAGCTGGGTCATATTTTTGGAATGCTTCATGATACTCGTGATCAGCGTAATATTATGATGAGGGGTTATGATAAACTTGGGCTAATGTATGGATTGCAAGAGGCTAGGGTCAGGCCTGTTCGTTTTTCACTGGCCCATGCACGCATGGCTGCGGCTTCTCGATTTTTTAACGAATCTTTTGAGAATAGTGACACTAAGCCTCCTAAGATTTATGACTTTAAAGTGTCGGGCCCTCCAAAGGCTGGGGAACGAAAAATCAAATTTAGTATTAAGATGAGCGATAATAAAGGTTTGGGGCCTTTTGTTATTATGCAAAGGGGAGGGGGGCAGATCGATGCAATGGTAGGGGATAAGGATCTTAAGGGAGTTGAAAATTACTCGAAGGAAATTTTACTCGAATGCCCTAGGCCATTAGTTGGAGGGCAACCCCTTGTCTATATTATCAATGTTATGGATGTGAATGGCAATCTGATCCAATCAGTTACCAATTCAGTTGTGGCTTCTGATTAAACAGAAACGCATCTGATCAAATCAGTATGAATTTATTAGGTGACCTGAGCAGGTGATACTATTTCTTTTTATTTAGTATCAAGCTAATGACTTCTTTGACTTTTTCTTTTCCGTAATTGTGCCCTTCAACGGTGGTCAATATTTTGCCTTGTTTATCTTTTGCTATGATTCCATGTGAAGCGATCTTGGCTTTTTTAAGTTCATCAGAACTATTGCCTTCACCTACTTTGATAGCATTGATATTTATCTTTGAACTGTGCTTCTTTTTTTCGTCATTCACGATGACTGTTATCTTTGAGCAAAGCACTCATCCATCGAAGTAGTAATAAGTGAGAGAAGGTTTTTGATCTTTGGGCTCACTTTGCTTCTTGTCTTCAGCTAATGCGGGTAAGAGCATAAAGAGAGAGGCGATTATCAAAGTTATGGTCTCTTTTATTTGCATGTCATATTTTTAGTAGATAGTTAGTATAAATGCAATGACAACAAGCGATTTTATCGGTGTTCGAGCATTGGCAAGTGAGTGCTAAGCTCAGATTTTTATTTTAGTTCCAATTGATAAGCTTCAGCTGCATTTTGCCAAAAATATAGTTCGCTGGCCTCTTGTCCTTTCGCAGAAAAATATTCATTAACAAGCGTCACGAAGCTTTCATAATCGCCGCTATTTTTTGTACAGGGCCAATTGCTGCCAAAGATTAATCTGTTCTTTCCAAGATTCTTCCATAGTACATCAAGGACGTCACGGTAATGATCGATTTTATGAGGAGCGGGTTGCTCTACGCTGCGCTGATAAAGGCCAGATATTTTGCACCATACATTCTTATTTTCGCTAAGTTTTTCTACAGCTTGCACCCATTCTGGATTTGCCGATTTTCCATCAAAATCATATCCAAGAACATGATCTACAACGATTCTTAATTCGGGAATGGTTCGAGCTAACCTATCAATTTGCTTAACTGCTTCGACGCCTCCACCATTCGCAAGTATATCAATACTTAGGTCATGTTTTGCTAGTGCTCTGAAGCTTTTAATAATTTTTACATCGCTGTAGTTTATTTGTTTTTGATTGTCTCCATTTCTTGCTCGAACACCAACTAATCTAGAATCTTTCTTTAATTTTTTTAACTGCTTAGTGAAGTCCTTTCTGTATGGATCAATGTTTCCCACTAAGGCGACGAAATATTTATCATCTTTCACGAGATCCAAAACCCATTGATTGTCTTCTAGTCTGTGGCTTGCTTCCACAATCACTACGCCTGTGAGTCCTGTGGGTTTAGATGCTTTTTTAAATTCGGCGGGTAAGTGTGGCTTGTAGAGTACTTTGTCTTCTTTGGGTGGCCAAGGAACTCCTTTTTCCCTGCTAGTATCGTAAAGATGAATGTGGGTATCAATCATGTGCTTTACTTTTGGTAGTGCACTTTTGTCATCAGCAAATGCAAAACAAAGAGCAAAGCAGAAAATAGGAATACGAATTAGTAGATTTTTCATATAATTAATAATTGTGAAATGAGACGGCCCGTTCTGGCAAGAGGATTGTTGTTAAGTGATAGGCTTGTTCGGCCAAATCCACTTTGAGAGTGGCGAACTCATGGCTTGCCATGAATAAGAACAAAAAAGGACTGATTTTTTATAGTTCATTTCACGCAGATCAAGATGACCGGGATCAATGTACTTATGAGGATTTTTATCATGCAATGAAATTTCATTGAAAATGGGTGTAATTCCCCATTAAACTTACCTTACAAGCTGTTTATCAACAGTTTTTATCATGAGAAAATCTATCCTGATGACAACGGCAACTAAGCTGATTCTTGCCGCCGCACTCTTGCCCTTGTTCCTCAACATTTCCGCAAGGGGTGCCGAGGTTAAGATGAAATACCGGATGCCCGCCCTGATGATGGTTACCTGGGCCGAGTGGCCTGAGGAACCCGTGCAGCAGGACGTGATGGCCCAATTCATCCTCTCGCAGGGTTTCAACAGTGTCGAGGTGGAGGTGGATAAGCTGGAGATGTGCCGGCGCAACGGCCTCTACGCGCGGCTGGGTGATGGTGATATCAATAACCTTCTGAAAACCGCTGCCAGGCTCAAGGACGACAAGTCTGTGTTCGCTTACTTTATTTCTGATCGCCGCCGCCGGAACTCGTTCCCGGGATTTGCTCGGGCTGCTCGGGCATTTGAAAAGGTCGATCCCAATCATCCGACGATGTTCATCAACCGTGCTAACTGGAATGAGTTTCATGACTTTACCGCTCAGGTGAAGCCGAAGTTGCTCGACTTTTACCACTACCACTGGGCCCGATACCCGGAGAGGCGTTACATTTATCTGGCCACTTTCCGCGAGTTGGGAGTCAAGAATGGCATTCCGGTGATGAGGTGTGTTGGCGGAAATTCTCCACTCCCGCAGCTTCGCCAAACGTTCTACACTAGTCTTGCCTACGGCATCCAGGGTTTCCATTTCTGGCCG
>JABGYE010000089.1:0-4345 GCA_018675395.1 Akkermansiaceae bacterium
GAAAAGACTTCTGTGCCAATAGTTCCACAGAAGAAGTTAGCAGTGACTCCACAGAGCAGCTCGGGAGCACCTCCTGTGATTCCTGCAAACGTTATTGCTCAATCGTCAAATGAGGGAGTCATTCCGAGCCAGCCCTTGCCAGATTCGGAGGATTTTCAGGGATTCGAAGTTCCTATTGATGGGGGTGAGATGAAAAAATTCCCGGTTCCAGTGTGGGTTCTCATTACTGTTCCAGTTTGTCTAATTTTCCTATTGTTTGTTGTTATAAAAAAATCTGGAGATAAGAAAATTGTAGACCAGCGGAATGAATTAATTCTTTCTCTGAATCAATCGGAAGATCCTGAAGGTAATAAAACGATTGTTAAGGAATTTATTACATTCATGAAGGTGCAGCCGGACACGGAAAAGGGCAGAAATAATGTTAGTGGCGCGATGACTACACTCATGAGACTGAAGGGGGGAGATGAGGTTGATCAGGAAATAGTGAGTCAAATGTCCAGCCTTTCTAACAATGAGGTCAAGATCAGGTCGGGCCTAATAGGGGTCATCATTGATCGTGGCTATGTTGGGGGCGTACCTGCATTAATTAAACAAATCAAAGATGGAAGCTCTGAGGTTTCCAGCGCCGCAATATATGGCGTTGGTGAGCTTGGTGATGGAAATAATCTTACAGCGTTACTCTCAGAACTCGAAGAGGCAACAGGTAAAAAAGCAGATGCTATTGAAAGCTCTATAGTGAGAATTTCACTTAAAAATTCTGATATAGAAAATAGGAACAAGGAGATTCGACGTGTCCTAATAGAAGAGGGGCCGATCGAGGAGCATCGGCAAAGAATCTTAAGAATCTTAGGGTATCTGGGAGGAAAGAGTTCGTGGGATGATCTTAAGATAATTTTGAACGGCAATGATCAGGAAGCAAGAAAAGCAGTCCTGCAGAGCTTGGGATCTTGGCCTAACGGGGATCCTTTGGAGACCCTTAATAATTTAATTAAGAACGAAAAAGATAACATTATCAGAGCAATGGCTCTTAGGGCGTACACTCCTTTGCTCTCGGCGCCTTCTTATGTTTCTGATGAGAAAAAAACAGAAAGCATCAAGGAGCTTTATGAGATAGGTTCAAGTCGTAATGATAAGCGTAATTTGATCGGCGTTCTTGCCTTGCTTGCCACTGATGAGGCACAACAGTTTGCGGAAACTCTCGCTGCTAAAGATGATAACTTAGTCGCTTCATATGGGGAGCTTGCATATAAACGAATCTCAGAGAATTTGAGTAAAGTTTCTACGATAAAGGAAGATTTAAATGTATTAAGATCCAGTAAGGCATTAATCTTTGGCGAGGGTGCATTTGAGTTTGATGCAACGGACGGCGCCGTCAAGGGTTGGAGCAATGCTCAGTATTACCTAGTTTGGCCAGTTAATTTTTCTGAGACAGGTTCTTATGATATTTCGGTTAATGCTGCGATTCCTTCTGGAGGAGGAGGTGAATTTGAAGTTGTCTTGGCTGGAGGAAGAGGAACTGCAAGAACCGTAAAGAATGATGAGTACGCTGACATTCCAGTGGGGACTTTTGAAGTTAAAAATCCAGGAACTTACAGAGTTATAATTTCAGGAATCACTATTGATCAGAAATCGGGTCAATTAATGAATCTTCGGTCAGTTACCTTGAAAAGTAAGTAATTGTCCTTTAGCGCTCTTGCTCCCAAGCCGTCACTTTCCTGTTTTCAAACTCAACGATCGCGGATGTGTACGGGATGTATCCGACACTGGTTGAATTATAGAATGGACCAGAATAGTCATGATGATAGTAGTGGTGATTACTATATATCACATTTTGGTTCCATACTGGCACATGTGATGAGTATCTCCATTTCTCTAATTTTTTTCCATTGAGATTGCCTTCTTTTATTCCGTCCGGTCTTCCCCATGCTAGATAAACAGCATCCATGGGCATTCCTTTTAGTATCATTCCCTTGGAAACAGCGCTCTTTTGGCTTCCTGTCAGAGAAGTGAACATTTTAGGATTTCCATCAATTCTTGATTGAATTGTTGATGAACAATTGCAGAGGAATAAAGTTGATATAAAAATAGAGATAATTTTTAAATGCATAACTATATAAATAGGTTTTTGGATAAACTAATTCTTAATATATTCAATAAAAATATTCTAACAATACTATATACAAGTGGAAGACAGCTTTGGACATCAAATTTCTTATTTAAGAATTTCAGTAACGGATCGGTGCAATGAAAGGTGTGCGTACTGTATGCCCAATGAGCTTCAAGAATGGTTGCCTAGAGGCGGAGTGATGAGTTATGAAGAAATATTGAGAGTTGCGGGGATCGCTGCAGGGTTGGGAGTAACAAAGATAAGAGTTACCGGAGGTGAGCCCTTAACTAGGAGAGATGTGATTCCTTTTATTAAGCGATTGAGTAACGTAAATGGAATCAAGGACATAGGAATTACCACTAATGGAACGTTGCTTTCAAGGCCGATGGAGAATTTTAAGACGATGGCAGCAGCTCTTGTGGATGCTGGAGTGAGGACCGTTAATGTGTCACTCGATACTCTAGACGAGCGCAAATATGTAGCGATTACCGGGCGTCCATATTTGAATCGAGTCATTGAAGGAATTGATGAATTGATTGATTCCGGTTTTGAAAAAGTAAAGATCAATACGGTATTAATGAGAGGGAGGAACGAGGATGATTTACATGAATTAGTGAATTTTTCTCATCAGAGAAATTTGCTTATAAGGTTTATAGAAATGATGCCGGTCAGCAGCAAAGATGTTCTTAAGGATTCTAATTTTCTTCCATGCGGTGAAGTTATAAAGTCTCTTTCTAATACTTTCGGTCGCCTAGAAGCGAAGCCAGATTACAAAACTAATGGTCCGGCGGCTTATTATATGATTCCAGGGAGGAGTCAGTTAATTGGGTTTATTGGAGCGATGACTAATTTACATTTTTGTGAATCGTGTAATAAGCTTAGGTTGACTTGTGACGGCAAGTTAAGGCCTTGTCTTGGAAGTCATTTGGAGTTTGACTTATTGTCTGAGATTCGCTCTGGTGCTAGTGATGAAAGGATTGCTGATTTTATAAGTGGAGTGGTTGCAAAAAAACCTAAAGAACATGATTTTTCATCCAACTACCAACCAGGCCGTAAAATGATTGCGATTGGAGGTTAGATACATGAGTGAATTATCTCACGTGAATAGAGAAGGGGAGGCTTCGATGGTGGATGTTACAGGTAAACCTGAGGTGTTCCGTGCGGCAGCTGCTAGTGGTTTTATCAAGATGCAGGCAGAAACGATAGATTTAGTTAATGATAATGGGATTAAAAAAGGGGACGTGTTAACTGTGGCGAAAATTGCTGGAATTTCAGCAGCTAAAAAAACATCAGATCTGATACCTCTATGCCACTCCTTATCCTTATCTCATGTTTCAGTTGATTGTGAGATCAAAAGGGAGGGAATATTATTGAGGTCTACGGTTAAAAATTCTGGTAAAACAGGGGTTGAGATGGAGGCTTTATGCGCTGTTAGTGTCGCAGCATTGACTCTTTATGATATGTGCAAAGCGGTAGATAAGACGATGGTGATAGGGGATGTTAAACTTGAATCCAAAACGAAGGATTAATAGAGATGAATGTAGGAATCATTACAGTATCGGACCGGGCATCAGCTGGAGAATATGAAGATCATGGAGGACCTGCTTTGCAGGTTGAGTCTGAAAAACGAGATTGGCATGTACTTGCAGATGCGATTGTTCCTGATGATAAGGAACGTATCAAGGAAGTGATCCTTTCATTTGAGGCTCAGGGTTGTAATTTAATACTAACGACTGGTGGCACAGGTATCACGGAACGTGATGTGACGCCTGAGGCTCTCAGAGAGATTATGAGAGTTGAAATTGATGGGTTTGGTGAATTGATGAGAATGCGTAGTGTTGATATAACTCCAAATGCAATCCTTTCACGAGGCTTGGCTGCGGTAGTTGGAAATTCTCTTGTGATTACTTTGCCAGGTAAGCCTCAGGGCGCTGTGGAATGTCTGGAATTTGTTGAAGGAGCAATTGCTCATACGGTCAAGTTATGTGCAGGTGAGCCAACTTCTTGCTGATTCAATCGTTAGAAGGAATGTAATTATTGTTGAGCTTTGGGTGTAAGAGATTTCCTAGCGATTCTGGAAAGAATAAGAGTTACGCAAACAGTGGCGATTAAGCCGATTCCAAGAATCATCCAGTCCGCTGGTGAGCTTTCTGCGGTGAGTATACTTTTTCCTAAGGAGCCTACGTAAGTGTATAAAACAGTACCGGGGATCATTCCTGCCCAAGACGAAATTATGTA
>JABGYE010000233.1:0-5134 GCA_018675395.1 Akkermansiaceae bacterium
CGTTCACCTGTAGAAGTTTTGCATTTTCAGACTTTAATGCCGTGCTCTGCTTTAATGATGCGTCCAACGCTGCTCTGAGCTCAGCCGCCTCAATGCTCTCCTCACCCATACTAACACAGAAGCAAAGCGCATTTGCTAGAACAAATACGGCCACTCGGCTCATCTTTCTGTGTTTGGGATTTTTCATTTTTTCAATTTTTAGACAAAAACTTTACTTCTTACCCACTCCTCCATGAGCAATAAATTTCCGAGTCGGCGAAAATTCCCCGAGCTTGTGGCCTACCATATTCTCTGACACATAAACACTAACGAAGTCCTTACCATTGTGGACTGCAAATGTATGCCCGACAAAGTCAGGCGTTATCAATGATCTGCGAGACCAAGTCTTGATTGGCCGCTTCTGCCCAGAATCATTCATTGCGTCAATCTTATCGAGAAGCTTTTGATCAACGAACGGTCCTTTTTTAAGTGATCTTCCCATAATTTTATTTCTGTATTAGTTCGGAAATTATTTATTTTTTGCTGTTATTCTTTGTCTTACGTCTCTTCACAATGAACTTGCTACTTCCCTTGTGTTTTTTACGCGTCTTCTGTCCCTTGACGTGTCCCCAAGGACTCTTCAAGTGCTGACGACCTCCTCCGGACTTCGATTTTCCCTCACCTCCACCATTCGGGTGATCAACAGGGTTCATGCACATTCCACGAACACTTGGCCTTATTCCTAGCCATCTTGTCCTTCCTGCTTTACCCGCAACTACATCTCCGTGGTTAATGTTACCTACTCGCCCCAAGCTACAATAGCACGCTGCGTTAATTTTTCTTATTTCGCCTGAAGGCATCTTCACTAGTGCATATTTACCCTCAATATTTGAGAGAGTAGCTTGGCCTCCAGCGCTACGAGCAATGCATCCTCCTTTACCAGGCACCAGCTCCACATTATGAATGTCGGATCCAAGAGGAACCTGAGAAAGAGACATTGCGTTTCCAACCTTTGGCGGAGCAGATTCCCCAGCCTGTACTTTTGCACCCACTTCTAAACCGACTGGCGCAATAATATAGGATTTTACTCCATCTTCGTATTGGATAAGAGCGATCCTTGCAGAGCGATTTGGATCATATTCAATACTTTCGACCCTTGCACTCACGTCTCTCTTCTTACGCTTAAAGTCCACCAAACGGTATTTGCGCTTGTGCCCGCCTCCGCGGTGACGACAAGTGATTCTTCCTCGATTGTTACGCCCACCGCTCTTTTTTAGCGGTCTGCACAGAGACTTTTCCGGAGAATCTTTTGTGATTTCCTCAAAACTCGGCAGCTCCTTATAGCGGCTCGACGGAGTGTATGGTCTGAATTTTTTAAGTGCCATGTCCTTGGTTCCAATAAATTTATACTATGTCAATTGTCTCTCCATCGGCGAGTTTCACGAAAGCCTTCTTCCAATTGGCTCTCCGCCCCATCACTGGACTCGTTCTTCCTCTTTTCTTTTTCCCTTTATAATTAGCAGTCCTAACCGAAACAACTTTCTTGCCAAAGATCTCAGTGACCGCCCTCTTGATCTCTAGCTTATTTGCTTTCCTATCGACCTTGAAAACGTATTCGTTATTTTGTTCAGTCAAAATTTGAGCCTTCTCGCTATTCACTTGAAGTGTTCTTAGGACTCGAAATATGTCTTTCATTATTCTTATTTATTAAATCTTAATTAAACCGCAGTTCGGCTCGAAAGAGTCGTCATTGCGCTCTCAGTTAATACCACTTTGTCATAAGCGAGTAATTCTTCCGTGTTAACCTCGGCTGCCGTTGAGAGCTTGCTGTCAGCCACATTTCTGGCGGCTAAATATGTATTATCGGTGAACGAGCTTGAGACTACTAGGGCCTTTTCTGTTCCGGCAATCTCATTAATCACAGAGACGAAACTCTTCGTCTTTCCATCATCAATTTTTAAATCATCAACTGCCAAAACATCGCCAGAGGATATTCTATCACTCAACGCACTGGCAAAAGCCAATCTCTTAGTCTTTCTATTAACTTGTTTTGAATAGTCCCTCGGCCTAGGGCCGAAAACTACTCCGCCTCCTCGATTAATTGGCGAGGCATTTCCGCCTTGCCTCGCATTACCTGTTCCCTTCTGCCTGAAAGGCTTCTTACCAGACTCAGCGACTTCACCCCGAGTCTTTGTGTTCGCTGTGCCTGATCGCCTATTGGCTCTCATTGCAACAATCACATCGTGCACGGCCTGAGTCGTGTCCTGCTCCTCAAGGATTCCTAACTGGGCAGCTTTTGCAGCTTCTATTGTTAAAACGTTTGCAGACATCTTTATATTGTTAATTCAGTTAATACTTATTTTGCGGAGGCTTGTTTTTTAATTGCTGGCCGAATAATTACATATCCACCCTTGGACCCGGGAACGGCCCCACTGATAAGCAATACATTATCATCCGGACGAGACTGAACGACCTTCAGGTTTTGCACCGTCACCTTCCTTCCTCCCATTCTGCCTGGCATTTTTGTGTTCTTCCAAACCCTGCCAGGGGTCGATCCTGCACCAATACTTCCTGGTCGCCGATGCATCATTGATCCGTGCGCCGCCGGCAAGCCCCCGAAATTGTATCTTCTGTAAACTCCTTGAAAACCCTTACCTTTGGTTGTCCCAATTATGTCTACAAACTGACCGTCTTCAAATAGGCTAGCGCTAAGATCTCCAATGTCATCAGGCAAATCTGCATCAAAACGAAACTCCTTTACGTATCTCTTTGCTTCGGACTTATGTTTTTTGAAATGTCCTGAACGGGCCTTGGTTACCCTCTTCTCCTTTTGTGTGTCATAACCCACTTGAACTGCATTATACCCATCAGTTTCTGTCGTCTTTTTCTGTAAGACAGTATTTTCACTGACGTCAATAACAGTAACTGGTATCATGGCGCCATCCTCGTCGTATATCCGAGTCATACCGATTTTCTTACCTAGTAGTCCTATACTCATATCGTGTTAAGGTCTTTGCGGTGATCGCTTTAAAATTTTAGTGTTAAATTAGTCGTAAATTCTTGGAAATTCATTCCACGGTTAAATCTTGATACTGATGTCCACCCCGGCAGGGAGATTCAGTTTTTTAAGTTCGTCAACTGTACGTGAAGTAGGGTCAACAATGTCCAAAAGTCGCTTATGAGTTCTAATCTCAAACTGCTCAGCCGATTTCTTATTCACGTGCGGGGACCGGTTAACGCTGAACTTCTCAATACGTGTAGGCAATGGAATCGGTCCTGCAATCTTTGCTCCAGTCCTTTTTGCTGTATCAACGATCTCTTCAGCCGAGCGGTCCAGTGCCCGGTGATCGTATGCCCTTAGTCTGATTCGAATGCTTTGTTTTGCCATATGATTAGAATTTTGTAAAATTTATGCGTATGCCAGAGCCGACCCTCCCCGTTGCTCTATTAATTCATTAACAATAGCGGAAGGGACCTGTTCAAATTGTGACGGTTCCATCGAGTAACTGGCACGACCGGATGAAAGAGTTCTGATATCTGTTGAATAGCCAAAAAGCTCCGCGAGTGGAACCTCTGCCTTGATAATACTTACATTGTTTCGGCTTCCTATTTCACCGATCCTGCCACGACGCCTATTCAAATCACCCATTATGTCCCCCTGAAATTCATCTGGCGTCGTGCACTCAACTTCCATGATCGGCTCGAGCAATTGGCACTTCGCTTTTTTAAACGCATCTTTCATCGCGAATATTGCAGCCATTTTAAATGCCTGCTCATTCGAATCCACGTCATGGCTAGAGCCGTCCAGAAGATCCACATGAACATCAACGACCTGATAGCCTGCAATGATACCAGAAATCATTGCCTCACGAATCCCTGCCATGCATGCATTAATGTATTCTTTTGGAATAACTCCACCTACTACTTTGTTCTCCGTCGTTAATCCCTCGCCTCGATCATTAGGGAAAATCTTAAGAATGACATGTCCGTACTGGCCACGACCACCGGTCTGCTTCTTGAGTAGCCCTTCTCCATCCGCTTCTTCTGAAATGCTTTCTCTGTATGCTATTTGAGGCTTACCTGCATTAGTAACAACGCCAAATTCACGCTTCATTCTATCCTGAAGAACTTCCAAATGAAGCTCTCCCATGCCGGAAATAATAGTTTGCCCCGTTTCCTCGTCCGTCTTAACAACGAAAGTTGGATCCTCTTCACCCAATCGCTGCAGCGCAACGGCCATTTTTTCTTGGTCAGCGGTAGTCTTTGGTTCGACTGACATAGAGATTACTGGTTCCGGGAAGGATGGAGGCTCTAAAAGAACATCTTCAGATGTGGCGCAAAGGGTATCACCAGTTGTAATGTTTTTAATTCCAACGATGGCTGCAATATCACCCGCGTAGCAGGTCTCAATGTCCTTATGCTCGTCAGCCTGGATTTGTATCAGCCTACCGACTCGCTCTTTGCGACCTGTTCGTGGATTGTAAACCTGATCACCTTTTGAAACCGTCCCTGAATAAACTCGGAAAAACACAAGCTTCCCTACAAATTTGTCACTCCACAACTTAAAGGCTAAGGAACAAAATTTTGCGTTGTCATCAGTAGCAACTTCTACCTTTTGATCTTCATTTCTACTCCTCTGCCCTTGAGCTGCAGGTATTTCTAATGGGCTCGGAAGATAATCAATCACTGCATCCAGTGTAGCCTGAACACCTTTATTTTTAAAAGCGGACCCACCACAAACTGGAACAATCTTGTTAGCAATTGTTGCACGCCTGAGTGCCAACTTAATTTCAGCTGGGCCAATTTCTTTTTCTTCTAGGAAAAGAGTGCCTATCTCATCATCCGCATCAATGAGCTTCTCCACTAGAGCCGCATACGCATCATCAGCTAGTGCGCTTTCCTGTTCATTCAATTCCCTCACCTCGTAAGTGGACCCAAGAACATCACTGTCAGAGTAAACAATTGCTTTCTTATTGATGACGTCTATTTGACCACTCAAGGATTCTTCAGCACCGATCGGAATGAGAACGGGCGCCGCATTAGCGCCTAGTTTTTCCTCAATATCATTAACTACATTTGCAAAATCGGCTCCGACCCTGTCCATCTTGTTAACAAAAACGATTCTCGGGACTGAGTACTTATCAGCTTGGCGCCA
>JABGYE010000267.1:0-22336 GCA_018675395.1 Akkermansiaceae bacterium
GTTGAGATACCTTCTGTTACTGCATTTTTCATTCCCTGCCGTTCTTGCAAATTCCCTGTAGCTAATTCAATTCCTGAATTCACAATGACGGGATCAGCGCCAGAATCAACGAGTTCCTTTCCGGACATATCCGTAATAAATATGCCAGTCAACAGATTCTGGCGATAAGCCCACTTCACAAAAAATTCGAGCCTGTCAACTAGTGTAGTGCCAGCCACACTATCAATAAAATCAGGTTCTACCTCGGGCTTTAATTCACTGGACCGCAACAATCCACTGTTTTGGGCGCGTTGCTTTATCGCAGCTAACTGTTCTCCTATTTTCTCTAGATCTAATTGAGAAGATTCATTCTCATTAAATGAACCTTGAAGAGTGTCACCAAACAAATTAACTACAGGCTCTTTGCTCTGATTAAGTATTCCCTTATCAGATTCATCATTTAATTCAGCGCCTAGCTGAGCTAATTCTTCCGGATCAATCCAGTAGTCCTTTAATACCATGATCTTTCTCCATATTCTTAGACAAACCAAGCTTAATTTCAAGCTCTGCTGCAAGTTGATCAAAAGCTACAGCCGCTGAAACAGGATTTGGTGAAAGCAATCCTACAGGAACTCCCAAACTGCTCGCTCTCAAAAAGACACTGTCTCTAGGTATTGATGTTTGGAACATTATGCCTGACGGTAAAGCTGATCTTAATTGAGATTCAGATTCAACACTTTCACGTTGATGCGGATTTGCCATAGTCATTAAAATGCCAGATACGCTAACCCTCGATCCCTTCCTCCTTATACTAACTATTTTTTTGAGAAATTGAGGAATGGACCGAACCCCCAAAGGTTCAGATTGTTGAGGGATGATCACTGAATCCGCTTCCTTAAGAATTTTTGAAGTGATTGTTCCAATACCTGCGGCAGTGTCAACGATCACCAAGTCATTGCCTTGGCCTCTTAAATTATCAAAAAATGTTTTAATTCTGTCTGAATATTGCAAGTCACTCTGAGCAGACTCATCTAAAAACATCTCAGATTTTCCAGATGTCATTAATTTAAATTCCGTAAGCCTGGTCGGAATAATTAACTCCTCGACGGTCTTTATTCCTGCAATTGCATCATAAAAACCATATCGCTCACGGGCCCCACGAGAAAGAGATAATCCCACGGAACTTTGTGGATCAGTATCCACCAAAAGGATTTTATGACCACGAGTAGCTAACGAATAAGATAAATTGATAGCAACTGTAGTCTTTCCAACGCCTCCTTTCTGGCTAGCAATAACAAGTATAGTCACAGGAAAATTATTTAGTTTGGGAATAGTTACTGAACATTTGACCGGAACAGCCCAATAGACCCAACATTAATAGCAGAAACATTCATCGAATGAACAACTTTATTTCGCCTAGAAAATGCATTTATTGTGAAAAACTCCAATATATCCGTTAATGCACCGTTAATGTCTAATCATCAAACACTGTTGGACAACTCCTCATTCCTTGCAATTTTAATGCTCCCTAATTAACAGCTCTTTATTTAAAGACTTCCTTATAATTCCAATAAAATGCATAGCAAAACATTAAAGTTCTTTCTTCTTTCAATTTTCTTTATAGCTCCACACGTCAATGCAGACACGATTAAGCTAAAAGACGGGACCACATTGGAAGGTAAGATTCTTGAAGAAAGCCCTTCAACAATAAAGATAGAATATAATGTCAATAAGAGTATTAAAGATATAAAAAGCATTAACCGTTCTGAAATAAAGGAAATCGAAAAGGTATCTGAAGACGAAATAGCTTCGAATGCGATCAAATCCTTACTGCCAACTGATGACCTATTATCGGTTGATGATTATAATAAAATATTAGGTGATAAACCAGCCAAATTCCTCGCACAGTATCCATCCAGTAAGCACAAGGATTCCGTACAAAAAATAATTGCTGAAATAGAAAAGGAAAAAGCCATCACCGAATCAGGAGGAATTAAACTAAATGGGAAATGGGTTACAGGTATTGAGGCAGCAAAAGATGAATACAATCATCAAGCGCAAGTGCTTGCAGTGAAAATAATCAAAGCCAATAAGAAAAATAATTACTCTCTAGCGCTCGATCATTTCGATGAACTTCAAATGAACTATGCTTATTCTCTAGCATACAACGAAATAATTCCTCTCATAAAAGAAGTCCTTCCAAAATATGACACCACGCTCAGTCGTGAAGAGAAGGCATACGAAGTAAGGAATAAAGAAAGGGAAGATCAATACAAGAGCATGGAAGAAGAAGATAAGAAGCGCACAGAAGCGGCGTTTCAAGCAGGTATGAAAAAATTTCAATTAAGAAAACAAGAAGCTAAAGAATTAAAGAAAATATGGTTGCCTGTAAATAAATGGGATCTTGAAAGCATGCGCGATGCACGACGAACAATAGTTAAAGAAACCGATAAGCTCGAATCATTAGATTTAGCACTGAGTGGATCGACCGCCAAGGCATTATCTGCAGCCTTCAGCGCCTTTGCTGAAAAAGAATTGGAAACAACAAAGAGTCAGCTTGAAATTGCGAAAAAAAATGGAGCAAGAGGCCAAGCCATCGACAAGCTAAGTGAAAATCTTGAAAATTCGCTCAAAACTGATGCTGAAGCTAAAAAAGCTGCCGCAATTGCTACTGCTGCTGCTGAAGCAGAAGAAGCTGCTAAAAAAGAAGAAGAAGCTAAAGAGGAGAAAAAGAAAATTGCTGCTGCCGAAAAAGCAGCCCGTGAAGTAGAAGAGGCTGCTGCTGCTACTGCCGAAAAAGCAGCTCGTGAAGCCTCCACAAAAAAAGGCGGTATCAGCTTTCAAACTATACTAATAATTTTGGTCGTTATATTAATTGGCATTACCATTTGTGCTAAAATATTTTTCAAACCAGCAGAAGAAGAACTACTGCAAGAAGAAGAAAACTAAGTAATTTATGTCTGAAACAAGGACAGCCTCAGAAAAACGCGACACTGCGGAAACAAAGATATCTATTGATATTAATATAGATGGTTCAGGCGATTCCAGTATAGACACTGGAATCCCCTTCTTTGATCATATGCTGACATTATTTGCCCGCCACAGTCTCTATGACTTAAACATTGCGGCAAAGGGCGACATCGAAGTTGATTACCACCACACAGTTGAAGATGTCGGAATCGTACTAGGCAACTGTGTAAGAAAAGCCTTGGGAGATAAACGAGGAATCTCAAGATATGGATGGTCAATACTACCAATGGACGAAACCTTAAGTAGAGTAGCTATTGATTTCGGGGGAAGACCTTTCTTATCATTTAAAGCCCCGGAGAAAATTGAAAGTATCCGTGAATTTTCTTTCGGATTAGTGGAAGAATTTCTTCGAGCATTTTCAAATAACGCTAGAGCTAATATACACGCAGAAGTATTAACAGGTCGCGATGCTCATCATATGGCAGAATCAATATTTAAAGGGCTGGCAAAAGCATGTGATTTAGCAAGCCGACACGATTCAAGAGTAAAAGGGATACCTAGCACTAAGGAAACTCTTTGATTCCTAAAAAATTAATCAATCAAGGTTAATTCAAGGCATTATAACAATGATTGGAGTCATAAACTACGGAGCCGGAAACCTCAAAAGCGTATGCAATAGCTTAAGCGCCATGAATGCTAAAGCTAAATTAGTAAAATCTCCCGAGGATTTATGCGAAGTCACTTCAATTATTTTTCCAGGCGTAGGATCCTTTGGGGATTCAGCTCACCATCTTGAAGAACAAAAACTATCTGCCCCTCTAAAAAACTGGATCACAGACGATCGACCCTTTCTTGGAATCTGTATAGGGTTTCAAATGTTATTCGAAGCTAGCGATGAAAGCCCCGAAGCTATGGGCCTTGGGATATTTCCCGGTAAAGTTGTGAGATTCGATCAAAATCAATCCTTTAAAATTCCTCATATGGGATGGAATAAGATCATCAAAAAACAAAAATCTGATCCAATCTGGGAGGGGCTTGAAGAAGATCCATACTTTTATTTTGTTCACTCTTTTTATCCAAAACCAGATGACAGCAAAATAATTGCATCAACAACTCCTTACGGGTGCGAATTCACTTCAAGTGTAAGAAGAGGCAATCTCTTCGCAACTCAATTTCATCCAGAAAAGAGCCAAGGAGCTGGACTTAGATTGATTAGAAATTTTTTATCTTTGAACTCCGAAATATAGACGCGACTTTAATTTGCCATGCGATTTAATTCACTGACTAACACGCATTGGCATCAATACGTATAAAAACGATCCCGTTGTTTTAATCACTCCAGGACTCATCTCATCGATCAACTCCAAGAAAATCTCATCAGTGTCTATATTCCTCAATGGAGCCATTAAAAATTCTGGATTAAATGCAATAGAAAATTCAGGCCCCTTGTAGGATACAGCTATCGATTCATTCGCTTCTCCCACATCTTGAGAATTCGCGGTTACATCTATTTGATCTTTGCCAAATACACACTTGACCGAATTAGACTTCTCATTGGCAAGCAAAGAAACCCTATTCACAGTGCTCAGAAAACTCTCTCTCTCGAGTGAAATCCTCTCCTTTGTTTCTTCAGGAATCACCTGATTATAATTTGGGTAATTACCCTCAATTAGTTTACTGACCAATAAATTATCGTTTAGCTCAAAAGCAATTTGAGAATCACTAATCGAAATCTTAACTTCTCCATCATCTGCAAGTAAACGCTGCAATTCATTTACAGCTTTAGTTGGCACTATAACTTCTGTCTCTAAACTCTTTGGGAATTCAACATCATTTTGAACCATGGCTAGACGGCGGCCATCAGTAGCAACCAAAGTAAGTAACCCCTCTTTAAATGAACATAATATACCATTTAAAACGTAACGAGTCTCATCATTTGAAATTGCATAAGAAGTCATCTTCAATGCCTCCTTCAATACCTTTTGTTCAATTTTATATTCATTAGCATCTTCAAATGTAGCAAGCGGTGGAAACTCATCTTTCGCAAGACCAAGGATTTTAAAGAAACTTGGACCACTCTTAATGGAAGCCACATCCTTAGATGTGACTTCAATACTAACCTCATCAGCAGGCAATTCACGAACGATGCCAGCCAATCTTCTAGCTGGTAACGTTGTTGACCCTGGTTTGCCGACTTTAGCTTTAACTGAACCGGTAACCCCTACATCAAGATCCGTTGTAGTTAGCCGCAATGAATCGCCGTCAGCCTCCAGCAAAACATTGGACAAAATAGGGAGGGTTGTTCGATTACTAACAACGTGCTGTACCTGTTGGAGGCCTTCAATAAAATCCTCCTTAGAAATTGTAAACTTCATCTTATTTGTTTCTTAAATCAGTAAAACGTTAAAAATCCGATCAAGGGTTTCAACTCAATTAGATTAAAGACTTTAACCCCTTATTTAGCGAATAAATAAAGGGTGTCTAATACAAACTACCATCTAACTGAGAAAGACTCCCACAAACTAAGCCCATTAAAACCAACTTTGCCTTTAAACGCTGGATAATCGACTGCCTAATATGCTTATTTTCTGGCGGATGTCCTGAGACCTTTCCATCCTTGTTTCCACTTTTTTGACAGCATGAATGACCGTGCCATGATCCCGCCCAAATGCCCTGCCAATTTCAACAAGAGAATGATCTGTCATCGTCCTAGACAAATACATAGCCACTTGCCGAGCAAAAGCCACGTCTGACCGACGACCTCTTGCTGTCATATCAGCCATCCTCACATCAAAATGCAAAGCCACTTCCTTCTGAATAGAAGGTATTGTTACTCGACGCCTACCCTCCTCACGCAAAATATCTTTCAACAAACCTTCAATAACCTCATCCGTTAACGACTTTCCACTTAAAGAAGAATAACTTGCTAACCTCATCATCGCTCCCTCAAGGCGACGAACGCTTTTCCTAATACGATCTGCGAGAAATTCTACGATACGATCCTCTAATGAAACTTGCCACATAGCCATTTTCTTACGCAAAATAGCTAAACGTGTCTCGACATCTGGCAATTCCAAGCCTGCAGTAAGGCCCCATTCACACCGAGAAACTATGCGCTCTTCAAGATCAGATATTTCTGCAGCAGGTCGATCGCTAGTCAGAACAATATGACGACGGCCATCACAAAGCATATTAAATGTATGAAAGAATTCTTCTTGGGACTTTTCCTTACCTGCAAGAAAATGAATATCATCAACTAGAAGAAGATCAGCTTTTCTGTAACGATTGCGAAATTTTGATAATGAATTGTTTTGAATCGCCTCAATGAACTCATTAGTAAATTGCTCACAAGTCATGTAAACAATCTTAGACTTTGGATTTCTCTTCACATGTTCATAGCCAATAGCATGGAGCAAGTGTGTTTTCCCTAAACCGGGACCCCCCCAAATAAATAAAGGATTGTATCCTTCCGAGTTCCCCTTTGAGACAGCATGTGCTGCAGCGCACGCATATTCATTATTCGAACCCACTACAAAAGTATCGAACCGGTGATTCCTATTCAGGCCAATCTTTCTAGCAATCTTATCTATTTGATCATTAGAAGCTTTAATTGCTACTGGCTCTTTTCGAGATTTAACTTGCTCACGCGCTGCAGGCAAAAGCATTCCCTGTTCCTCTGAGACCGTATTAGAATCATCTGATGCTAATCCACTATTAGTCTCCACTTCTCCTGATCCTATTTCCCATTGGATTTTGCGAGGCTGACCAAGAGCCTGCGTCACTGCATGGTTAAGAATCGCCATGTAATTGGAATCAATCCATAATCCATAAATATGATTAGGAACAAAGACTCTTAAGTTATTTTCATCAGCCTCTATCAATTTGGTCGAAGAAAACCAACGGCGAAAAGTATCAGCGCTTACCTGCTCTCTTACCTTAGAGCAAATCTCTTTCCAGATGGTGTTAAGTTCGTCTGCCATTTTTAACAAATCAGCAGGAGTGAACCCTTGAAATTACTTTTACTAAATGCGTTCTATGTAAAAAATATTTTTGTTGGCTTTGAATCTTCATCAGTTGTGCTGAGCTCTTTGAAATCTTAATCAATTGAATTGGTCTATTTAATGGCCACTACTTGGTAAAATACCGCTTTAAATTAAAGATGATATTTCGAACAATAAGTGGGGTGAGATTATTTGGTTCCTTCGACCCAAATGTCAAAATCTTAGTGACAATTTAAGAAAAAAAATGCCTGCGCGCATACCATTGAAATGTTTTATAAATTTATTGGGGAATGGGATTAATTTTCATAATTTCACAATCTCTCAAAAACCCATAATAATTGTTCTGATGGAGGCCTGTGATAATCCCCGTCAAAATAAAGAATTTTATGATTCTCCAATACTCTATTTTTATCTCTTAGACCGGATCCGTGCAATTTTACTTTTTAACGGGAGATAAAAGCCCGGCCCCAAGTGTAATGAGGCAAGTAACTGGCCACATCCATGCATAATGGATAATTGGGGATATCTTTGAAGACGTCACTTCCACTTCAATGGGTAACCAATTGTACTCGAATAACTTCTCTACAGAAGTCCAGCTCAAATTAATCAGAATGTTGTAAATATCTGTCCGGACAAGCAAAACCATGAATATTGAAATAATGCAGCCTATCAATAAGCCGCGGGCCGAGGATCTTCGCCTATTCGCTAATAATGCAGCCAAGAACAACCCTAATAATGGGCCAGTCGTATAAGCGATCATCCCAAAGGCAAGATCCACCATATTAATGTTGCCCCTTAACTCATCTAATCCAATGGCACAAAAAGATAAAATAATACCCCAAATAACAACTAAATACCGAGAAACACGTAATAAAAAAGCTGGGTCCTTGCCATTCTTCACAGCCAATGAAGGATCAATAAAGAGTGCCAATGTCGTCTGCGAAAGAGCAGCAAGTATAGAATCAAGGCTCGAAATAGCAGCAGCAAAAATGGCCGCTATAATAAGACCTCTGAGACCCACAGGTAGGGTAGTAGTGATCCAAGTTGGAAAAACGTAATCTTTACTCTGGTTAAACAAAGCCTGCTCTGCCAAGGAAGGCTCATTGACACTATAATGGACAAATAGTGCGGCTCCAACAAGAAGCATTAGCAACGTTAAGAATTGACCAATCGAACTCCAAATAATCGCTTTGCGGGCTTCTTGTGCAGATTTACAGCAAAACATACGTTGAGCATTCAACTGATCGACACCGAACGAATTTAAATTCAAAAATGGTACAGCTAATATTGCAACCCACAGGGTAAAACCAACATCAGGATCAGTAGTAAGGTCTATTAAAGTAAACTTACCATAATTACCCGCTTCTTGAACGTTTCCTCCAATTTCCTTAAACGTAGCCCATCCACCATCAATCTGAGAAACAATCCAAAAAAGAGCCATAATCCCTCCAAGAGTAAATAATGCAAACTGCATGACATCTGTCCAAATCACGGTGCGCATCCCCCCCATCAATGTCCACACGATAGCAAACGCGCCGATTACCCATATACATTGATAAAATTCCCAGCCAGTGACAACCTTCAAAGCCAATGCAGCAACTAGAACTCTGACGCTCTGCCCAAGTATACTGCCAATTGAAAAAATTATTGTAGCCAACCGCTTAACTGAAACCCCTAGCCGGTTCCCCATATAATCATACGGACTATATATTTCCTGCTCATAATAAACCTTCACAAAAAAATATCCCACCAAAACGCGAGCTATAACAGAACCCAAAGCCCATTGTAAATAAGTGAAATTACCAGTGAGTGCAAACACCATGCCAGGAACACCTATGAAGGTCACTCCACTGATCTCTGTTGCAATAATAGATCCGCTAACTGCTTGCCACGGTATGGAGCGACCTCCTAAAAAAAAATCCTTAATGGTACTTTGCTTCCCCCTCATTATATGACCCACCCAAGTAGTTAAAGCCAAATAGCCAAATACTACTATCCAGTCAATGCGAGTGAAATGCTCGTGAACTTCCATTAGTAATAATGCTGCTACGCAGTTACAGAAATATCAATACTCATTCGTTTTACTTCCCTTTAATTATTTATTTCAGTATCCTTATATATCAATAGATGCCAGATCAATTTGATAAACTTAAATATCTCTTAAGAAAGAGAATCGAAATCATAGCGAATCACGAATTCCGAGACAATGACCCTGACGCCCATTTAATAGCATTAAAGGAAATCTCTGAATCGATCGAGAAACAACATCGTGATCTGCGAGGGGATGTTTCCCCACAACTTGAACATTTTTTGGACAATCGAAGCTATAATAAAGCTTTAAAATTCTTAGAAAAAGTTAAACCAAACTGACTGCTCGACATTTTGCCTCTTAAATATATTCTTTAAATACAGAAAAACCTAAATCAAAAATAATGGCACACGAATTACCCGAACTAACTTACAGTCATGATGCACTGGAGCCCTTCATCGACTCCAAGACAATGGAAATACATCACGGAAAGCATCATAATGCTTATGTTACCAACCTGAACAACGCCATCGCCGGCAATGAAGCTCTGGGGGCAAAGTCTATCATCGAACTCATATCAGATTTGGATGCAGTGCCAGAGGAAATACGAGGAGCAGTTAGAAATAACGGAGGAGGTCATGCAAACCACTCTCTATTCTGGAGTATCATGGGGCCAGGCAAAGGAGGCGAACCCAGCGGCCCTCTTGGAGATGCTATTAATTCAACATTTGGAACCTTTGAAAGTTTCAAAGATGCATTCACTAAAGCTGGAATGACAAGATTTGGAAGTGGATGGGCTTGGTTAAGTGTTTCCAATGGATCACTAGAAGTGTCCTCAACGCCCAACCAAGACAGTCCAATAATGGAGGACAATGAACCTATCATAGGTTGTGACGTTTGGGAGCATGCATATTACTTAAACTATCAAAACCTTAGACCTGACTACATTAACGCCTGGTGGAATGTTGTTGATTGGGACGCTGCAGCGTCACGCTTTGACGCGGTATCATAATGCCCTTAAACATAACAATTAAATCTTAATTGAAAATGCCTCACCTTACAAAGTGGGGCATTTTTTTTCACATATTAAAATATGAAATATCCTATTAAAATTCTTCTAACGGCTATTGTTATTCTCTTGGCCACTGAGTTTAGTAGCTTCAGTCAATCCAACGAAAACCAAACTATAAAAGTCCATAATAAACTCACGCAAAAGGAAATCGATGAGGGGTGGAAATTATTATTCGATGGAAAAGAAATTAAGGACTGGCGATATTACGACTCCGCTTCAAGAGAAATCAAAGGTTGGACTGTCTTCAATGGTCTTTTGCACAAACCTTTAGGCACTAAAGCTGGCAATATTATGACTAATAAAGCCTATCATAATTATATATTTTCATGGGAATGGAAGCTAGAAGATAAAGGGAACAACGGTGTTAAATATTTTATCACCGAGGAAAGAAAATCAGCCATTGGTCATGAATATCAAATGATTGATGATAAGAAAGTTAAAGACCCCTATTCATCGAACGGGTCATTCTATCTCATCGTAAAACCAGTCGATGAAAAACCCAATTTACCAATGGGCTCATGGAACCATTCAAAAATCGCAGTCAAAGGAAACGATGTTGAACACTGGTTAAATGGAATGAAAATATTATCCTACGTTTGTGGAAGTAATGAAGTAATGGAAATGGTGCCTAAAACAAAATTTAAAAAGGTTTGGAAATTCGGAGAAAAGATAAAAGGTCATATTCTACTGACTGATCACAACGATGCCTGCTGGTATAGAAATATAAAGATTAAAGAACTACCTTGAACAAAATCTTATCACTTCGTTAAAGCGCTATAACATCAATCAAATGAATAAAAGAATCACTATACTTTTTTTCATTTCTCTTATCATCAGCCCCTCGAAAGCAGATGATAGTTTTCCGAAAGTCCCAGATGATTTTAACGTCGCATTATTCGCTCAAGAGCCTCTCGTTCGAAACCCTTGCGCAATCACTTTTGATAAACAAGGCAGGTTGTGCGTTGGGATGGGACCTCAGTACAGAAAACCCAAGCCGGAAACAAAAGGCGACTCCGTGTGGATCATTATTGATAAAAATGGTGACGATTCGGCAGATTCAAGAATAGAGTTCGCCTCTGGTTTCAATTCTATCCAAGGATTAGCATGGAAAGGTAATGACTTATGGGTCGCAAATGCTCCTGATCTCACTTTGGTCAGGGATACTAACAATGACGATATAGGTGATGAATATGTGAAGGTTTATACAGACCTCGGAAATTTAGAGCATGGACTGCATGGTCTAAATTTTGGCCCAGATGGAAAGCTTTATATGTCAAAAGGTAATTCTAAAGGGCTAACCATATTATCCGAAAAAATATCACCTCAACCTTTTCGAGAATTGTGGGGTGTATCAACACCCAAGAATACCCCCTCTTTTCCTGAACCTGTATTATCGAATAGAGAAAATTACAACAAATCCTATCACGATCCTGCGGATGATTGGGGGATGACCGGTGGAATTCTTAGATGTGATGATGATGGAAAGAATCTTGAAATCATCTCAAGAGGATTTCGAAATCCATGGGACATATGTTTTGACGATGAGTTCAACTGGTTAGGTACTGATAATGATCAGACCATGGGAGATAAAATTTTTGCGCCTTTTTTCGGGGCGCATTTTGGCTGGGGACATAGTTGGAGCTATGATTGGAAAGGCGACGATCATCTACCTACAGCACCTTCAAGTGGCCCTCTCTTTGAGGGGTCTGGCACTGGTATTATCTTTTGTAATATACCTGATTATCCAAAAAAATACCGCAATGTTTTTTTTATCAATGATTGGCTGAATCGAGAAGTATATATCTTCAAACCTGAGTGGAAAGGAGCTTGGAGATTCTCAGAATCACAAAATCTTGTTTCACTAGCAAGTGCTGGCTCTGGACGAGCTATGCCACTTAGCAAAGGTAGAAGCTTTGATCCCGTTGATATTGAAATTGGTCCCGATAGATCTATCTGGATATCGAGCTGGGGTAGACAATATGGAGCTCATTATGAAAACGAGTCACTTGCCAATGAAGGGCGAATCTATAGAATATGGCCAAAAAAAATCAAGCCAGTCAAAGAATCACTTATTAAACGATCCAAGAATATTCAAGAATGGTCATTCAAGGAATTAATAGAAGACCTCGGAAGTCATTTACCTGCATGGAGGACAAATGCCCAGAAAGAACTTATCAGTAGAGGGAATCAATCTTTAGGTATTCTTGAAAAGACACTGAAAGAAAATACAAAAAAAAAATCCTTAGAGACATGGATAACCTGGACAATTGGCAGGATCAAAAAAAAACCTGATTTGCCAGAAGAAACTTTGAATCAAAAAATTCAATCCATTAGAATCCAAACTCACAACAAAATCATCCACCCTGATTTTGATAAATATTTAAACGACTCAAATGCGCGAGTAAGACATGAAGCAGTAATTGCAATACGCCAACTTAAAGAGAAGAAATTTACTGCTCTCTTAAAAAGTTTAGCCGAGAAGGAAAAAGATAGAATTGTATTTTATTCTATATGGGGAGCCCTAATGGATCTTTGCACCGTTGAAGAACTAAAAGAGCAACTCAATGAAGAACTTCCAGGCCTTAGACTTTCAGCTCTGCTTGCACTCCTTGAAAAAGACGCTCTCCCCACTAAAGTAATTGAGAGAGTTTGCTTAAATCTTCTATTTACAGAGGACCAAGACCCTGCAATCGCAAAAATTGCGATGAGTCGATCAAAAGGGAAAGCAGTATTCGAAAGCCGAGGAAGGCCATTAACAGCAAAAGGATCAACCGTTAATAAAGTCAACTCTACCACTATCAATCCTTTCTCAGATCTAAAGTCTTCAACCCAAAATAATTATTCAGTAGATACACTCGCAATCGGAAAGAAAGTATATACTGACAGGAATTATCTATTGAAAGAAATTCCAGCAGAATTGCAAAATGATATTTTTATAAAAACTGCATGTGCTGATGCAGAATACTCTAAGGACTTTCAACTGACTTTTAACCTAAAATATCCTAGCACATTATTTTTAATAGATGATTCAAGAGCTGAAGAATTACCAGAATGGGCTAGGAGCGACTGGAAAAAAACAAACCTTATAATTAAAACTGATGATCCAAAAGAAATGAAGGTCTTTCAAAAAGATTTTCCTGCAGGCATCGTAAAACTTGGCCCTAATAGAGAAGGTATTAATGCGCGAAAAGGAAACTATTTGATTGCTGCTAAACCAAAGCTTTTAAGCAAAATAAATGAAATAACCACTGTGAAATCAGTGATCGAATCATTGCCGTTTGCCGATGCCAGGAAAGGCGAAGACCTATTCATGAGCATTTATGGAGCAAATTGTTCTTCATGCCATCAAGTATCAGGAAAGGGTAAAAACCATGCTCCAGATTTAAGTAATATTGGCGATAGGGCCGATCCTAAAATACTCGCCGAAGCAATACTCAATCCAAGCCAGAGCATTACCGAAGGGTTCGCCGCTCAAATGTTTAAACTAAAAAGTGGAATTATACATACCGGTATCGTTCTTGAGGAAACTGGACGCGCAATTAAACTTGCCATGACTGGAGGCATCGTAGTCAACATTCAAAGAGATGAAATAATTGAACGAAAAGGATTACCAATCTCCGCAATGCCTGCAAGCTTTGCTGAATTGCTTAACCCACAAGAAGTGGCACATATTATTTCCTATCTAACCAAGCAAAGGAAACCTGATAACAAGAAGCCTAAAGAATCTAGAATTTTTAATTTTGAGAGAAACAATGCCAATAAACTCACCATTAATTTAGGAAAGCAACCAATAGCCACTTACTTGATTGATGATCCAATCTTAACTAGAAGAGGGTTAATAAATATTAAATCTCCGTCTGGAGTTCCAATCACCCGACCCTTTCCAGCTCCTGAAAATGAGGACCACTCCAATATGCATCCCGGAATATGGTTAGGTTATGGATGGATTGATGGAAACGATTATTGGAGACTTAAATCCAAAGTGATATTTGAAGGGTTCTTAAAAATAAACCCCACTTCAAATGAAAATACTGCATTTTTTTCAGCAAGGAATCGCTACTTAAATGAAAATTCAACAGAAACGATCTGTATTGAAGACAGTACTTATAGCTTTAGTCCTCATCCAAAGGGTATCCTCTTGGAAATTTCAGCTACCTATTTTAACGATGAAAGAGAATTTTCTTTCGGGGACCAGGAAGAAAGCGGGCTTGCTTTAAGAATGGCTAAACCTTTAACCGTTAAGTTTGGCAATGGAAGAATATTAAATGATACGGGTGATCTAAATGGCAAAGGAACATGGGGCAAGCCATTTAAATGGATTGATTATTCAGGAATCCACGATGGAAAAAGAATTGGCCTACTTCTTATACCAAGCAATAAGAATAAAAGAGAAAGCTGGGCTCACAGCAGAGACTATGGAGTTCTTGTTGCCAATCCTTTCCCCAAGCAACCTCAAGAGCGACGTGAGCCATACGTGAAAACATTAGTTAAGAAAGGTGAGAAACTAAAAATGCAATACCGAGTACTTATTCACGAAAATCAAAAAGGGAAATTTGACCCAAAAAGAATTGCTGATCATCTATTGAATCAGTAAGAGTTAATAGATTAACCTAGGAAAATTAATTCTTAAAACTTTCGAATGAAGAGGACTTTATAAAAGAACAAACAGCTTAACTAACAACAATTAATTTGAGCTCAACTAATCACAACCAGTCCCACTCGGATAATGAGGATATAATAATGCAATCATTACGATTTATTATTATTCCCATCATCATACTTGGTCTTGGATATCTCATATACAGTCAAATAAAACAACCAACGGCTAAAGCAAAAAAGCCACCCGGAATTCGTAAGGTACCTAAAACCAAAGTCATTGAACTTCAGGTTGAAAATTACACGTCATCGATCGAATCCAATGGAATAATCAATGCTCACAATGAAGTTACTTTAACTTCTCAGGTGCCCGGAAGGATCGTGAAAATACACCCTCAATTCGAAGACGGCGCCTTTTTCAAAAAAGGGACAATCTTAGTCGAATTGGAAGAGGCTGACTTTCTTACCTCAGTCGCAAGTGCAGAAGCAATGCTTGCTCAAGCATCAGCATCTCATGCACAAGAAAAAGCAAGATCAGAACAAGCCAGACTCAACTGGGAAGATCTCGGCTATGACGAAGAACCCAATGAGTTAGTGCTCAGGCTCCCGCAACTGCGCGAGGCTGAAGCGCGAGTTAATTCCGCGACAACTCAATTAGCACAAGCAGAGCGCAACTTTGGCAGGTCTAAAATAAAAGCTCCTTTCGATGGGCGGGTAAGGAAAAGGCTAGTCGGCGTGAGCCAGGCAATTTCTGGCAGCACACCGCTAGGAAACATTTTTGCGGTGGATTATGCCGAAGTAAGAATTCCAATCAGTGCCAAAGAAATGCGGCATTTAGATTTACCTGAAAATCCCGACGACCCACCAGTTGAGATTGCATTGCATGACGCGTTAGACGAAAAAAATAAAACTGTCTGGCCCGCTAAAATAATAAGAACTGAAGGCACTTTAGACCAAAACTCATTGGAACTTTTTGCAATTGCTAAAATCTCAGATCCCTTTGGGCGCAATTCAACTCTGCCTGCACTGAGAATCGGCCAACCCGTCAATGCTAAAATACCCGGAAAAATCCTTGAAGGAGTTATTAAAATTCCTCGAAGTGCGGTGAGGCAGCTAAGAAGAATTTATATTATTGATACAGAAGAACTACAGGTTGAGGAAGATTTTCCTTTAGTAGATTCCGTTAAGGCTAAATGGGGAACAGTTCATGGAATATCAGTTGAACCCATAAGAGAAACTCAATCACATATCATCATACAGGATAATTCAGTTAAAGAAGGCACCCTACTTTCCACTACCCCCATGCCTTGGATCCCAGATGGAACTAAAGTTGAGATCATTTTTGAAGCGACCCCCGAAAAACCCGATGATGCTGAAGATGAAAAAGCCAAATTAACCTCCCCTTAGCAGTATGATCCGTTGGTTTACTAACAATGGCATTGCCGCCAATCTGTTAATGATAGGAATCCTTCTCGGGGGTATTTATACTGCTTTCAGGCTCCCCCTTGAAGTCATTCCATCGACGGATTGGCAAACTGTTTCCATGGAAATTAAATATCCTGGAGCTACTCCCAAGGATGTAGAAAAAGGGGTTCTTATTCCTGTAGAAGAAGCTTTAGAAGGTTTGAACGGCATCAAGAAAATCAATTCCGATGGAGAACGCAATCGAGCAAAGTTTTATTTTGAGGCGGAAAAAGGAACCGACCTAATTGAACTCCGTGAAGATATTCGAGGCCGGATCGAACGGATTTCTTCTTTCCCCCAAGAGATCGAACCCCCCAGAATATACATACCCAACACTTCTAATTATTTTCCTGTAATAAGCATAGCGGTTACCGGAAATCTTCAAGAGCAAGATCTCCGGGAAATCACTCATCGGGTACGCGATGATCTACTTGAAATTGAAGGAATAAGTCAGGCTAGAACTCAAGGAGACCGCGATTACGAAATTGCGATTGAAGCAAACATGTCAAAACTCGAATCATACAATGTCGGGTTCAGGGAATTAGCCGATGCCATACGAAGGTCTTCGATCGATCTTCCTGCTGGCTCAATTAATAGTGAGAGCGGTAATCTTGTAGTTAGAACTCGGGGCCAAGCATACGTTAAAGAAGACTTTGAAAAAATTCCAATCCGCGCATCTAATGGCGCCAATGTTTTGCTGGGTGAAGTGGCAAAAATAATAGATGGCTTTGAGGAAAATGATGTAATTACTGAATTTAATGGTAGACCCGCGATGTTTGTCCAAGTGATGCGGACAGGGGATGAGAGTGCCATAGATATATCGAATAAAGTACAAGAATATATTCAAGGATCCCCAAACAGATTCCCTGAGGGTATTTTCCTCTACACTTGGGACGATAAGTCATTATCCATGCGAGGGCGACTGGGAACTCTGACCAGTTCCTTATTGCAAGGATGTCTTTTGGTGTTTTTAGTTCTTAGCTTATTTCTTCGCCCTAAGTTAGCATTTTGGGTCGTCCTCGGCATCCCAATAAGCTTTGCTGGAGGCGTAATGTTAATGCCTCAAATGGGCATTACAGCAAATGTAATGAGCTTATTTGGATTCATTATAGTATTGGGCGTAGTGGTTGATGACGCAATTGTCACAGGAGAAAACGTATACTCTAAACTTCAGGCCGGTATGAATCCCTTAGAGGCTTCGGTTCTTGGAACAAAGGAAGTCGCTTTGCCTGTCACTTTTGGTATTCTTACCACAATAGTAGCCTTCTTACCTCTACTCTTCTTCGAAGGACGCTGGGGAACTTTTGCAGGACAGATACCTCCAATAGTTGCTCCTGTGCTGTTATTCTCCCTAGTCGAATCAAAGCTTATTCTTCCTGCGCATTTAAAACATATTACCCCTCGTAGAAATAATTTAAATACGATTGGACGTTTCCAAAAAAGAATCGCCTCCAGTTTGGAAATTTTTGTTGAAAAGATATATGAACCTTCTCTTCAATTTGCAATGAAATGGAGATTCAGTGTAATAACAACCTTCGTCGCGATGGCTCTAATAATGGCAGGACTCTGCATGAGTGGGCGCATAGGATTTTCATCATTCCCATCAGTCGAAAGCCTCAAAGTCACTGCTTCCCTGAACCTGCCAAACAATTTAAAAATCGATAAAACAAAAGAACTAATAAATCAAATCAACACAGCAACCGAACAACTGAAAAAAGAATTCATTGACCCAGGAACTGGAAAAAGCCTCATCAGAAATGTGGCTAAAGTTACTGGATCGTATCGGTTAGGAGGACGATATGATCACTCCAGAGGGCAAGTCATTGCTGAGGTGATTCCTCCCAGTCAACGTTCTGAGCCTGGACCTCGCAACAGTAAAATTGCAAGCAGATGGAAAGAAATTGTTGGTGACATTGAAGAAGCAGATGATTTTTCTATTCGTGCCGAATTAACAGGTAGAAGAAGCGGTGATGACGAAAAAGAGGCTGATCCTCTTGAATTGGAACTGAGAGGTCCCAACTCTGAAAAAAAGAATTATATCGCTCAAGAAATAAAAGAATTACTGGGTGAATTTGAAGGCATAAATGGTAGTTGGGCGCGCATTAATCGGGGCCAGGACGAACTCGAATTCACTTTAAAGCCTCGCGCAATAGAATTGGGCCTAACTCAACAATCATTAGCCTGGCAGGTACGACAATCTTTTTATGGTGAAGAAGCCCAAAGAATCATGCGAGGCACTGATGAAATTAAAGTCATGGTCCGGCTTCCTCAAAAAGATCGCGAATCGTTACACACTCTTTCAAAAATAAAAATTCGCACTCCCAATGGAACCGAAGTCCCCCTGTCAACCATCGCTGAATTTAAACCTACAAAATCACCAACACATGTCGAACGTAATGATAGAGCCGAAGTGATCCGTATAGGTGCCAATCCAGCTGATGAAGAAGTTGATATAATTGGTATAGCACGGGAATTGACTCCCCAAATACAAGAAAAAGTAAATCAGGAAGAAGGCCTTTCCTTTCAATTCACAGGATCCGTTGCCGAACACGAAGAGTCTAAAAAAAGAACTAGAATAGGAGCTATTGCCTTATGCTTTGCCTTGTTCACATTGTTAGCAATTCCCTTTAAATCGGTAATGCAGCCAATATATGTGTTACTAGCAATTCCCTTTGGCGTCATAGGTGCATTAATAGGACATATGATTATGGGTATTAATATATCTTACCTCTCTATTTTCGGCATGCTCGCTCTGGCAGGAGTGGTCGTAAATGATTCACTTGTCATGGTCGATTACATAAATAGAAAGCAAGACGAAGGACTTAGCCTTCGTGAAGCTTGCATGAAAGCAGGACCACGAAGGTTCAGGCCCATATTGCTCACTTCACTGACTACTTTTGCTGGGCTCGTTCCATTACTAATCGATCAATCACTTCAAGCTCAATTCCTAATTCCGATGGCAGTATCCCTCGGTTATGGAGTCCTTTTTGCCACTGCAATCACTCTTTACTTAATACCATGCTCCTTGATTTGCGCTGAAGATATTGGCAGGCAAATCAGATTCTGTTACAGGAAAATTTATCCAGAAAAATAGTTATTTTTGGATCTAAATTGCTTTAGGAAATACAAATATTGATACTCAGATTGAACTTACCTCCGATAAAAATCCACCCATAGCAAATCGATTTGTCGCGTGCCCATTAGTTTACTCTGCGGAAGTTCAATTTCAAAATAGCCGGGTATCTTTTTTGATCCTTTCAGTAAGTAACGTCCCTTCAAGGGGTTTCCTTTAGAATCAAGCATCCTAATTTTCAAATCTTCTTTCTGAAAGGTTTTTTCTTTTATTTTCGCAGTCAATCCTTCTAGCCCTGATAAATAGAATCGAAGAATAACTTTATCAGGCCATTTTCTATTTTTAGAGATTAGTGATCCTTTCCCAATACCGAACTGATCACTGACCTCAAAAACAACTGCATTGGTTTTTTCTATTATCTTTATTTTTCTTGTTTCTGCGTGTGCCGCATCTTTTGGAAATTTCACTTCAAATCCAGAACCATCTTCAGAATTACTAGCATGCGAAAAAAAACCAAATGCCAATAAATCGAAAACAAATAATCCAAGAAACCTAACCATCCTAATTAACTTTAATATATCAGATCACAATTTACGATCGGAATTAATTGTGTTAAACATTAAAAAACATTGTAATTTCACAGCACTCTACTTGACCTGCCCTGCTGATGAGATCAATATCTGCGATCCATGGCTAAACTTAACAACAACTATCTTAAACTAAAGGCAGGTTATCTTTTTCCTGAGATCGGTAGAAGGGTCAAGTCTTTCTCTGATAGCAATCCAGAAAATGCTGAAAATCTCATAAGATGTGGAATAGGAGACGTTACTGAACCTTTACCATTAGCTGCCCGTAATGCCATGAAAAGCGCAGTCGACGAACTGGGAAATCATGACACGTTCAGAGGTTACGGGCCTGAACAAGGTTATGATTTTTTACGTACTGCCATAGCTAATGGAGATTATAGAGATAACGGAATTTCGGTAGAAGATGATGAAATATTCGTTTCAGATGGATCAAAATGCGACACTGGGAATATCTTAGATGTATTCGGAAATGGTAATAAGATCGCAATAACTGATCCTGTGTATCCGGTTTACGTAGACACCAATGTCATGGCTGGGAACACTGGAGAAGCTAATGAAAGCGGCGCTTATGAAGGAATTTATTACATGCCGTGTAATGCAGAAAACGGTTTCGTTCCTGAAATTCCTCAAGAACGAGTTGATCTAATTTATCTTTGTTATCCTAATAATCCTACAGGAGCCACTGCAACAAAAGAGCAACTCGAAAAATGGGTTAGTTATGCAAGAGAACACGGAGCAGTCATACTTTATGATGCCGCTTATCAAGCATTTATTCAGGACCAATCAGTGCCAAGATCAATCTACGAAATTGATGGTGCGCGCGAATGTGCGATTGAATTTAGGTCTTTTTCCAAAAACGGAGGATTTACTGGTGTTCGATGTGCTTTTACTGTCGTTCCAAAAGAGCTAATGGCCGAAGGGGAAAATGGTGAAAAACACTCACTTCACCCTTTATGGTCGAGAAGACAGTCTACTAAGTTTAATAGTGTCAGTTATCCCGTTCAAAAAGCAGCAGAAGCTTTGTACTCAGATGATGGAAAGAACCAAGTAAAGAGCTTGATAACTCATTACATGGAGAATGCCGAGAAACTTAGAGCAGCCTGCTCTGAAATTGGTCTTTCTGTCTATGGTGGAGAAAATGCTCCTTACGTATGGGTCGCTTGCCCTGACTCCATAGATAGCTGGGAAATGTTCGATAAAATGCTCAACGAAGCCAACGTCGTAATAACACCAGGAGCAGGTTTTGGTGAATCTGGTGAAGGATTCTTTAGAATTTCGGCCTTTAACTCAAAATCGAACGTTGATACAGTTTGCGAACGATTAAAGGCCACTCTTTAATCCGTTGAATTTTTATTGAATAAAAAGAAACTGCCGCGTGTTCAGGGTGGACCATAATATACTGCGCGCTGCCATAGTTCCGGAAATTGAAGCTTCATCTCTAAGTAGGCTCTTTTCATACAAGCTTGGATATCTGGAGAGGGCGGTCAGATAAATGATATCAATAAGCTCGTCAGAATCTTGAGCCGAATTCATTCTTTGAGAAATCACTGAGTTCGGATTCATTAAAAACTTTAGGAAATCTCCATTCATCAATGACAACGCTTGAGTCGTAGATGCCTTATAATTAGCATTTTCAATTAATGACCTATCGGACTGTCCAAAGTCGCGCAAAAAATGACCGTCAGGTGCCGGACTTGAAATTTCAGAGGCTCTAACATATCCGCGAAACAATCTATCTTTCTTGTCAATGCGTGGCTTCTTTCCATTTTTTTGTGACTTTCCAAGTCGAGATTTCATCTTTGAAGCTGCCCCTTGCTTATAAATATTTGGATATTTTTTACTAGGGAATGCATTCTTTAATTCAGCAACGAGTGCTCTCGGAGTGTTTCTGAATGGAGTTCTAAAGTACCCCGTAAAATCAGAAGGGTTCCAGAAAGTAAGTCTAGCATATTCGGCAGTAGCTTTTTCATTGAAGTTTAAAATTCTTCTAGCTAGTGGCAGCGCCTCGCTCTCTTTTTTATCGGAAATAACTCTCTTAACTTGTTGACGGAATTGATCCATCTTTTTCAATGTTTCTTTGTTGAAAGAAGCGACCTCTTCAGTCCTTTTTATGAGAGCCTCTGGGGTCTGTTCATTTAATTTTTCCCATGCCTCAAGCCGAGGATTATCAAAGACTTCATTAGAGACTGCATCAATATCTGATCTAATCATCGACACAACGGAATCCCATATTTGCTCAGCACTCATTCTTTGAAGTCTAGGACCTTGAAAGTAAAAATTCTCACCTGAGGTCAGTTCAAATGATTGAGATTCCCTACTAAATGCATCAGTATTGTAGAGAACGGTGTTGAATTTCCTCATGTCATATTCCAAATCAACCATTAACTCCTCAAGATAAGTCATTAATTGGGCATCAGCGGGCACTGTGGAATCATCTATTTTATCAACAGGCTCATACAATCCCACTCCAAACACTTTTTTCCACATTCTGTTAACAATAGTCTTAGTGAATCTGGGATTCTCCGGAGAAGTCATCCAATCAGCGTATGCTTCTACTCTGCTATA
>JABGYE010000148.1:0-4669 GCA_018675395.1 Akkermansiaceae bacterium
GGCGCTTGCAAAGAATGTGATTTTTCTTTTCATGTATGGAGGCCCTAGTCATGTGGACCTTTTTGATTATAAGCCGGCTCTGGAAAAGTATGCAGGGAAGAGTGTTGGGGATCATGTGGACACTAAAGGGTCTCGGAGCAGTGGTGGATTATTCCCGTCCCCATATAAGTTTCAGCAACATGGTCAGAGTGGGCACTGGGTTTCCGACCGGTACCCGCATTTGTCGCGAGTTATTGATCATACGGCTATGCTGCGTGGTGTTTATGGGCATTCTATCAGCCATGCTCCTGCATTGTTTGAAGTTAATACAGGAATGATTCGGACCGGATTCCCTAGCCTAGGTTCCTGGGTTAACTACGGGTTGGGTACTGAGAATCAAGACTTGCCTGGTTTTGTTGTTATGTATGACTATCGGGGAGGACCCATTGGCGGAGCTCCAAATTGGGGGGCGGGGTTTCTTCCGGGAGCTTATCAGGGTACGCCTGTACGCTCCAAGGGTACGCCGATTCTGAATCTGAACAGGCCCGATCAGGTAGGAGTGGTGCAGCAGCGTGAGCTGTTGGATTTTGCTGGTAAGATGAACAGAACCCATCAAAGAAGTCATCCCGCTGAATCGGCATTAGAGGCTCGAATACAGTCCTTCGAACTGGCTTATCGGATGCAGGCAGCGGCTCCAGGTTCCCTCGATTTGAATGGCGAAACTGACGCAACCAAAAAACTTTATGGTATAGAAAAAGGAAATCCGGGTGAATATTTTGGAACGCAGTGTCTAATGGCTAGACGGTTAGTGGAAAGGGGCGTCCGGTTCGTTCAACTCTATTCAGGCGGAGGTCATGGAGATAATAATTGGGATGCACATGGGAATATTACTGGTAATCATAATAAGCACTGCGCTGCCACTGATCAGCCCATGGCTGGGTTAATTCAGGACTTAGATCAGCGTGGTTTACTTGATGAGACTTTGGTTGTTTGGGGAGGTGAGTTCGGGCGTACCCCGCATAAGCAAGGAGGAAGTGGGAGAGATCATCACCCCTTTGGATTTACGATGTGGATGGCCGGAGGAGGAATCAAAGGTGGAACAAGTTATGGAGAAACGGATGAAGTCGGTTACCATGCTGCCATTGATAGAACATCTATTCATGACGTTCATGCAACGATTTTACATTTAATGGGGATGGATCATGAGAAGCTCACTTATAGGTTCAGTGGTAGGGACTTTCGTCTGACTGACGTGGCAGGTGAAGTGATTCATAAAGTCATAGTCTAGAATGAGAGTTAATGGTTCAGATTCCAGAAAACCCTGGTGCCCTGTCTGTGAAAGTCACACAGACTATCATTTGGAAAGTGAAAGCAGTTCAATGTACACTTGCAATGAATGTGGCTCCAGCACATGGAAGCCAACGGCGCCAGTGCCTCTTACAATTGTTGTATTGGGTTTAGTTTTTTCTTTAAATGCATTGGCCTTTGCTGCCTTGAGCGGAAAGATAAGTTCAGGGTTAAACTTGGAAAATGGGTTTGCGGCTGTAGTAATATGGGTAGTAAGCATCATGCTTTTGATAGTGGTATGGAATAACTGGAAACATTGGAGGAAATTTCACCGCTGGAAAAAGAAACAACGTCACTAATGAATTAATTTCGAAGCTAATTTCCCTGCTTTGGTGCACGAATAGCTGTCAGTTCATCACTTGTTTGTTTTGAACTTGTTAGAACCTATTTTTTGTAGAAAACTTGATCAAGTGAGGGCTTTCAATCAATTAATTATTTTACGTGTGATTGTTTCTATTGTTTTGATAATGATGGTGTTAAACCATGAAACTAAAGCTCAGTTCATGGCAGAGCGTCTATCGAACACTTCACAGATAAATCCAGATCAGCTTCCAGTTATTCTTGCAGCAAATATGATGTTTGATGGACAGTCACCTAGCATGGCGGGATCAGTGAGCGGAGTTGAGTTCGAGGATGTAATATGGGGGGTTGAGACCAATTTTCCAAACGATGTTAAAATTGAGGGTTCTGTAGCGGGTGGTATTCGCGAGGCAAACGTCTTAGCATCATTGGAAGGAGAAGATGCTGATGTCCTTGCATCAATTACCAATTCGATAAACTACTATAGTGTTAATACTGATGGGACTGTTACTATTGCTGGCATTTCTCCAGAGTCACTTGTTTTAGTGCAGATGATAACGAGTGATGCTGCCAGTTCTTTCAATAATTGGGGAGGTTCTTTTTCTATGTCTGTATTTGATACGGAAACGCAGCAAAGACTCATGCTTGGTGACTTTGAGGCGGGTACCGAACCGGACAATTTAGACGCTCAGATAGTTACCTTTAAAGCATTAAGTGACTCTAATGGAGTTCTGCAGATTGGCGTAGATCAGACCAGAGGAGGCCAGCACGCTGGAATCGCCGCGGTGATGGTTTATTTGATGGATGCTAGTATTGTTGGGATCAGTTCCGAGACAGTAGACTTTGCTGACAGTATTGTTGCAGGTGATCTTGTTGGGATGTTGGTCACAGAGGACCAAAAACAGGGAACAATACATTCTTACGAAATGGTTACAGGTACGGGGGACAAGGATAATGATAAATTTAGAATCGACCAGAAACAGCTTCGAAGTAGTGGCTACGATTTTTCTATTTCCAAAGACAAGATGATGTATTCTGTTAGAGTACGATCAACTGACGTTGAAGATGAGGATAGATTTTTTGAAGGGGTGATAAAGTTGATTGTTCATCGTGATTTTGATAATGATAGGTTATGGGATGAGTGGGAACTGGTGCATGCCGATCCGAGCAATCTAAGTACTTTAAATGGAGACGGTGTTTCCGATGCTGATAATGACTCATTATCAGACTACTCAGAATTTCAGCTCAGTCTTGATAGGTATCCTAAGATTGATCCTTTGTCGGTTGATACTGATGAAGATGGTATTTCTGATGCTGATGAAGTGAATGGATCAGAGTTTCGTCCGCCCACTGATCCCACGGCTGCAGATTCTGATGATGACGGCTTAAATGATGGAGTCGAAACGGGAACTGGTATCTTTGTCAGTGCGAATGATACAGGGTCGGATCCATTAATTGCAGATACGGATGGTGATGGGCTCACGGACAGTACTGAGGTTCTTGGTAACAATCCGCAAGGTTTTAAAAGTGATCCAAACCGCAAGGATAGCGATGGTGATGGGTTCAGTGATGTGGATGAGATATTAATTGGATCTAATCCGTCAAATTCTGGTGATGTTCCAGATACTTTTCATAGTCAGCTTACTAATACTTTGCAGTTAAATCCTAGCGGGCTTGATGTTCTTGCGGCAGCTAATATGATTTTTTCTGGCCAGCCCCCTGGCATTGGGGGTTCGGTCAATGGTATTGAATTTGAAGATGTTCTTTGGGGTGATGAAATGCTCTTATCGAATGGGGTGTCAATCCAAGGAACCGTTGCTGGAGACACTCGAACTGCAAATACGTTAGGCTCACTTAGCGGTGAAGATGCTGATGTTCTTGCGGCAATTGCCAACTCAATAAATTATTACAACGTCGAAACTGATGGAACTATTACATTCACTAATCTTCCTGCTGGCCTTCCTGTGTTAGTGCAAATGATAACGAGTGATGCAGCAAGCTCTGTCAATAATTGGGGAGGTGTCTTTTCTTTGTCTGTCATTGATACTGTGACTCAAGGACCTGTTCAAATTATAACATTTGATGCTGGTACTGAACCGGACAATTTTGATGCTCAATTAGTGACCTTCGGCGCTGAAGTTGATGAAAATGGAACTCTTCAGGTATTTGTCGATCAAACTCGTCCAGGACATCATGCAGGAATTTCTGGGATAGTGGTTCTTGCAGCAGGTCAGGTCCTTCCACTTCAGATCAATTCACTGGTTATTAATCCAGAACAGCCCGGCGTGACCATTGAATGGGAGTCAGGAGCGAACAGGATTTATGCAATCGAAGTATCAGATGATCTGATGCTGTGGGAAGAGTTGGATGATAATGTGACTTCCGAAGGTGATACCACGACCTTTACGGACACACAGATCCCGTTGAATTCCAGTAAGCGTTTTTATCGCGTTCATGAGATGGAACGCTAAGTGGTTATGTATTTTTTTATTAGGGGCAAGGAACAGTTGTCTTTAAGAGCAGAGATTTTCCTTATTTTGTTGTTATTGCGATAATTTATCGATAAAACAATAATAGTAGAGAGGATTTGAAGAAATGATTAATTTTCAATTCATATCGATGTTATAGTGTGATTTTAAAGAGATTGAGGCTAGAGTGAAAGAAATGGAAAAGAACATGAAAGGTATTATTTTATTAATGATCTTCTTTTCGTTATCGGCGATCCTTTTGATTTCTGTAAGTGCTGATTCTGTTTTCAGTCCAGTCCAGTTCCGTGCAGATAAACAGGCAGTAATGATTAATGTTGAAGAGGGGACGAGGCGCATTCGAGTCCAGATTCATGAGGGGCACGACATTGGTTGGCAAACGCGAAGTATCACTCATCTCGATGGCCGTACTGGGCATTTAAAGTTGCGCGTTCCAGATTCGATCCCAATAAGTTCGATCCGAATCGAAGCCAGTAAGACTGACCCTTTCCCAAATTCTCTCTATACTGGTGAGACAAGTTTTTCTGAAACGGCAGACGAACAGGGATCCAATATTA
>JABGYE010000222.1:0-3661 GCA_018675395.1 Akkermansiaceae bacterium
CACCGTTAGTGGCAGGCATCCAGCCATCCTTTCCCGGCCTGATAGTAGTATCTTCCATCTTCCATGTCTTGCCGTTATCCTTACTACGGAAGAGTTTCTGAGCCGTCTTTAAGGTCGTCATAAACACCATAATGTCACCGTTCACTTCATCAACCATGACATTGCCAAGGCCAGTCCAGTTATTGTTGGGGTACCTACCATCATCACTCATATCTCCATCAACTTCGATCATGTCTCCGACCTTCGATTCCTCGGTCCAGGTCTTGCCTCCGTCCTGACTGCGCTTTACGCTGATATATTTAGACTGATCATTACCGGAATTGTATCCTTTAAAAACGAGGACCGTTCCATCCATAGCGACAACGACCTGCCCGGTCAGAACTTCCTCATCCCAGACTTGAAAGAATGGCTTCTGCTTTGCAATGTGCTCGGGAACATTATTGGAAACTTTCTCCCCCAAGAGCACCCCACTGAGAGTCATTAAAAAAAACGAAATTAGGGGTAAAAAGAAATGTTTCATTGTTGGCTCCAAATTCATTATCTTCATAAGAATTCAATTATTAGCCCCTGAAACCTAGAGAAAAAGTTATATTTTCTAGATCCGCGAATGATGCGGGTAAATAAAAAACCCGCAGAAGAACCTCCAAGTACTTCTGCGGGCTTAATTTGTAGGTATGTATTTGAACTACCGTCTGGCAACTAGCATCGCATCAAAAGCCTTACGAAGAGTCCAGGCATTTGTAGTCATGCACTTGGAGTGGCTGACCATTTTCATTGTTCTCTGTAACATGACTCTGTCTTTTTCAGCCACAGAACCCTCAGGCATGGACATTAAAGCTTTCGCAGTGACTTCATAAATGGCAGCACACGCCTGGTGCTGACCGTGATTAAAAAGAGGGACAGCTTTGTCAATTGCTACTGCGATCAATTCACTGCTGGCTTTGGTACTTGAAGCCTGCTTTTTTGATGGTGGAAGTAGCACGGTGTCAATGACGTGAATGATCCCGTTACTAGCCTTAATATCGGTTGCTATTACCTTTGATTTGTTAAGATATAGCCCAGCCTTCTTTTTCTTCACGTTGATAGTTTTTTTGTTAAGAGCAGTCGCTTTATTAAGAGTCACCGCAACTTTAGCTGGAACTTCTCCTGAAACGACATGGTATGTAAGAATGTCTACCAACTTGGCTTTATTTTCAGGCTTCAGAAGAGATGCTAAGGTTTCTTTCGGTAACTTGGCAAAGGCTTCATCATTGGGTGCAAAGACTGTGAAAGGACCATCTCCTTTGAGCGCATCAATGAGCCCTGCAGCTGTCAGTGCTGCAGCTAATGTCTTAAAATTTCCGTTGCTGACTGCGGTGTCTACAATGTCTTTCTTGTTATCTTCAGCTGAAGCTGTTCCGATCGCAATTGATACAAAGAACAGTGCGCTTGTTAAGTACTTAATTATTTTCATGTTTTATTTTTTGTTAATGTTTTTGTGAATAGGAAAGCGTCTTCATATTGGTGACACTGATTAATTGAACGCTTGGTATTTGAGATCGGATCTAAAATAATATTTATTATTTCAAGGATCGTAATTTCCAAAAAATAAAAGCTAAGAACTCATTTATTGAACCGCTGGTAGAAGAAAAATTCAACCCGATCGATTTATCGGAACCAAAAAATGAACAATTAAAAAAGTGGGCAGGAGAGGATTCGAACCTCTGAAGGCATAGCCAGCAGATTTACAGTCTGCCCCGTTTGACCGCTTCGGTACCTACCCTTTTTTGGTACGGAGGAGCAGATGAAAGCTGAAAAGAGCGATATTTGCAAGCAATTTCCGTGCTCTTAATCCTTCTTCTCCTCTACTTTTCCGAGATTTAATACTTTTCGCTGAACCAATTGATACCTTCCTCCGCTACCAACGGACTCGTAATCCTTATCCTCTCCCTTCGTTTCTCTTCTTCTATTATAGAAATGGACCTGCCCTTTGCCCTGAACCAAACCGACCGGCCCTTTGACAATTAGAGCCGTTCCCTCATCTATCCCAATACCCAGTATCTGAGGAAAACGGTCCACAACTGAAGCTAAGTCCTTGAAACGATCCCTCTCAGCAAAGTGCTGGTCAATAGCAACTCCTTTCAAAAATCCTAGGCCCTTTTCATAGCCCTCAGCCATCATATCCTGATTACCGAGTGGATTGCCCCGAACCAGATACTCTGCTTGGATCGATGCCCCAGCAGAACTACCCATGATAACTCCACCCTTTTTAAGAACCTCATGCATGAGTCCGAGAGCCTTCGTATCATGATATGCATCAACAAAACGCCACTGACGTCCACCGCCGAACCAGATTCCGGTCGCTCTTTTAAGGATCTGCAGATATTCATCCCCATCGACTTCGCTTAGAGTCCTCTTTGATAAGACAGTCACTTCCTTTGCACCAAATTTTCGGAATGCATTTGCAATGGACCCGCTATCCTTGACCATCGAATCCGGAACCGCAGTCGGCAAAACAACGATAGAAGCTTGGTCTCCTCCCGCTATTTGAATGAATCTCTTCGTCACGGATCTGGGCATAGGTCCACCTCCTATGATAATTAGTGTTCCTTTCTCAACTCTAGGATCAGAAATTTTTTGTGGAGGAAACTCTGAACCGTTCCGGGCAGTGGCAGCGAACCTTAATGACGTTAGGTCAGCGACCCTTGATTCCTCGTTTAAAATAATCTTCTTCTCTTTCCGAGTATCAGAAGCAGCCAAAGAAATGCTAATTTCACCTTCACCAAGTAACCGCATGGCGCGATCTATAAGGATGAGCGAAGAACCCTTTGAGAAATCATAACGAACTGTCCCTCTTTTCTGTTTTGATTCCTTTGCTGTCGAATGTCTGATCTCAGCGCCCGGGAAAATATCAGTGCCTGAAATTCCAAACCCTTCAATGATTTGCCCCCCCGCACCAAGCACAGCACGTCGATTAATTAAAGATTTAATGGAGTCAAGGTACTTGCAATTTTTAAGAGATTGAGGGCCCTGGCCGACTAGCCAGAGACCAGTGGCAGTTTGAATATTCTCCTGAACTTTGTCTGATTCTAATGTCAGTAACTTGCTATCTTTAACATTTTCCTGAGAAATCTTCTCCTGGATTGTATTGGCATGGGCCCTCGAAGTCTCAGAACCATCCAAAAGCAAGATAATGATCTTTGGTTCCTTACCAGAAAAGTCATAAAACTTCTGTAATGATTCATCATTAACAGGCTCGGATGACAAAATGATAGCGCCTTGTATGCCGGCCGGATTAATTCTCTCAGAGCAGAGGGCCGGGCATAAAAGCGCAAAAAAGAATATAAGCAATGGTGAAAGACGCTGGAATAACATGAAATTCACAAGACGACTTTAATCCCCCAACCAAGACAAAAACCTTAATTCGATTCTTTGGATCCTCGGTTCCAGTAAATGACAACGTTTTTAGTCGCTCTTCCGGCCGCGATAACGTCAAGTTTTCCATCGCCGTTCAAGTCACTCAACTTCAAATCTTCACAAGCAATCCCATTATCATCCAAAGTATGAGACTTCCAGCCCTTATCCTCCTCTTCATATATCCTAATTCCAACTTTCCCATTCTTGTCGGGATTACGCCATCCAGCAATAACTTGCAAATCACCTGCACCTAATACATCCCCTA
>JABGYE010000226.1:0-3955 GCA_018675395.1 Akkermansiaceae bacterium
CGCACGGGAACTTGTGAACTGACTTCAAAAGGAACCCTTAACAGATTAATTATCTCTGTTACTCAAGATGATAATCTTACAGTCCCTGATAGAGAATCTAAGCTAAAGGGCGCCACTTATCTTGAAGAACCAACCGACATCATGCTTGAAACGGTTAAGCGCTGGGCTAATGAAGCCAAGGAAAGCGTAAAAGAACTTGGAAATAACGTTGGGGAAAAAATTGAGGAGATAGGAGAACAAGTAGAAGAACAAAGAAATCGCATAGAAGAAGCGATCAAGGAAACAAGCAAAAAGACAGAAGATAAAATAAGGGAAATGCTAGATTCCCTGCGCAATAAGTAATGCGTCGCATAATTTTGTTTTTAATCGTAGTTTCGTGCTTTCTTTTTGGGACCGCATCGATACTTCCCATTTTTTCGATTGAGCCTGCCGTCGGCGAATGGACTGCACTAGCTGAAATTCTTTCTCCAGAAGAAATGCAACCTCAATCCTTTAGCCTCCTAGAAGGGGTCGGGCTACTCTGGCAGGAAGATGAAAAGATGCTGGCCTGTATTATTGGCCTATTCTCATTACTCTTACCCGTGATTAAACTATCTGTCCTTTGGGCAGAGGCTTTATTTTCAGAAGGCCTTTCAAAAAAATGGATGCGCTTCCTGCAAGTAGTGTCCAGATATGCAATGCTCGAAGTTTTCCTCGTCGCCATGACTGTTTTACTTTTAAAACAAATGCCCGGTGGCAGTCGTATCACACTAGAATCAGGATTCTATGCTTTCGGCGTATCCGTACTACTTAGCCTCGTCGTTGCACAATTTGTAGAAACCCAAAAAAAAGAATCAAAAGAAATCTAATTCACTTAAATTTTGGGACAGATTAAAGAATCATTCATTGGCAGAAAAATCCTTCCGTAGAATTTTAGGAGCGAGTCGATTAATGACCTCCTCAGTGTTCGGAACGCAACCTCCCCATGTTCCGCCTCCAGTGCTCTGCAATGCTGCCCATAATTTCACAGAGGCCGGCATGTCAGGATCCTCTCTCAGATCAGGATGAACTGAGCGGGCATCAAAATTAGCCTCAGATCCCACATAATTAATGGTCCCTTTACATTTGTTTTTGTGTATCTCAATTCTCACAGAGTCACCATCACGTAGCTTTGCTAATGGCCCTCCTGCCAACGCTTCCGGTCCAACATGCCCAATGCATGGACCTGATGAGAATCCAGAAAATCTTCCATCCGTGATTAAAACATTACGACTGAGCGCTGAAGTATATTTCAAGGCACTAGTAATCTGAGCAGTCTCCGGCATGCCTGCACCAATAGGCCCACGCCCAAGCAGTACAATGACCTCACCCGGAAGGACCCTATCCTTTCCTACAGACTTGACTGCAGTAATCGCAGATTCCTCATCCACAAAGACGCGAGCCTTCCCCTCATGCAAATACATGCCATTATCCGAAAATAGATCCGGTGAAATTGAAGTGCTCTTAACTACCGCACCATCCGGAGCGAGATTCCCAGTCAAAAAAGCCAAGGTTCTAGCCAACCCTTTCTCCGATGCTCTTTCAAGTGACATAATAACGTCATCAGGATCGACTCCGTCCTTTTTGTATAAAATTTCACGAAATCTACTGCGCCGATCTGAGCCTTCCCAAACCTCAAGGTTCTTTCCTACCGAATTACCAGAAACTGTGAGGCAATTCAGATCAATTAGATCCAGTTCACGAAGGTGCAACATGACTTCTGTCACTCCACCAGCAAGAAAGACTTGGACCGTCATGTAATTATTGGGTCCGTTCGGCAAAACATCAACAATCCTCGGAACAGACCGGTTCATCTGTGCCCAATCATCAACCTCTGGAACCTTGAGGCCTGCTGCATGCGCAATCGCAGGCAAATGAATAAGGAGATTTGTGGATCCTCCCATGGCGGCATGAACTGCCATCGCATTGCGAACTGATCCATTAGTTATTATTTGATCTAACGCAACATTCTCCTTAACCATTTTCATAAGAGCTTGAGAAGATGCCCTTCCTATCTCAAGCCACACCTTCTCACCCGAAGGAGCTAATGCAGAATGAGGCAGAGCAATCCCCAGACCTTCCGCAACGGCCTGGGAAGTTGCCGCAGTTCCAAAGAATTGGCAACCTCCCCCAGCACTAGCACACGCAGCACAACCAGCCTCGGCCGCCTCTCTCAGTGAAATCTCACCATGCGAAAATCGAGAACCTATCGACTGCACAGATCCCGCGTCCTCTCCCCTATCTGGTGGCAACGTCACTCCTCCAGGAACCAATATCCCGGGAATCTTCTTTGACTCCGAAAGCGCCATCATCATTGCCGGCAAACCTTTGTCACAAGTAGCAATACCCATTATCCCCTTAGAAGTCGGTAACGATCTCACTAACCGGCCTAGTACTTCAGCCGCACTGTTCCTATAAGGCAAGCTATCCATCATTCCTTTTGTTCCCTGAGTCCTCCCGTCACAAGGATCTGAGCAATGCCCAGCAAAGGGAACCCACCCATTGCTCTTAAATTCTTCAGCCGCTTCCCTAGCAATAAGGCTCACTTCCCAATGACCTGTATGATATCCAAGCGCGACGGGCTGACCGTCCTCTGCACGAATGCCTCCGGCCGTTGTTAAAATAAGAACCTGATCGGAAGTTATCAGGTCAGAGCGCCATCCCATACCTACATTGTGTGACCACCCAAAAAGATCCCCGCTGGGTAGATTCTTCAGCATTTCCTCAGTGAATGGCAATGCCCCTTCTCGAGCAGGAACTTTCGTCCTGACCTTATATGCCTCATCACTTAAATTGAAAAAATTATCCACTCTTAAGTTCTTTCATTCAAAAGCTTCGAAATCCAGCCAAAAAACCTTGAAAGGTTGGCTCCTTTCCAGCAAACTAGCTTCCCCAAATATATAAACAATAATTCTTCACACCAATATAAAAAAATGGCACGTCCAGTCACACTATTCACCGGCCAGTGGGCCGACCTAGACACCGATACAATCTGCAGCAAGGCCAAGTCATTCGGTTATGACGGAGTCGAGCTCGGCTGCTGGGGAGATCACTTTGAAGTCGATAAGGCAGACGCAGACTACTGCAAGGCCAAGCGTGAAACTCTAGCCAGTCACGGATTAGAATGCTATTCAATTTCAACTCACCTCGTTGGACAAGCCGTATGTGACAACATTGACGAACGGCACCAGCAAATTTTACCTGACTATATTTATGGTGACGGCGAGCCGGAAGGAGTGCGTCAACGCGCTGCTGAAGAACTGATTAAAACAGCTCACGCGGCTAAGGAGTTTGGAGTAAAAGTTATCAACGGATTCACCGGCTCTTCAATATGGCACTTAGTATATTCATTCCCTCCTGTACTGCCGGGACAAATCGATGCCGGATATGAAGATTTCGCTAAGAGGTGGAAACCGATCTTAGATGAGTTTGTTAAATGCGATGTTAAGTTCGGGCTAGAAGTTCATCCTACTGAGATCGCTTTTGATATAGCTTCAGCGCAACGCGCAATTGATGCGCTGGACGGGCACCCCGCATTTGGATTCAACTACGATCCTTCACACTTTGGATATCAAGGAGTCGATTATGTTGAATTCATCTACCGATTTGCTGACCGCATCAATCACGTTCACATGAAAGACGTTAGTTGGTCCAGCACTCCAAAAGATGCCGGAGTTTTCGGCGGGCACGTGGACTTCCACAATCCTTCTAGGTTTTGGGACTTCAAGTCTGTCGGTCGAGGCAACATTGACTTTGAAAAAATTATCAGAGCTTTGAATGACATTAAGTACATGGGGCCCCTCAGCGTTGAGTGGGAAGACGGTGCAATGGACCGAGAATTCGGAGCAACTGAAAGCTGCCAATATGTCAAGAATGTCGATTTTCCACCGAGCGACATTGTCTTTGATGCACAGTTCGCTGAAAATTCGGAAGACTA
>JABGYE010000269.1:0-2292 GCA_018675395.1 Akkermansiaceae bacterium
ATCTGTTTTTGGGCCTAAGGGGTTTTCAGCATTTAATGATGTTTGGATTGCCCCATGGATCCAAGAACATGACATAGAACAAAAAGACAATTACTCTCCCGGGGCCTGGTGGTCCCTCAGTGAAGCACTAGGGAAATTAGTTATTCAATTGCCGGATGATAAATCCTATCCGTTAGGGCTGCCTCCGGGCATTGCTGATTCAAAAAGTTATATCCAGTTAGATCATGCCTGGCAATATAGTGATGAAAACATCGATTATATGTCCGAATTTGCGAAAGTGGACTTTGATGATTCCTCTTGGAAAACAGGCAAGGGTATGTTTGGTAAAGATTCCGGCACGATACCAGAGCCAGGTATCAATACTCCACTTCAAAACAATTCGGCAGAGAACTTAGTAAGTTATTACTTTAGAACAGAATTTGAATTCTCTGATGATCCGGTCGGTTCAGAAATTGATCTCCGCGCTGTCATAGATGATGGAGCTAGATTTTGGCTCAACGGCATTGAAATTGATCGTGTCCGGTTACCTAATGGTCAGATCGAGCATGGAACCGGAGCAAGCAGTAATACTGCTTCTAGAGATGAAAAACAATCACGGCAAGTGGGTATTTACGATGGTACCGGATCATTATTAAATGGGACAAATGTACTCGCCGTGGATCTTCATAACCGTAATTCTAGAAGCTCTGACTATCTCTTTGCTGCCGAGCTTGATATCACAGCTCAACCGATGACGGAAGGTGGTAATCTGAAGGGAACCACGCACCCCTGGCTTAAACGTGATCTGCCCGCTCATTCCAATTGGGTATTACAAACTGATCTTGAGCTATGGAATCTCCAATTTGATGAATTTATGGCGGGCTTAATAATCGAAGTCGATGAATCTGAAAAGCGTTCTCGTTATGCTTTCGGTTATAAAGACGGAAGGCATTTAGCAGTCACAAAAATTACCTCTTCTGGGAGCGCTGGAACAGTACATAGCGTTCCATTTTCTTCATCTGATGATGTTGTTATAAGAATACGCCGCGAAGAGGATCGTCTCTTTTTCGAAAGATCTCCCGAATCTGGAGTTTGGGAAATTATTCATCGCCTCGACCTTCAGACTAATTGGGAATCTGTACATGGTGGAATATTCACAAGCTCTGAAGCCGCTCGTGGATTGAAGGTGAGTTTTGACTATATGATGCTCATTTCCCCTGAAGAATCTTCACCTTCTAGTGGAGACATAGTTGTTTCAGAAGTAATGTATAATCCATTAGAGGGTTCTGATTATGAATTTATTGAACTTTATAATGCAGGAGGAGATCCTGTCGATCTGACTGGTTTTTCACTTCCCCAAGGGCAACCCGTTAATGAATTTATCTTTCCTGAAAGATCTATAGGTGCTGGTGAATACCTTCTAATTGTTGCTGATCGTGAATCTTTTTTAAGTAAATATGGTCAGCAGATGAATGCCCAAATAGTAGGCAGTTGGTCTGGTGGTAAGTTAAATAATAATGGCGAGGAGATTGTACTTTTGGATAGGGATGGAAATCTTGTCACGAGCTTTGTCTATGACAATAGCAATGCTTGGCCAACTCAGCCTGACGAAGATGGTTATTCTCTTGTATTATCAAATCCATTGTTAGGAAATACAAGTGATGGTTCTTTGTGGACATCAAGTTCTGCAATTGGGGGATCACCTGGAAAAGCTGAAACAATAAACGAAGCGTTTGCATCTTGGATGGAAGCCAGGGGAGAAACTAATCCATTAGACATTAAGGGAGGCGATTTGCTCAATAATCTTCTTACTTATGCTTTTGGAATGGATCTTATTGGTGAAAACCCTCAAAGCGGAATTCCTTCATTGGATATAGTCGAACTAGAAGGAAGACAGTACTTTGCCCTTGAATATCGGGAAAGAAAAGATGCACCAGGTATCGAGTTTATTATTGAAATGAGTAATGATTTAATCACTTGGTCACAGGACAAAAACAGCACAATTGAAATTTCTAGAATTGCGGATGGGGCTGGTGCTGAACGAATCCTTTTACGCTCTAGGGATGCTATAAATAATAGAGATTTAGGGTTTTTGCGTGTGCGTGTTCTTTCGCCCTGATGTTGTGGAATTATTAAATTGAGTCATTTTGGGATTTTAAGTGCATCTCATTGACTAGGTGGAATGTTTTGGTAGTGTCATAAAACCTTTCGCGCTGGTGAGCTGTTTGCGCTTTTAGTGTTTTTCGTCTCACCTGCGCGGAAATTATAGAAATCATTTGAAATGGTGGCCGTAGCTCAGTTGGTAGAGCCCCG
>JABGYE010000112.1:0-6591 GCA_018675395.1 Akkermansiaceae bacterium
GTAAATTCCTCTCATGAGGTGCATCCATGGATCCTCCACGGCCCGCGATGCAAAATCTTACACCGGCGCGTTGGAGTTTAACTGGATTGACCATCGGCGTGTCATAATCCTCCCAACGCCTTCCTGGAAGCGAATTCACAGGACTAATAATGACCGGAACATTGTGTTTCTTTAACAACGGAATCGCTCTCCACGCATCTGAACCTCCAACTATTACAATCTTTACCTTTTGCTCAACGGAGAATTTAACCGCTTCTTGAATCTCGAACAATCTATTAACGTGAACATATATCGGCACAGTACCAGCCAACACTCCCTCCATTGCCTCCCACCTCAAGTCCGTCTTTTGCAATGAGCCGCCTACATTCTTTGCCTTCAAATAAGCTCTGGCTCTATTGAAACTTTCTTCAAGTTTATTTAATTGCAATTTCGTCTTATCGGAAGCTTCTTTAAGAGATTTCTTCTGTTTTGCGTTTAGAGCCCTCCCGGGATCAGGAACATTCGGCCAGCGCATATGCATCCCAACGGAAGGTTTTACTGTCATTTCTTCCCAAGTCCAACCGTCCAACTTCATCAAAGCTGACTGCCCAGCAATTAATCCATTACTTTGGGGCACACTCAAAACATGAAGGACTCCATTACTACGTGTAACCGGCAACAATTCACTGTCGGGATTCACTGTAACCTCAGCCCTCACATTCGGATTAATATCACCAGATTCGATCATATCTCTAGTTGCCCTGACGGCCCTAATTTCAGTGAGCCCAAGGACTGTATTTGATGCAATCATCCCCGGGTAGATATGCCTCCCCAAAGAATTAATTACATTCACTGATTTACGCTCTTTGATTGGCTTGTCAGAATCAGCTCTTTCAATCTTCGTTATCTTCCCATTTTCAATGAACATTGACCCGACAAAGGGATCGGAACTGACAGGATGAATGGTCGCCCCACTAAAAACTAATGTTCCTTTCGGTTCCGCCGACGGCACATTGTCATTCGCAAAGGCAATTTGCAAATACCCCAAGCATATTAAGTAAAATATAAAACAGTTTCTCATCCTATTTAGACTGGCAGCACTTTCCACTAGTGCATGTGTGCAAACTCTTCCCGTTATGATACAATCCTCTAGTAATTGTTGTGCACGGCTTTGAGATTACTGGCAACCAGCGCGGCCTTTTCGATAACTGAACAGTTTCTTCTTTTGAATTACTGCTCTCGTCATTTTTTGAATCATCTTCTGGATTTTTAATTTTCTGCGAAATTACTCTGTTCACTAACCGCGATCTTTCCTTGTTAGCTTTATTACGCAACTCTCTATCGGTCTCGACATCAAAATAAATCACCCCCTCGATCCAGGTTTGCTCCGCTTTCGAATAAGTAGAGAGGGGATGCCCATTCCAAATAACAAAGTCCGCATCCTTTCCTGGTTCTAATGACCCAACTTTACTATCAATTCGAAGTTGTTTTGCCGGATTAATGGTAACAAATTTCAGGGCCTCCTCTTCTGAAACCTCTCCGTACTTGACTGCCTTTGCTGCCTCAATGTTCATCCGGCATGCGAGCTCACTATCATCAGAGTTAAATGAAGTAACCACCCCCACCTTACTCATCAATGCAGCATTATATGGAATCGCATCATATACTTCAAATTTGTATGCCCACCAATCACTGAACGTAGAACCTCCTGCGCCAATCTCGGCAATAGCATCAGCTACCTTATATCCTTCTAACACATGCTGAAAAGTTCCCACAACAAAGCCAAACTTTTGAGCAAGTCTCACAAACATTAAAATTTCGTCCTGCCGATATGAATGAATATGAACAATCCTGTCGCCATCTAATATTTCTAAAACTGCCTCTAATCGATAATTTCTTCTATGAGGGCGATTCTCTTTAGTTGCTTTTATTTTATCTTTTCGATACTCAGAAGCAGCGATGAAGGTGTCTTTCATGATCTGCTCGACTCCCATGCGAGTTTGTGGATAACGAGTGGTGTTATTATCACCCCAATTCGATTGCTTAACATTTTCACCCAGAGCAAATTTGACCCCAGGCTTTGCACTAACAAACCGCAACCCTTCAGGGCTCGAACCCCACCGCAATTTAATTACTTGATTCTGCCCCCCCATGGGGTTAGCAGAGCCATGCAATAAATTTGCAGTCGTTAAACCACCAGCAAGCTGCCGATACAATGAAATATCGGTAGGATCAAGAGAGTCCCCGATTCGCACTTCTACAGTAACGGCATGAGTCCCTTCGTTCACTCCCCTGCTAATGGCACTATGAGAATGGCAATCAATTAACCCGGGAGTGATATGCTTACCTGACGCATTTATTTCTTTAACCCCCTCAGGAAGAGCAAGATTCTTTCCAATAGAGACGATACGCCCTTTATCAATTAACAGATCAGCCCCTTTGACAATCCCTTGATCAGAGCTAGTCCATATTGTAGCACCTCGAAAAAGAATCCTTTCAGAAAGTTTTAAAGGAAGATTCCTTACACCATAAGCTCCAGCGGGATAGGAAGAAAACTCAAGATCTGGTACATCATCCTCAATTTCGGACTTCTCCTCTTCTTCTTTCTTTTTATCAATAACGCCTCCGACACGCTTAGCGTTCCACCATAGTGTCTTTCCTGAGGATAGCACTCCCACTCCACTCAAAGTCTTCTCTTCAGAGTTAAAGGATGCCGACAAGCGAGCATTACCTTTTTCTTCTCCAAAAATGACTGAAGGCGGGAACAGGAGAAGTCTCCCTAATTTCCATTCACCAGAAAATTCTTTACCTTCTCCGTATTTCACCTTGATGTTTTTACCTTCAGGAATTTCCCATAAAATTGACTCTTTGCCCCCAAATCCACTAATTTCCCAACGCCCAGAAACGTCCAAATCAGGACTCAATTCCTTAAGGTAAGGAATGCCGTCAACCCAAGTCGTATGTATTTTTGATTGTTCGTCCAAAAACAAATCCCCCTCAGAAACTACAAGGTTCGCGAATTTGCCAGCCTCTAAATCTCCACACCGATCATCTATCCCTAACGTTTTAGCTGGGACTGAAGTCAATGCTTGGAGCGCATCATTAGGATCCATTCCACGTTTGACTGCAATTCGTATCCTCTTCCAGAAGCTTTTTAATGGATCATCCAAACCATGTGAACTAAAAGAAAATTTCAATCCATTCGTAGACACTAAGGCAGGACCTGAGGGGGCAAATTCCCAATGCTGCAGTTCTTCAAGTGAATAATCCAAAGCTTTTGTCGGATCATCAATTGAAGGAAGCGTAGGAAAATTCAAAGGCATTATTATATTACATCCCAACTCCTTTAATGCTCTAAGCCGCCGATATTCATATCCGTTACCCTTCACTACAATATCCAATTTAAATTCATTTTTAACTGTTTTTATACGATCATAATCAAGCTCGTCTCGAGCTATGAACATGAACTTGCCAGCCGATTCTAATTCATTTAAGGCTCGACTGTGCGCTGGCCGCAAAGAACTGGACGGATCCTTCAAATGTGCAGCCATCGCCTCATGATACCATTTTGCGTCAGATAAAGTTTGCCTGACCAAAGCAATGGATCCCATCAAAGACGAAGGATATCCTCCACCCCCATGATCAAAGTCAAGAACTTGACCCACCGATGAATTAAGAAGTCGCTCCCCTCTGACCCCATCCCGAAGCAATAACAGTGCACTCCTACCCCTAAAAATTCCATCCTTTGGAACCGTATGAGCGACGCTGAAACCCATACCTCTCATCAACTTTAATTTATCCTCATCAATACTGATCAATACTGATACATTGCGATCTGGCATTACTTTTTTATTCCAATGACTGCCTGTAAATTTATCTGACATCTCCGCCTCTAACCAAGGCTCAATGAAACCAGGATAAATACGCTTACCTTGCATGTCCCATACTCTAGCCCCTTCAGGAGCGATCACATTTTCACCAACCGAATCAATGCGCCCATCTCGAAGAACAATATTTGCTTTAATATCACCTTTAGGACTAACTACAACCCCACCCATCAAAGCATGAAATCTTGAATCATTACTTCGAATACCTTCAATGGGAGCAGAGCCCTCTTGGCCTTGAGCTAATAAAAGAGGGCAGAAAAAAAATATTATTAGAAATAACCTCACGAGTAAAATAATGATAACCAAGGATCTAACTTTTCAACCAAACTTGATTTAATACACAAGAAATAGAAAGAAAGATTATATAGCATATAAAATTATAATAACCTACCTCAAACCTTATTTTCACGACACTTTAATAGATTTTATATTTAAGATTATTTTTTTATTTACTATACAGATGAAAATTCTACAAATTATCTAATAATGAAAAAAGCACGATTGACCTTTAAAGCAGTATTAATACTTGCTGCTCTAACCATACACCCTAAAATCACCGCAGCAGATTCTATTGAGGTCGGAGCCAATGCTCCTGCTCCAATCGTCAATGATGAAACTGGCAAATCCATTAATCTTGCCAAACATTACAAACAAGGAACAATCTTGCTTTTTTTCTATCCGAAAGCAAATACAGGGGGATGAACTGCCCAGGCCTGCAGTTTGCGGGATAATATGTCATCTTTGAAAAAAAGAGGAATCAAGGTCATTGGAGTCAGCATGGACAAGGCCGAAGATCAAAAAAAATTCAAAGACAAAAACGATTACAAATTTCCACTAATTGCCGATACGGAAGGTGTGCTAGTAAAAGCTTTTGGCGTCAAACTCTTCACACCAAAGATATGCGCCAGAGAAAGCTTCCTTATTCAGGGTGGAAAAATAGTATGGATTGACCGTAAAGTTTCTCCAAAAACTCACACAGAAAAAGTGATAGCGGCAGCTGATTCTTTAACAAAGAAAAAGTAATTTATCAGCACTATTCAGATTCCAAATCTGAATCAGGAACAGCCTCTGGCTCATTTGGTGCTTCTTCCTCTTGAGGAACGGAAATAGGAGGAGCAACTGGAGCAACTGTTTGATTTTGAGCTGGCATATTTGTGTTTGCATTGATTACTAATGCCTTACCTTTATCTACTAGATCAGGTCGGAAACCAGCAGCCATATCCTGCGGCATATACTTAAAAATAAGCAACCCTACAGCGGCACCAACGATTAAACCAATGGCTAGCCACGCGGGTCCAGGAATGCCTCTTGGTTGGCCCACAGGGACCTGTTGATTGGGCGGGACATTGGTAGGCATCCCTTGTTGATAAGGATAGGTTCCTGCTGAGGGTGGAGCAGAATATGTTTGCGGGTAAGGCTGAACATTCTGATACGGATTCACTTGCTGCTGAGCATACATTTGAGATGTTGGAGCCAACTGAGAGGCTATAAGTGGAGATTCAACTGGCGCTTGGTAGACGGGTTCAACTGGCGCTTGGTAGACGGGTTCAACTGTCTGTTCAACGTTTTGTTCGGGAGAAGAAACTTCATTACCAGGCTCACTCATTACCTCCACAGCTCTGTCCGCATCTGCAACCTGTTCGTATGCATCCTTCATCCAATCATCCTCTTGTGGCTGAGGCAATTGACCTATCACCTCTTCTTCCTTAATTGGCGGGCTCATTTCAACCACTTTGACTGAGCTGGCTGGTTCCTCTGCTTGGGGTTCCTCTGCTTGGGGTTCCTCTGCTTGGGGTTCCTCTGCTTGGGGTTCCTCTGCTTGATCTATTGGTGTAATCAATTGAGGTTTCGCCACATCAGATTCTTTTTCTTGATCCGAAGGTGGAACCAATAAACGGTTCTGCGATTTATTCTCTTCAGATTCCGGAATTATTAATTTCGGGCGATTTGACTCTTCCTCTTCTGGCATGATCTCGTGATTACTTTACGATTTGTAAATTACTTATAGTCTTGTCTCACTACTTCTTACAAATCATTTATAAAATTTTGATTCTTTTACTCCTCTTTTTTATTAAAGTAATTGGGCCACCGAAATAGCTTAACTCCTTCACCAAGATCTCCCACCTCCCCCAAAAGCGACTGAACCTTATCAAACCACTTATCCATATCTGGCGCAGAAGCTGAATCTGCACTTTGGGGAAAAATTAAATATGAGACCTTTAAGTCACTTACAGGCCGCTTGTAAGAAGTTGCATTAGAATTTAATTCCTTAGCAACCCTCAATGACGCTTCACCCAATTTCCATGTTGGACCAGTGTCTCCAATAATCGCAGGTAAAATTCTACCTTCGAAAATTATTGCAACGTAATCGCCGACAGAAGGTGCGAATTTATTTTGACTCGCATACAATCTCATCCAAGAAGGGATGACAATAAATGGATCAGCTCGAGCAATTAAAAAACTTCGCGCTTTCATATCAGCAATTTCACGATTCAAAGTTTCAATTTTTTGTTTTGATATTTTTACTTTCGAAGAACTCAATTCGCCTTGCGCAAGCCTGTTACTCTCATCACTCAATTTCTTTTCCCATCTCTTAAGTAATGGATTTGGCTGGTCTGTTTGCTTTTTCCACCCATAGCTAGTGAAGGGCTGGTAATTGGTAGACTCTGCTATGTATTGATCATATTCCGGCATACGATCTCCATCTGATCCGTCTGAAACAACA
>JABGYE010000118.1:0-6727 GCA_018675395.1 Akkermansiaceae bacterium
ATGGTTAACCTCTTCGGCTATCCTACTCCACTTAGTGACGCCATCACTGGCGGCGTCATTTTTATTGGTGTTCTATTGGACCAACACGGGGCATCAAGCATCAAGCGCTTATTCACTAATAAGAATAAAGCGACGTAAATTACCATGGAGAATTGCCTCCATTAACGCAGAGGGTCTGACCAGTGATAAAGCCTGCTTCCTCAGAAGCAAAATAAGCAACAGCCTCACCCACATCTGAAGGAGTCCCCCAACGTCCAGCAGGTATCTGACTCAGATACGCATCCTTTTCTTCCTGAGGGTCATTCTGATGCCGCTCTGTCGGGATCCATCCAGGATTGACAGTGTTAACAGTAATGCCATGAGGAGCTAATTCTCGAGACATGCTACGCGTCCATCCGATCTGGCCACCCTTTGCTGAAACATAAGCACTGAACGGACTCACTGAGAGCTGGTAAACCTCACTTGAAATATTAATGATCCTCCCCCAACCGCTTTCCTTCATTTGCGGCAAAACTGCTCGAGTCAACAGATAAGGACTCTTAATAAAAAAATTGAGCATCTGTTGGTAAAAATCCCAATCATATTCTTCTATAGTTTTTAGGGGCTGATCTGGAGTAGCGTTAGGAACAATAATATCAATCGCTCCTAACTGGGATTGGGCACGTTCAACCAAATCGGTAATAGCTCCTTCATCGATAGCGTTCGCCTTTAAAAGAAGGCCCTCTCCCCCAGCACTTTTAAATTCAGCGAAAGAACGCTCGGCCCTCTCATCATCATTATAATAATTCATCACAACCTTAGCGCCTCCAGCACCAAGGACCTTGGCAATTCCAAGCCCCAGCCCAGTTGTACTTCCAGTCACAAGTGCCACGTGTCCTTTTAATGTTTGAGCCATTACCTTTAAAATTTTGTATTTAAGATTATTAAATTTCCATGTTTTAACCCAAATTCATTTAAAACAAATTTATAATTATTGTTATTTCCATAAAGTTCTCATATTCACTATGGAAATTCCATATATGTAGAACTTTTCATAACTTCTTAACAAATCTTAATGATTAAGAAGAGTCCTAATGTTGAGAACAGCGAAGAGAGCATTACCTTCAAAAAATTTTAAAGAACAACTAAGTAGTGAGTCGCCCTAAAATACCAGGCTATTTTATAGATGAACTTATTGGAGAAGGCTCCACTGGGTCCGTATGGAGTGGAACTTCCCAAGGAAAACCCAAGCTTGCGATAAAATCACTTAGAGGAATAGCCGTTAACCGACAAGTCCTCTCAGATGCACTGGTAAAGATATACAAAGGCTCCCCTCATCCAGGAATCGCTAGGATACACGATTTTGACCTAGCAAGCCCTCAGTCATACATCACGATGGAGCTCTATGCAGAGAGGGCAATCCTCCCTGACGGAACTTCAAATTTTAGACCGCGAAACCTAGAGGCTTTGTGCGGAAACGTCACATCTGATGATGGATGGAAAATAGCAATTCAAATTGCAGAAGCGTTGGCACATCTTCACCAAGAAGGAATCATTCACTGCAACTTAAAACCAACGAATGTACTTTTTGAAGACGGTATAAACCCACAAGCTAAAATCACTGATTTCGCGCAGGGAATACTCGGCGGGACCGAACAACTTGAAACTAGCGATTCCCTTTTTTACTGCGCTCCAGAACAACTCCAGCACGGCAATCAGTTCTTTGAAGGTCGCGGAGAGAAATGGGACGTCTATGCCTATGGGGCAACCATTTACCAGTTAATGACAGGAGAATTTTGTCGACTCAATGATGAAATTGTTAAATACAGAAAAAAAAGACAAACACAACTCAATCTGCACAGTGAAATTTCCACGACCCGAGTCGCCCGTGCCATTTGCTCTCAAGAAAATATAACTTGGCCAAATGAAGCTCAAACAGCAGCAGAGCGAACGTACCGCTCTATCATAGAAACATGCTTAAGTCTCAGAGAAGAGCACAGGCACACCAACATGGTAGAGGTTCTCAATGAACTTAAAAACTGTGAGAGCAATGACAAACTAAACTCAAACACTGAAAAGAAAAGCGAAGCCAATTACAGGCATATCAGAAGATCCAAGTGGGAACATGCTGCTACTGTCTTGCTGTCAGCTGCAGTGTCTGCAGCCGCGGCAGTTATAATCACTTTGAATTATCATGGCCAAAAAGAGTCAACTCCCCCTGCCCCGACACCTGAACCGAAAAAGATAGTTAAAGTGGATCCAATTGATCCTATTCCGACCCCAGAACCCGTTCAATTAGACTCTGGCCTTAACATCAAGGAGGAGCAGATCGCAAATCTTATCAATGACTTCCAGCAATCTCAATCTGCATTAAATGAGCTTTGTAGAATGCTTGCAACTTTGGATAGTGAAGGCAATCCAATGTACAGATTTCCCGAAGGAACGATCGGATCAATGCTTACCTATTATGATAAGTTCATCAGTCGTAACCAGGACGACCCCGCATTACGTGATTCAGTAATTTCCGCGCTAAGTAATTCAAGTGAACTTCACATCCTCCTAGGCGATTTCACATCGGCCAGTCAAAAACTAACACAAGCCACAGAATTAATTGTAGATGATGAAATTGGAGGCGGGATCAATGGCGAATTGATCGAACGTCAAGCCAGATTATTCAAGAATCTATCCACTTCACAATCAGGCTCAAAAATGCACAGAGCTGCAACGCAGGCTGCCACTAAATCTTTTCTTCTTTACAAGGAACTTCTGAGCCAAGACCCAAATGATCCAGGAAATGCACGAACTGCAGCAGAAAGCGCTTTAGTTCTAGCCAAAAGATTACGCTATTCTGAAAACATTGAAGCTTCCAAAAAATATGTAGAACAGACAATTCAGATCATTGCCGCGACCACAGCTGACTCTCTACCTTTAGAAAAAGACCAATCATTATTAGCCTCTGCTCAGTTCGAACTTGGACAAATACTCAGCTCAAAGGGCGAATCGGATTCAGCCAACGAATCATATCAAAATTCCATAGCAGGATACACTGAGCTTGTGACAGCTTTCCCTGAAAAATTAAATTACCAATTTCAGCTAGCACGTGCATTAGGCGAAGAAGCAGACATCGCATTTGTTACCGCAAACTCTGAAGCTAGCGTTATAAATAATGACGCAATCGAACTTCTCGCGTCGCTCATAGAACGGTCTCCAAGTAACAGGTACCAGTTCGAGATGGCCAGGAGACTGCATGCATTTTCCCGATCAATCGAGGACGAAGGGGAATCAAGCGCAGCACGAACTCAGTCAAATGCAGCACTCAATATCTTGAAAGACCTGATTAAGAATGAACCAAGCAATTTTGCTTATCAAAATGAAATAGCACAACTGTACCGTCAATTAGCCGATCTGCACAAAGAAGCCGGCGACACAGAAAAATCAGTCGAATTTTCACGAGAAGCCGTTCATCACATAAAGAACTTACTTGATAAAGATATTGATGTAGAAAATGGCAATACAAAGAAAAATCATTACCGAGAAATAATTGCCCGTGACTACGGCAAACTCGGATGGCACTTAGCCAATACAGGAGAAGAAGACGACATCACCGAAGCAAGATCCTCATTTAAAACCGCTCAAGATTATTATCAGCAAATCCTTGATATCGAACCAACTAATGATGATGCTAAGCGGTGGCTTCAATGGGCAAAGGATTGTCTAGATCAATTGCCCTAAGACTTCCTAGCGGCAATGAATGATCTGACGCAGGCAATCACATAGACTGTGCAAATTACGGACATTGCAAGCATACCCAGGATGGCCGTACCGGAATCTCCGCCAAAAAGTTTCGGCAAGCCCCTTCCATAACCTGCGAGGGCACCTAATAAAGCTAACGTTAATGCAATATGAGCAACAACTTTTCGCTTCTTTTCATCCTTAGCCAGAACCCCACAGATTAGAATTGGTATCCCTATGAATGAAGGTATCAAAGCCGTAACACTGGCCTTGCCAGTGGAAAAATAGAGAGCCACTCCCAATGCGGTTAACAACGAGCCAATTAATATAGAAAGTTTCGTAATTGATGTCATGATCAAAGAAATTTGCAGAATGTATCGTGCTGGTCAAATCGTTATCCCAGCAAAAACACTATTGCTCTATTGCAAGAAACCATAATAATGTTTATTCATTCATAATTTCCACCAACTGAAAGGTTTAATCAGATCAAATAAGAATCCAATGACTCAAAGCCAAAACACCTCTCGTCGTAAATTTATTAAGGCAAGCACTGCCGCTCTGGTAGCCTCGCCCCTACCCATCTTAGCTGATCACCACAAAAAGAAAAAACTCTACGACATCTCCATCGCCGAGTGGTCATTGCACAAGGCCCTATTTGGCAAGAAAATGACCAACCTTGATTTTCCTGTAGTCTCAAAAAAGGAATTCGGAATCAATGCCGTCGAATATGTAAACCAATTCTTTAAGGACAAAGCAAATGACAAAAAGTATTTAAACGAACTTAAAAAAATATGTGATAGTGAGGGAGTAAAGAGCCTAATCATCATGTGTGACGGTGAAGGAAAACTCGGAGATCCTGACAAAACAAAAAGAGCCGCATCAGTGGATAACCACAAGCGCTGGGTTGAAGCAGCAAAGCACCTAGGATGCCATTCCATTCGAGTCAATGCATCTTCAGGAGGTTCTTATGAGGAACAACAACAACGTGCCGCTGACGGGCTCGGAAGCCTCAGCGAATTTGCAGCTACTCACGGTTTAAATGTCATTGTAGAGAATCACGGAGGACTATCCTCTAACGGAGCATGGCTCGCCGGAGTAATGAAAATCATAGACAAAAAGAATTGCGGAACATTACCTGATTTCGGCAATTTCAGAATCGGTGGAGGTAAGACCTATGACAGATACAAAGGAGTCAAAGAACTCATGCCATTCGCCAAAGCAGTAAGTGCAAAGTCACATGATTTTGATGATAAGGGGAATGAAATCCATACTGATTATCATAAAATGATGAAGATCGTCATTGATGCCGGCTATCATGGATACGTGGGCGTCGAATACGAGGGCGGTAAAATGAGTGAATTCGATGGAATTAAAGCTACGAAGAAATTACTCGAAAAAGTAAGATCGAAGTTATCCTAATAAGACAACTCACTGCTTCCTAATTCTATAGAAGTGACGCTTACCAGTAGGTGAGAATCTTTCCGTTGCAATATTGCCGCGGCCAACAATCAACTTCTTTAGAGTCATCCACGTTTGAAGATCATTCGATGCCTGAATGACATATCCCGAACCTTGCTCCGCTGGGAACATATATTGAACCTGACCGTCCTCTAATACGATAGACTTTAACTGGAACATGGGAACACTATCAGGATCAGTAGGTGAACTTCTAAAAAAGACTTCCGTCTCATCGAACCAACCATCCTCATCCGTATCTTTGCCAGCAACAGCATCGATTAGATCAAGGCTTACAAATTCTCTTATCTTTCCAATACTAACGAAAAACTCAGCATCAAAGAAAAGATCACTACTACTCGCATTGGCCTGATGCACCTCAGCTGATATAACATTATCTCCATCGACCAGAAGGCTAGAATCAATCACGTATTCTTTCACTTCCAACTCATCGTCACCACCAATTGTCGAATCAGCAAAAGTTGTGTTTCCTGCATCTGTACTGAGGTTATCTCTGACGATTTCCTTACCGTTAAGATAAACAGCAACGCCATCATCTTTGCGTATTCTTATCTTAGAAGAAACGACCTCAGACGCGCCCAGAAACTTAAAGGATTTACGAAAATACGTTGTGGAATGCTTATTATTTGAATCGTCACCGAAACCGACATTCCCCACCACCGCATCATCACCATATCCGAGGGGGGATTTAGCGGCCTTCCATGTCGAATCGTCAAAATTCAAAGAATCCCAGTCATTTCCTGGGTAAGTTCCATTATCCAAATAGGCCCAAGATTCACCACTAGAAAAAATCCTAGTGAACGGAGGAATTATCGCGGTCGCACTTGAATTAAAACTAAATCTGGCGCTGGACCTTGAGCTCTTGTGAACTTCCACTGCCAGCACATTGACACCATCCCTAATTAAAAAAACGGGCACAGCCACATTGATTTTATAATCCTCTTCAAAAAGATCCGTCGAAGAAAGAACATTGTATGCTGCGTTATCGTTAAGATTACTGTCACGATATACCTCCTTACCGTTCAGGAAAACAGCACACGCATCATTACGCACAAGGCCAATGACCATTGAGTTTACTGAGTCAGGGTCCCTCAAATAGAACTGTTTTCTAAAGTAGGTAGTGACATGCCTATTGTTAGAATTGGAACCATAGCTAATAACCGTATTCTCGTCACCTTCACCATATCCGAACTCACCCGCACCAACGCTCCAAGCTGAATCATCAAAATCGACGCCAGTCCAGGAACTTCCCTGATTAGAGCCATCATCCAGGTAAGCCCACTCACTAGAATAAGTGAAAAGCTTGCGGGAAACGTTACCTCCACGGTTCGAAACAGAATAAACAAACTCATCTTGGCCTTCGGCCCCTGCATTCTGCTTATAGTCAAAGCTACCATCAGAACTTAAGGATAAGACACCTTTACTCGGCGCACTCTGTAACTGAGCCATGAGAGAATCACCGTCAACATCGGAATCATTTTTTAAGACATTCCCCACTAGCGACCCTCCATCCACTACGAATTCATCTGGAATCAAATCC
>JABGYE010000245.1:0-3400 GCA_018675395.1 Akkermansiaceae bacterium
GAAAAGAAAACCAAATTAATGGGCCGAAACACCCAACAAAAAGTGACAGGATTACATGTCAATGAGCGGGTCCTATTGCCTCGCTCATTGAGACGTAAGATCCGAGCAATCAAACACGACATCAAGGCTAACGGAATCACGAAAGCAATCAGCAAAAGTACCCTAGTCAAGAGTGAGAGTGAACTGCAGGGATTCTTCGCTCTCCAAGCCATGATCGAGAAGGCTTAATTAATTAAAACGGTAAAACCCCCGCAGAGCCTACACCGGAGAACTGGTACATAATCACTAGTCTTAAATTGCGAAGCAAAATTTTAGTCTAGTGATGAATGTATGTACTTATGGCAATCGCTGTTTCCATAAGTACAAAAGTTCGTAGGTTACATTTGTCTCACCGCGGCGGATCGCCGAAGCACGTTGTCATTGGTTTTTCAACTAACGACGTGTGTAAAGCTAGATCACTGCAGGAGTTTCCCGTTTTTTATATTATCCGGAAAAATTCAATGACTGGTCAATGATAAAAAGCCTCGCACTGACCAACTAAAAGCTCATTATATCAATACATGAAAAAGGCGAAGAAAAACCCTTACATTCTTATAGCATTTCTACTGTTAAGCTCGATAACTGCCTACTCTCAAGACAAACCCTTTGTTTCTTATCCCGAGAAAATTTCGAACTATCTGAAACGGATTCAGAAAGGTGATCAAAAATATAAATATACCAAAGATAAAAATTTTAAGGACTGGCAAAATGAAACGAGAGCAGCCCTCATAGAATTGATTGGACTCAAGAAAATGTCCATTGAGCTAAAGGGCCACGCCCCCTCAATTCAAATCGGACAAAAAGAGGAAGTAAACGGAAAATTTTCACGGACCCTTTGCAAGATTGAAACCGAACCCGGAGTCCATGTCCCTTTCTACCTTCTGGTACCATTAAATACGAATAAAAAACTTCCTCTGGTTATTTGTCCGCACGGACACGACACCGAAGGCCTTCATTCGTACTCTGGAGCTTATCTCAATGAAGATCACCGCAAAAAGATAACAGCAAGAGAAGGAAACATTGCAGAGCAGGCAGCGTTAAGAGGCATGATCGCAATCGCTCCAGCAACACGCGGCCTAGCAAATGAGCTATTGGTCCCTGACCCTAAGGGCAGGCACGGCAACAGGCCTTGCCGCGCCCAATTCATGCACTGTATCATCTCCGGACGGACTCCAACTGCTGAGAGGGTATGGGATATGCAGCGAATCATTGACTGGGCATGGAACCATCCCCGCGTCGATCAAAAGAAAATCATAATGACTGGCAATTCCGGGGGAGGTGTCCTGACAGCCTACTCTGCAGCCATCGACAATAGAATCAGCATTGCTGTGCCTAGCTGCTCATTCACTTCAGTAACTAGCAGCGAAGGCTTCATTTTTCACTGTGATTGTTGCGCCGTTCCCGGAATCCGCGACTGGGGTGACTGGACTGAACTAGGAGCACTCATAGCACCCAGAAACTTACTTATTGCACACGGAGTAAGCGATGGACTGCACCGCAAGAAGGACGTGGAAAGTACGGCCACTAAAATCAAAAACGTTTACCTTGGGCTAGGTATCGGCAACAAAATGGAAATGGAGTGGGGAAATTCAGGGCATCGATTTTACCCAAGCATAATGTGGCCCTTCATAGAAAAGGCAATCGGAACAAGAGGCTAACTTAAGAAATTAGAGTCCAGCAGAAAGGTTCTCAGAAGACCATTGACCTCTGAAACCGCTCGGATATACAACCTCTTTGAATTCCTCTCCGTCCTTGAAGAATTTAGCAATGATGCCTTTGACTCTATCGGTGCGCGAACTCGCGCGAGGGACTTTAGTGTTTGGTCATGTCCCCCCAGCGCACTGCGAAGCAGGAAGAGGCCTAATCTTGGTCAGTGTCACCTTCTCCGTTGTCAGGTTCTGATCGGTCCTTGGAAAAATACTGCTGATGTTCGTCTGGCCGCTAGCAACTAAGTTCTGACTCTTCGTCCCTTTGACTCCGTCAACTGTGTAAAATATCTGATACTTCACTTCTATGTTTTCAAATGGACTCGTACCATTGTTGCGAACATTGAACTTAAAATTTGAATCATAGGAACTGACCCGCGCATTACTTGTCTTCTGCTCTGAAGTTTTCTTTTCCTCGTCCGTGACCCTCACAGCTAATTTTCTTCCAGCCATTGTTGACTGGTACCAAACCTTAAGATATTCACCGTCTTTTTTACTTAGGGCCTTGACCGGAAAAGTCATGGCCTTGCCGTCTGCTCGAAGAATCTTCACAACTCCCTTGTCCTGGGAATAATCAATGACCTTCGCCTTCAGCGTTTTTGATCCGTCAGCGCTTGTGAATTCACGCATGTCTGCGGCTCCGGACAAGGCAACTCCCGCAATTAAAATTAGAAATGTGGTAAATGTTTTCATCTTCTACTTAAGTACTTAATTAATTATCTCATTTATCAAACACAAAGCAAGGGAATATCCTTCGAGAAAAAGGCATAAAAGATAGCCTTTGAAGCTTAATTTATTAGAAAACATGAATCCAAAGGAATTATCCGGTTCATCTTTTCAAAAGCTCAGTAACCTTGTCAGCCGTGAGCCCTTTAACCGGCAGAGGGTACCCCAAAGTATCACCGCTCGGTTTAAAACCTCCCCCATCAACATCAACAAAGATTGGATTGTTATAGGCACATGGATTCATTGCGCTTTGCGTGCTACTTCCGAAACCCTTTCTCAGATTAAATCCTTCACCGTAAGCCACAACAATAAGATGCGAATCCTGACTCAGTTTCACTTTCAGATCCTGATCAAACTTTACACTTCCATTTAAAAACATCTCCTCATTATCTTTTCTGGTAAAATTGAGATCCTTCCGTTGGCTCCCGTTCACTAATATCTGAACTCGATCAATATCAATCCAGTCCGTGCATTGGACCTTTACCTTCAAATTCACTTCGCCGCCAGAAGCTCTAATGTCACCTCCAGCAAGGACACCCTCAGAAGTGCTCACTTCTAGGTAAGGACCATTAGTAAGGATCATTTGTCCGGACTTAGAATTTCTAACAAGCTCACGCCAGTCTATCTTGGAAGGATCATCAGTTGAACTCTTCACATAAGTACGCCAACCACCAGCACCGTTACCATGAACCGTATGAGCATCACTAACAGCGATCCCCCAAACCCGATGTCCCTGATTTAATATTTGCAGCCAGATGAACTCCCTTATGTATTTGACTCTTCCTCCAGGACCTAGCTTCTTGTCTATGCGGTAAGGCGCACCAGCGAGAATATTATTGCCAAGATAGTTTTGAGTTTCGAGCCCATCAAGCATTGTCCCCAAGTTCGCATATCCACCATCAATGAGACCATCTCCGTTCCAGTCCACA
>JABGYE010000270.1:0-9099 GCA_018675395.1 Akkermansiaceae bacterium
TGATGAAGTTGTCAGAACCATCGTAGAATCAGCACCAAAAGCCATTGACCGAATGATGGCATGTGGAATCAATTTTGACCGGCAAGATAATGGAAAATTTTCCCTAGGTAAGGAAGGTGGACACACACAAAGGAGAATACTTTATTCTAAGGATACCACCGGAAAAGAAATCTCGAACAAACTCTTAATGGCAGCCCAGGAATGTAGTAATATTACTATCTTGGAAGATCATTTTGCAATTGATCTTATCACTACTGAAAAACTTGGAATCGATGGTGAAAACAGTATCGTTGGTCTCTATGCCTTAGATGAAAATGCTGGAAAAATTCTGACTTTCCGATCAAATAAAGTGATCCTCTGCACTGGAGGATGTGGAAGAGTTTATCTTTATACAACAAATCCAAACGTTGCGACAGGTGACGGATTAGCAATGGCTTATAGGGCCGGAGCAGATGTAGCAAACATGGAATTTATTCAATTCCATCCAACGTGTCTCTATCATCACGATTTAAATAATTTTCTTATCTCCGAAGCGGTAAGAGGTGAAGGAGGAATATTAATTAGTAAGGACGGAAATGAATTCATGGAAAAGCATGATCCCAGAGGGTCGCTAGCCCCTCGAGACATCGTGGCTAGGGCCATAGATCATGAAATTAAAAGGACGGGAGAACCGTGCGTATTTGTTGATATCACACACAAATCGAAAGAATATCTATCCGAGCGTTTTCCTAACATTTACAAGACATGCTTATCGGTAGGCATAGATCCAGCAAATGATCCTATACCAGTAGTTCCAGCCGCCCATTACCAGTGCGGTGGAGTTAAAACTGATATTAACGGGAGGACCTCCCTGAATGGCCTTTATGCTGTAGGAGAAGTAGCCTGCACAGGACTGCACGGAGCCAATCGCCTAGCATCTAATTCCCTTCTAGAAGGAGCAGTAATTGCTGGGCGCGCCTTGGATGATGCAATAAAAAATAAAAGCAACAAAAAGAAAGTATCAGAACAAATAATACCAGAATGGACTAGCGGTGATGCTGAAGACGTTGATGAGCTTGTAGTTATCTATCATAACTGGGATGAGATCCGTCGCCTCATGTGGGATTATGTATCCATCGTAAGGACCAATAAAAGATTAAAGCGAGCCGTCACAAGATTACAAAATTTGAGACAAGAAGTTCAGGAATTTTACTGGAACTTTAAGATATGTAGCGACCTGCTAGAACTAAGAAACCTTGTCGAAACAGCTTCACTCATAGTTAATTGCGCACAACTTAGAGATGAAAGCAGAGGCCTTCATTACACATTAGATTTTCCTAAAACTAAGGACTCAGCTCAACCTCAGGACACTGTCATTAAATTGCAGAAATAATTTAGTTAATCCCTAAACTTCATAATCAGCGGATACTCCATCATGACCGAACTGCATACGGTATAAATGCTGGTAAGTATCCGAAGAATCTAGAAGCTCAGAATGTGATCCTATGGCACTGATCCGCCCCCTTTCCATCACTACAATTCTGTCAGCATTAAGTATCGTTGATAACCGATGTGCTATAGCGATGGATGTCCTGCCCTTCGAAAGTTTCTGCAGAGCCTCCTGGATCACTTTCTCGGAACGAGAATCCAGAGCAGAAGTAGCCTCATCCAACAATAATATCGGCGCATCCCTCAAAATGGCTCGGGCAATACTGATCCTCTGCTTCTGCCCTCCAGATAGCTTATCTCCTTTGTCACCAACTATCGTATCGTACCCCTGCTCTTGATCAATAATGAACTCATGAGCATGTGCCATTTTGGCAGCCGCAATGACTTCTTCCTTAGTAGCATCGAGTTTTCCGTAACGAATATTTTCATATATTGAATCATGAAACAAAAATGTATCCTGATTAACGACACCTATATGATCCCTCAACGATTCCTGACGGATGTTTCTGATGTCAGCACCATCAATACTCACTGTTCCATCACGCGGATCATAAAAACGTAATATAAGAGAAAACAGAGTACTCTTTCCTGCACCACTTTCACCGACAAGAGCATAGTTTTTACCAGCCTCAACAGTAAAATCAATTTCCTCAACAGCATAAACTTCCTCTCCATAGGAATGACTCACATTTTCAAATCGTATCTCTCCTTTGCAATCCTCAATTTCCACTGCATCATCTGCGTCCTGAATGGACGGAGCACGATCCATCATTTTGAAAACTTTGGCAGTAGCCGCCAGTGACTTTTGCAATAGAACTGAAATTCGGCTCATTGACTTGGCCGGCGGGTACAAAAGTACAAGGCCTGCATTTAAGGCCAAGAATTTCCCTGGACCACCAGATCCTGGAAAAAAAGAACAATAGACTAAGGCTGCACCCACTCCAAAAGAGGCAACAATCTCAACGAGCGGGCTCACAATCTCCATCGCTTTACGCCAACGCATGATAAATATCATCATTCTGGAATTGGCTTGAACAAACTTGCCTATTTCATGTTCTTCTCTGGCATGTCCCTTGACAACCTGAATGCCAGAAATCGCTTCTTGCATCACGACCATCATTTTTTCCGCTTCATCTTCCTCTTTCCGTCCTGACTTGCGGACCTTACGTCCCGCAATAATGACCGGAACGATACAAATCGGAAACAAAACAAGGGCACAAAGTGCAAATTGCCAGTCAATATAAAATATTGCCGCAAGAGCAGAAATAATCGCCACGGGTTGCTTAACAATATCGCTGACTGCTGTCGTGAGTGTCTGCTGTGCAAGTCTGGTCTGATTGAATACTGTCTGCATTAATTCACCTCCCTTACTTTGATTAAAATAATCAAGGGATTGACCCATTAGTCTGCGAAACAACTTCACTCTTATGTCACTAAGAACCCGCAAACTGCACCAGAGCATACAATAAGAGTTAAGGAATCCGAACAGACCTCTAATCACCATGATCGCAGGTATAAGGAAAGCTACTAAAAGAATATGTGAATCAAATTGAACGGCGTTCCCAGCACTCTCTTGGATAATTCCTTGGACCTTTTCGAAAGCTTCTTGGGCCTTATCAATTTCTTCCGGGGGTAACTTATTTTTGATTTCCTCAAAATCTTCTGGTCCTTTACTTGCTCCAAAAACAATATTTGTAACATAATTAATAACGAGAACCATTCCCCCATTCACCATCCCATAAAGAGCACCAAAAATAATCCCAAAAATAAACCTCCATTTGTAGGGTTTCAAATAAGCTGCCAAACGACGGTAAGGCCCTGCAACGGAACCACCAGAATCCAAAGCGACTCTCTTGGCCTTATCATCATTTAATTCAGCTTTCATTACTATGACCGTCAATGGTCAGATTGCTGAACCGATAGCACGGATCCTTGATCTCGTCGAAGCTTCCTAATTAATTACAATTTAATGATTCCTAATCAATTTGGTGTATTATAAATAAAAAATAGGCTAATTCACGCAATCAAACCATAGCAATGGGAAGTTTTTAAGATCAAAAAATTAAAACTTATCTTTAATACAATTAAATCATCACACCCAATTTTAGATAAAAGTTTCCGACTAACCCGATAGAATAATCTGATAAAAACGCTTATAAAAAATGATCAACACAAGAACAAAGATCACCGGAACCGCACTCTATTTATTTCTTTTCTTTAGCGTTAATGCAGAAGCACAAGTCAACCCCAAGAGAACAATTTTTGATCGCTGGGACAAGAACAATGACGGGACATTAACCCGCGAAGAATTACCTCAAAATGCAAGACCCAACTTCAATCGAGCCGATAAGAATAATGATGGTTTCATATCTCGAGAAGAAGATAAAATTTTTCGAGAACAATCTGGGCGCAGACAAAAAAAGGGATCAAGGGATCAGTTAAACAATGATCGCATCGAAATCAAAAATAACATTCCTTACGCAGACACCAAAAATCCAAGACAATCCTTGAACTTGATTTTGCCCAAGAGCAGGAAGAAAAAAATCCTTCCTGCCCTTATTTATATTCATGGAGGAGGATGGAAAAACGGCAATAAGGATCAAGGCATCGCAAGACTATTACCTTATGCGGAGTCCGGAGAATATGTAGGAATTAGTGTCGGCTACAGATTGTCCGGAGAGGCTCTCTGGCCTGCTCAAATTCATGACTGTAAAGCAGCCATAAGATGGGTCAGAGGTAATGCTAAAAAGTATGACATTAATCCTGAAAGAATTGGAGTCTTCGGTAGTTCTGCCGGAGGACATTTAGTAGCGATGCTAGGAACTAGTGAGGACGTGAAAGAATTAGAGGGGAGCCTCGGTAATCACAAGGCCATGGAAAGTAGAGTCCATTGCGTTGGAAACTTTTTTGGGCCTTCAGCCCTTCTCGAAATGTCAAAATTTCCAAGTAGAATCGATCATGACGCGGCTAATTCTCCAGAATCACAACTCATTGGCGGCGCACTGCAGAAAAATAAGACAAAAGCCATCAAAGCTTCCCCAATCAATTACGTAACCAAAGATGATTGCCCATTCATTCATGTTCATGGAACGGATGATCAACTAGTCCCCTATAATCAATCTGTAATATTTCACAAAAAACTTTTGGAAAACGGATGCAATTCAACACTCATAACAGTCAAAGGGGGAGGGCACGGAGGATTTAAAAATGATACTATACAAAAAATCACAGAAAAATTTTTTGCTGAACAGCTATTGGGGAAAGAATCAAAAATTGCGAAAAGTGAAGTACTCATCGAACAGTCCCAAAGATAAAAATTCTTAGTATCTAAATTAACATCATCATTATAAGGTGCACAAAGGATCCCGAACAACCGGTAAACGCAGACATGCTCACGGAAACGTGAAAGGCAAAAGGAAAGCGGCTCGCGAGGATGAGCTCATACAAATTATAAAATCTGCGCAGGATCCTCTAATACTAATACTGGATCAGGTGCAGGATCCTCATAACCTGGGAGCCTGTCTAAGAACCGCGGACGGCTCAGGTTGTACCGCCGTCATTGCTCCTAAGGACCGTTCTGCACCACTCAATGATACGGTTCGCCGAGTAGCTTGTGGAGGAGCCGAGTCTGTACCCTACATACAGGTCACAAACCTTTCTAGAACCATTAAAACATTGAAGGACGAAGGTTTCTGGTTCGTCGGAACATCAGACAATGCGGACGGTTCATTTTATGAAATTGATCTGAAAGGTAAAATTGCAATCGTCATGGGAGCAGAGGGGAAAGGACTAAGAAGATTGACCGAAGAGTGCTGTGACTTTCTAGGAAAACTACCTATGTTGGGATCCGTGGAATGCCTCAACGTTTCAGTCGCCACTGGAATCTGTCTTTATGAAGCGGTCCGCCAAAGGACAAAATCCTCATAATTAGACAACATTAAGTGATTTTTATTTTTCCCATGAGCAGACTCTGCTCAAAGTCAGTAGAAAATAACTTTATCACTAAAAATAGACCGTAAGATTGCTAAATAAGTCAAAACACCCTATTTGACGGACTTTATGCCTATAAAACCTTCAAATTCAGGCACAATAGTCTCAGAAAAAACACTGTGAATTTCGCTGTTTTAGGTTGTTTTTCTCCCATTAAATAGCTATTACTACCCATTAACACATTTTAAATCCCTAATACCCCTCAGTAAACTTACCGCCATGTGGAAAACACTCATTACCGTCTCTATCATATTTGGAATCTTGGCTGGATGGCTCCGCTATCAGACATCAACGGACCTGAAGCATGAAAGACAAGCCCGCGCAGATTCAATAATTAATCTAGATCTTGCACAAAAATATCAAAAAGAAGTCCAAGACAAAAACAAAGATCACGTTGCAACAACTGCTTCAACGAGTGATGAAGCAGACACTCAGCAAACTGAAGAAGCTAGCAAACGAAAAGAGAAAGGTGAGAAAGAAAGTAATAAGGCTGGATTAGAAACAGCCAAGGCTGATGTAGAAGCTAAACTTGCAAAACTTGAGCGTGAGCTTGCAGAGATCGGTCAGATCGAAGATCTCGTGGAAAAGAGTCAAAACCTTCAGGCGGAGATGGCATCGGTTCAGCAAGAAATTGCTATTACCAAAGAAAACTACAAAAACATGGTAGCCAAGCGTGAAGACACAGATAACCAAATCACAGCACTGAGGGACAAGGTTTCCCGTCAACGTGCAGGTCAAATGATCGAGGTTAATGCTAAAATCGCTCAGACATATGATAACTGGGGATTCGTTGTCATTGATAAAGGCGGGAATCAGGGAATCAATGCGAGGGCAAAGCTAGATGTCAAACGTGGTGATAAATTGATTGGAAAACTCAACATCACAAATCTCGAGCCTAATGTCTGCGTCTGTGACGTTTTATCTTTGAGTGAAGGAGAAAAATTAGCCGTTGGCGACAGTGTCGTCCTTAGCGCTGAAAGCAAATGGGATCCATCGAAGAAGCCGGTCGTAGAAACGATCCCAACTCCAGCAGCTCCAGCAGCTCCAGCAGCTGCCCCTGAAAAGCCTGCTGCTCCTGCTGAAAAAGCAGACGACGATCCTTTTGGACTAGGAGGCGATGATGCTCCTGCTCCTGAAAAACCTGCTGAAACAGAAGATCCTTTCGGCCTATAATTTTTTCAGAAATCATTCATTTTAATCATTTTTAATACCCCTTAAAGTTACTCATCAAAAATCATGAAGATTAAATTTTTACTAATTCCCTCAGCTCTATTCTTACTTATTTCATGTATCCTTAGTTGGGGGCATCGTACTGAGCTGATTGAAAAAAGAAACGAACGTGTTAAAAACAACAGATCAATCGTTCAAATCTTAGGCACAATCAACAAAGACGACCAACCTGCATTGCTTGCTACTTATGGGAAGCTATTGGAGCAAGAACAAAGGAGAGACCAATCCAAAGCCAATACTGATCAACTCAATATCAACATCAAAGCACTCGATGGTGAAATTAGTGGACTCAAAGTAGCTAAAGCGCCTCTAGATAAAAAATTAGCTACTGCTGAGAATGTTGTTACGGAACTCAGAAAAAAATTAGGCCCTGGGGTCACCCTTCAAAACATTGCACCAACAATTAAAAAATTGGAAAATGATCTTGAAAATGCAAAGCAGGATCTAGCAACTAGACAAGCAGAGCTAGAAGTGGTAAGCAAAAAGGTTGCTGCTAACGAAACGAGAATTCAAAAGGCTGAGAAAGTTCAAGTCGATCGTTTGGTTAAAATTGAACGCAATTCTAAAGAAGGTGTTATTACAGCAGTCAATAAGGATTGGGGATTTGTCTTGGTCAATATCGGAAAGGACCAAGGCGTCGAAGGTGATTCCGAACTCATCGTAAAGAGAGATGGAATTCGTATCGGCAATTTGAGTGTTGTTTCAATCCAGCCAGGATTGACAGTAGCCGACATCAGCAAAAAAGGACTCAGTCGAGCTGTTGAGCCAGGAGACAAAGTGGTATTTCAAAAGCTTGGCGAATAAACAATTCAATTATCATTACTGAAATACCAACTATACAAATAGTGCTTAATTTTTTCACACGTATTATTCCAATAATGGCCTTAACTGGCGTTCTACTAACATTGTTTAGCGGATGCGAAGCCACACAGGTAGGAAATTACAAAGGCACAGGTGTAAATAGTGGACTCAGCAACTTGCCACAAGCACGTCACGAAGCATGGGAAAGTAATGCTAGATACGGAAACCTGCCACAGTCCCAGTAATTAAATAAGCGTACTAATTTTATAAATAAAAAAAGCGCACTGCCTAATGCGCTTTTTTTATTTAATAATTCAATGGAATTTTCAATAGATGGCCAAATCACTAAACGGTCATAATTTCCTTTTCCTTATTATCTACATGCTCGTCGATTTCTTTGACAAATTTATCAGTTAAGTTCTGGATCTCCTTTTCCATGTCCCTCTGATCATCTTCGGTAATTTCGCTACCACCCTTGAGACTCTTAATTCCGTCCATCCCACTCTTACGTGCTGATCGGACCCGCACCCTTCCCTCTTCAGCCATCTGTTTAACCATCTTAACTAAGTCTTTTCTGCGCTCTTCAGATAGTTCTGGAATAGGCAACCGTATCGCTTTGCCATCAACAGAAGGATTGATACCAAGCTTCGACTCTTTGAGCCCCCTCTCTATGTCCTGTACTGTGGAAGGATCAAATGGCGAAACAAGAAGCATCCTCGGGTCAGGAGAAGAGATAACTGCTAGCTGCTTTAGTTTCATGTTCGATCCGTAAGATTGAACATGAATATCAATATTTTCTACAAGGGCCGGAGAAGCTTTGCCCGTACGAATACTAGAAAACTCATGTAAAGTATATTCAACGGCCTTCTTCATGGCACCATCTGTCTCGGGAATTAATGTATCTACAGTCATTTATTTGGGAATATAGGTTACTTATTATTTTAAATCTTAGTTATCATCTTCGGAATAAACAAGCGTTCCGACAGGCTCTCCTACGAGTGCTTTGCGAATATTATCTTCTCCGTTTATATCGAAGACGATAACCGGCTTAGAATTATCCATACATAAACTAAAAGCCGTTGAATCAAGAATTTTCAAACGCTTTTCAAGACACTCCTGAAAAGAAACACTTTCATATCTTTTTGCATCCTCATTCTCGTTCGGGTCGGAATCATAAACTCCATCAACCTTAGTAGCCTTTAGGATAGCATCTGCCCCGATCTCACTTGCCCTGAGCGCTGCCGTAGTATCGGTTGAAAAGAAAGGATTCCCCGTACCTGCGCCAAAAATAACAACTCTCCCAAGCTCTAGATGACGGGTAGCCTTCCGGCGTATAAAAGGCTCTGCCACATTCTTCATTTCGATGGCTGTTTGAACCCTTGTAGGAACCTCCATGTCTTCGAGCATGCTTTGCAATGCCAAAGAATTCATAACAGTTGCCAGCATCCCGACATAATCTGCTGTGGCTCTTTCCATACCGCGATTACTTGCACTAATTCCTCTCCAAAAATTACCACCCCCAACAACGATACCTATTTCTATTCCAGCCTGATGGGCAAGCTTGATCTGATTTGCAACCGTTTCGACTATTTCTGGAGAAATATTATCTTCGCTCCCAGGTTCACGCAAAGCTTCACCGCTTAATTTTAA
>JABGYE010000211.1:0-4362 GCA_018675395.1 Akkermansiaceae bacterium
CGTTTGTCGTTCATTTCCGTAACGCCCCCAATCAATGGCTTGGCGGCAATGCCTCTTGATTAGTTTCCATCTCTCATCAAGTGACGCTGGAGGAAGGTGGTGTCCGGTCCTAAGATAGTGTTTGGCGTCGCGAAAAATCCATGGGTTTTGCATTGCTGCCCTTCCAATCATGACGCCGGATACCGCAGTCGTTTTTTTGCGATGTTCCACGTCCTCACCCGTCAAGATGTCACCGTTTCCGATTACGGGAATTGACACGGCTTGTGCGCATTCGTTAATAACGTTCCAGTCAGCCTGACCTCCGTAACTCTGTGAACGGGTTCTTCCATGTATTGAAATAGCTTGCATGCCTGAATCTTCCAAGATCTTTGATACTTGAACGGCATTGATGGATTCTTGGTCCCAACCGATGCGTATTTTTCCAGTGACTGGGACCTGAGATCCGATGCCTTTGACAACGGAAGAGGCTACCCTTTCCAAGACGGGACAATCTCTCAATAAGGATGACCCTCCATTTTTGGATACGACTTTGTTAACTGGGCAGCCGAAGTTGATATCAATGAAGTCGGGTTTTTTCCATTCCAGAACTTTTTTGGCTGCTTCTGCCATTTTTTCGCCATCAGCACCGAAGAGTTGAACTCCCACAGGACGTTGTTCATCATCAAATTCAGTGTATTTCCTTGTCCTGTCGTCTCGCCTAATAATGCCTTCAGAAGATACAAACTCAGTTACCATTACGTCTGCCCCTAGTTCTTTACAGATAGAACGGAAGACTCGGTCAGTGACACCGGCCATTGGGGCTAGATACAAAGGGAATTTGTCGTTATTGAACCAGGGAAGCATCAGGTACTTTAAGAGGGCAGTTTACCCGTTTGAGCCATTGCAGGCAAGTGATGCGTTTCAAGTCTTCGAAGATTGTATTTTCATATAAGAATTGAGCGTTGGCCTTGATGCTTTGCTCTGTAGCGATTTATATAGCTATCTGAATGGATTCACAAAAAAAAGCATTACTTCGTGAGCGTATTCTTGAGCGATCCGTTGAGATTGGGATGAGGATTGCCGATCTCGTAGAATCTACGAAGCCAATATCGCCTGACAAGGGGCTTGGGAGGTTGACTCGACTCGAGGCGATGCAAGACAAGAGTGTTAATGAGGCCGCACTCGAACGGTTAAGGGACGAGGAGATAAGGCTTCAAAATGCTCTTACGAATATATTGATGCCTGATTTTGGCATTTGCCAAGGTTGTGGTAATGAGATTAGTTTTGACCGGTTAGAGGCTCTACCAGGAAGTACACATTGTACGGAATGTGCGGGTTGAAATAATTTAGCGCCAACATGTCTGATCCTTATCAAGTTCTTTTGTATTATTTATATAATCCGATTGAGGAACCAGATAAATTTGCTAAACGGCAGACCGACTTTTGCAATGAACATGATTTGAGGGGAAGGATCATTATTGCCGAAGAGGGCATTAATGGGACTGTTTCAGGAACAAAAGATTCAACTGAGGCCTATATTAAAGAAACTCTAGAGCTTTTAGGGACTTCGGAAATGGAATTTAAGATTGATCCTAATGACGGGCATGCTTTCGAAAAGCTCTCTGTAAAGGTTCGGTCTGAGATCGTTTCTTTGCACTTGCCCAAAGAACAAGACATTGACCCTGAGGAGATTACTGGAGAAAGACTTTCACCTGAGCAATTCCTAGCAGAAATGGAGAATGAGGATGTTCTGCTATTTGATGGGAGAAACAAGTATGAGTCTGATCTCGGGCGGTTCAAGGGAGCCATTTGTCCACCAGTTGACAATTTTAGAGATTTTCCTGAATGGATCAGAGAAAACTTCTCCGACGCAAAGGACAAAAGGATTCTCTCGTACTGTACTGGTGGGATCCGCTGTGAGAAGTTATCGGGATTTCTAATTAAGGAAGGATTTAACTCGGTAGCTCAATTGCATGGTGGAATCATTAATTATGGGAAGGATTCTTTGGTAAAAGGTAAAAATTTTGATGGTCAGTGCTATGTTTTTGACCAGAGAATTGGAGTTGAGGTTAATTCTTCTAACCCAAAAGTGATTGCAGCTTGTCGGCATTGTGAGATTTCCACCCAAAGGTATAAGAATTGTTCATATAAACCGTGCAATTTGCAGATTTTTATTTGCGAGAAATGTGAATCAGAGAAAGGCAGGTTCTGCGATGAGAATTGTCAATCATCAGCCTGCTCAGCAAAGTGAGCTTCTGGATCTAATTTAAGGCCTTGGAATCCAAGGTTTTGGCACCAAAAAACTAGAGAAATTCTATTTACGGTAAGCAATTGTTTTTAGGTTTCAGAGCGTAGGTTTATTGAGGTAAAAATACTGTAAATTTCGCTTGTGAAATTTTTCACAAGATATTATAGAATACTTAATTAAACCCTGAAATGGCCAATCCTTTTCCGCGTTGGACTAATAAATTACCTCTGCAGATAGTAGGTGCCCTAATAATATTAGGCATCGGAGTCAGTGCAGCGGTCTCCTATTACTTTACTCCGAAGTACGCAAGGGTGGGTTATCAGCCCGATCAACCAGTCCCATATGATCATAAGCTGCACGTAGGACAGCTTGGGATGGATTGTCGATATTGTCATTCATTTGTTGAAAATTCCGGTCACGCCAATGTGCCCTCAGCGTCGACGTGTTGGAACTGTCACCAACACGTTAAATCTGATAGTCCAAAGATAGAGCCGATACGTAAGGCTGTTGATAAAAATTTCGAATCATATGATGGAAAGCCAGTCGAATGGGTCAGAGTTCATCGCGCTCCCGACTATGTTTATTTTGATCATTCTGCTCACGTGAACAGGGGAGTCAGCTGCGTTAGTTGCCATGGTGATGTTGGCGAGATGCGCGTGGTGCATCATGATAAACCACATAGCATGAGCTGGTGCCTTGATTGTCATAAGGACCCAGCAAAACATTTAAGACCCTTGGATCAGATATTTAATTTAAAGTGGAAACCTGAAAATTTGGCGCGTGAGGATTTCAGATCATATGTAGAAGAGAGGTTAGGGGGAGAGGCGGCTTCGGAGTTGGTTCCCGAGAGTGACAAACTTTTAACTCAAAAAGATATAGGATCCGTATTGAAGGATCTTTGGCATATTCGTCCCCCTTCAGGGAATAACTGTAGTGGTTGTCACCGATGAGGATTGTTAAATTAGATAGAATTATAATTGTACCCACAAAGAAATAAGTGAAACACGTTTGGCAACACCCCGATGATCCATTAGCTGGGAAGCGGATGTTCCGCAGCCTTGGTGAGTTGGAGAGGAGTCCGTCATTTGTGAACCGACTCGAAAGGGAATTCCCGCAAGGTGCTGCCGAGCTGGGTAGAGAGGATGGTGAGGATTCTCTTTCGCGGAGAAGTTTCATGCGTTTTATGGGGGCTTCAACGGCATTAGCTGGTATTGGATTGGCTAGTTGTCGCAGGCCAGTAGGGAAGATACTTCCTTATTCTGATAGCGTTGAGTGGATGGTTCCAGGTAAGGCTGTATATTATGCAACAGCAATGCCCAGGCTGGGGGGAGCTACTCCGATCGTTGCTAAGGTGCACGAGGGCCGCCCCATTCACTTGCAAGGGAATGGTCTCCACCCGGGGAGCATGGGATCTGCTGATCAATTCGCGATTGCTTCGATACTGGATTTTTATGACCCTGAACGTTCACGTTCTTACCGAAAGGGAAGGGGTGACTCTAAGTCGATTGGAGCTGATGAGTTTTGGTCATTTGTTTCCGAAAAGAAGAAAGAGTGGGTCGAATCAAAAGGTAAAGGGCTGGCATTTCTTCATGGTACGAGCACGTCACCGACAAGAGCAAGGGTTGCTGATTCGCTTTATCAGCAGTTGCCCGAAGTAGGATTCTACGAATATGAAGCAGTTGATGATAAGAATCTGAAAAATGCAGCCACGGCTTTATTTGGCGAAGGGAACCTTGTCCGTTATCGAATCGATAAAGCTCACCGGATCCTTTCTGTTGGTTCTGACTTCTTGGGCGTGGATCGCATTTCTGATAGTGCTGCTTCTGAATTTTCTATGGGCCGGAAGGTTGATCATATTGAAGGCGAAGAAAAACCGGGGCCAATGAATAGGCTCTATGTGGCAGAGCATCAATATACCGTCACTGGAGGAATGGCCGACCATAGGCTACCAGTCAGAATAAGTGAACAGGCGGCTCTAATTAATGAAGTTGCTAAGCAAGTGGCCGAATTGACCGGTGATGCGAAATTAAAGTCTTTAGTTAAAGATGGGCAGGTATCAGACTCCATTAAGAATTGGATAGCAGAGGTTGTTAAGGACCTTCATGAAAATAAGGGTAAGAGCGTATTATTAGCAG
>JABGYE010000274.1:0-3360 GCA_018675395.1 Akkermansiaceae bacterium
GAAACCACTATTCTCAAAAAACAAGGCAGGAGTGTGATTGGCTGACTGTGTGACCATTGAGCGAATGACAGTTATTTTGTCTGCCTGTTCTGCTATGTGTGGAAACATTTCAGAAACCATTAGTCCACTCTTTCCTCTGGCCTTGAATTCCCAATCGGCTCCCCGCAATGGGCCTACGCGGCCAAAAAATATGTCCGGTTTTTCGGAAAGGTTTGCTTCTTTACCGTGATTTTTTGTTAGATGAGGCTTTGGATCAAAAGAATCGATATGGCTCATTCCACCTACCAAACAGATGTGGATGACTCTTTTTGCTTTGGCTGGATAATGAGTTACTAGGGAAGTGTCAGATGCATGAACTTGATCCTTTAGAAGGAGGTTAGTGAGAGCAGTGGCGCCTGTGCCTTGCAGGCTCCAGTTAAGAAAATCTCGTCGGTCTGGATTCATGTTTAATCGATTACTACAAATTCGTTGCTATTAAAAAGGACACGGCAGAGTGCTTGCAAACCATGATCTTTTGAAAGTTTAAGACCGAGTTGAATTTCCTCTTGGTCAGGTCTTCTGCCATATGCCAATTCATATGCTCTAATGACCTGCTCTTTGATCTTGTTCTGGTTCTCTTCTTGTAGCCTTTTGGCGAATCCTTCTGCCATCCGAAGAACGAACGCGTTATTTAATAGTGCTAGTGCTTGGATCGGGGTCGTGGTAATGGATCGACTCGGGGCGGTAGTTGATGGGTCAGGACAATCGAAAGCATCAAGTATCGCACTTCTTCGTCCACGAGGACTGAATCGGTAAACGGTCCTTCTGTTAAGGGATTCATCTTCCTTGTCAAATGGGGTGTAATAGGTGGTTCCATTCAATGATCTAAAAGTAACGTCTCGGAATCCAGGGCCTCCCATTGCGGGGTTTAATTTTCCTGATACCTTCAGCATGGCATCCCTTAAGCTTTCAGCATCTATTCTTGTTGGTGATTTGCGCCAGACGAGCCGATTATCAGAATCACTCTCTAATGTTTTTGGATTAGGTATCGAGGATTGACGGTAAGCCTTTGAGTTAACCATTAAACGGTGCAGATGCTTGAGGCTGTAACCATTTATTTTGAGTTCTGTAGCTAGCCAGTCCAGAAGTTCTGGATGACTGGGCATTCCGCCATTAAAACCAAGATCATTCGGAGTCTTTACCAGACCTATTCCAAAGTGATGATGCCATATTCTGTTGGCAATGACTCTTGTAAATAGTGGGTTATTAGAATGAGTAATCCACTCAGCCAATTTTTTACGCCGTTCCGAATCAGCGGCATCGGCAGCGAGGCCAAAATTTGCATTAGGACCAGTCACGGCATGAACAGAACCTGGATTCACTTTTTCTTTGGGTTGAAGAGCATGACCCCTATTCAATAAGTGTGTAGTTCCCGGCCTGGACCTTGCTGCGACAGAATAGATTTTGGTTTTTCTTTGTGACCGGAAATGATTTGCCTTGTCATTCAACTCTTTGTTCCTGGACTTGATAGAATTTCTTTTGTTGCTTTCGACATCAGTTATCAAGGCAAGAATTTCTTCATCTGATACGAAATTGGTTTCGGTACCCGCTGATGCCGCGATTTCTCCGGGATTGAGCGCCCTATCGTAGAGTTGCGCCCGTAATATTTTTCCAGATAGCATTCGCTTCCCATCAGCATCTTTACCGTGTCTCATTCCAAATATGATTTCAGATTTTCCCTTTTCGTATTTTATGATTCCTGTCTTGTAAGCCTCTCCATAAGGCTGGCCTCCTCTGTATCTGGCAATTGTGCCGTCACTCTTATAAGTGATAGCCACATGAACAGGTTCCTTGTTTGCTGCTGTTTCTTCAGGACCTCCATGAACTTCACTGCGTTTGAAAGTATCGCTGCCGGACATCCACGCTTTGGGTGTTCTTTCAGCATAGACGATCGAATCAAAGGTATTACCGTCAGTCGTTTGTAAGCCCATTACGCCTCCTCCTCTTTGATCAAGGCCATCTAGCCGGATCCACGCTTCGAACGTTTTTTCGTGTATGTCTCGATCCATTGATGAAGTGTTCACGAATGAACTTTTACCATCAAGTACTAGGGCTCCATTCTCTATCCTTGCATTTCCGTAAGCCTTGCCATGCATTGTGCCGATCGAATCATTTAAATTTTGATCAAATTCCCACCTCGCTATGGGCGCTGGTCCTCGCGTCTTTTCTTTGGCAGGACTCTGCGCACGATTCTTTAGGACTCTTTCTTTTACTGCTTCTTCTATTTTGCCGAGTTCGATCTGTAACTCATTAATTTCTTTTTCGATTTCATTGACCTGTTCGACAAATTCACTGTCTTGAACGTCCCTTTCGCCATGGAACACACCGCCCAATGCTGATGTTAACTGATAGTATTCTTTTTGTGATATGGGGTCGTATTTATGATCATGGCATCTTGCACAGTTCACCGTGAGTCCAAAAAATGTTTGCCCAACGGTACCGGCAATTTCTTCTAGCTCATCTTGCCGGGCCGTTTTCTTCATGAACTCGCTCCCGCCGACAACAGTATTGTGCAGGCCAGCTGCCAGAAATGCTACAGCAGCGGTTCCATCTTTTCCTGGCTTTAAAATATCACCAGCTATTTGCATCCTAACAAATTCGTCGTAAGGCATATCATCATTCAGAGCTTTAATTACCCAGTCTCTGAAAGGCCAAAGGTTATTCCTAGGATTGTTTCTTTCGAACCCATCACTTTCCCCGAACCTTGCAATATCAAGCCAATGCCTGCCCCAGCGTTCGCCATAGTGTTTTGATTTTAGGAGCGAATCTACTGTTTTTTTGTAAGCTTCATCTGAAGGATTCTTTTCGAATTTAGTAATTTCCTCAGGTGACGGGGGAAGGCCTATCAAATCAAAATAGAGACGTCTGATTTGTGTTCTTGGACTTGCCGGTTTGGATAGAGTCAGATTGTTTTGTATGAGCTTTTTTTGTATGAACGCATCGACTTGATTGATAGCTAATTCACGACCCTCTAACTTTTGGGTTGGCGGTATAATTTTTTTAATTGGCTGTAATGACCACCATTCCGGCCCCGCTTTCTTTTCATTGCCAATTAAATTAAGTGTAAGAGAATGGATTGAAAACAATACCATCACTAGCCTCATAAGGTGATAGGATCGTTTTCTTAATTCATAGATACTTTGATAATTTTTCATGGGAAATGCAGATTACTATGACTATGAATTTCTGACTTGGCTAGCCATTATGGTCATAAAATATCATTACACTATCCCTCAAATAAAATTTTTAGATGAGAGATATTTAAAGCAAGAAATTGGTTTAAATGGATCTATTGCGCTATTACTTTAAAAAATATTTTAC
>JABGYE010000276.1:0-4583 GCA_018675395.1 Akkermansiaceae bacterium
CCCCAGCCACTAGAGACAATAAACCATTCATTCGATGGGCCGCCCTCTGCGGAACATTCAGCGACCCAGAGTCTAGGCGCACAACTTACAAAACGACCCAGAGTGATTCTGAACTATTCCCAATATATGAAACTGATTCCGCCAAACTCACAGTCATTGGAGGCACCGCTGAACCAAAAAACCCCAGGCCCGGAGACATTGTAACAGTGACGGCCAATAAAGATGAAAATCCGAACCAAAAAGATTTCCTTTTCTGGGCAACTGATCCACCAATCAAAATTGATCAACCCTATAACCGATCAGTTAAGTTCTGCATGCCATCCACAAATATCACGGTCTCAGCAAAGCCTCGTCTTTAAAAGGTTCACCAATCAATGATAACGCATGAATGATGATTATATAATTGACCAATCCGACCTCCCTCAAGAGGACGTTAAAGTTAAGAATGAAAATCTATTTCTTAAAGAAACGACGGAGCATACTGAAATACCACTAATCGAATCCGTCAGCATCATCCTCGTTATCGTTTGCGCTACACTGAGCATAATGTCCCTCTCTAAGCTCCGGGAAAAATCCCCACCACCAACAATCTCAGAGAAGCAAAAACCAGAAGAAATAAAAGATCCTGAAGAGCCATGAAATCATCGATAACATGCCTCACACTTTTACTATTACTAAGTGCTTGCACTTACTCTATCGCAGAGAGTCGAAAAAATGTTCTTTTCATTTCGATCGATGACTTGCGACCAACTCTCGGATGCTACGGAGACAAGACCGCCATTACACCAAATATTGATAAAATTGCTAAAAATGGAACCACCTTTTATAGGGCATACTGCCAACAGGCACTTTGTAGCCCTTCAAGACTTTCTTTATTGACCGGGCTCCGACCAAATAGCACCAAGGTATGGGATCTTAATGTTCATTTTCGCGAAGCAGTGCCCGACGCCGTCACACTCCCTCAACATTTTAAAAATCAAGGTTACCTGACCCGATCAATCGGGAAAATATTTCACGGCGGTGGCAAGCCCTCTAAGGACCCTCCCTCATGGTCGGAGGAACCTGTCTACGATCAGGTCAGAGACCCAAAACTTCGTTATGCCTTGCCAAAAAACTTAAAAGGTAATGGCCTGAAACGTGATTCCATTGAAAGCGCCAAAATAGATGACAATCATTACGTTGACGGGAAAGTCTGCGAAGAGGCAATAGAAGCTCTTAAACGATACAGCAAAATGCCCAGTCCATTTTTTCTGGCAGTTGGATTCAGAAAACCTCATTTACCATTCAATGCACCGACAAAATATTGGGACCTATACCAAAGAAAAGAGATACCTGCGCCGGAATCCACCGGCCATCCTACCAATGCACCCGAAATAGCAACTCGGAGCTGGAAAGAACTTGAAGGGTATACCGACATACCATCTGACGGAAGGATCGGACAAGAAAAGACTCAGGAACTCAGGCACGGATACTACGCCTGTGTCAGTTATATTGACGCTCTAGTGGGTCGCCTGATCAAGACAATGAGTGAACTGGACCTTTCAGAGGAAACTGTCATATGCATTTGGGGCGACCATGGATATCACCTAGGTGAGCAAGGCCTGTGGACCAAAGCAAATAACTATGAACTCTCCGTGCGAGTCCCTTTAATAGTCAGTATTCCAAAGCAACGAAACCAAGGATCAAAGTCCAATGGACTCGTGGAACTTGTGGATTTGTATCCAAGCATTTGTGAAGCCTGCCAAATTAAAATACCTTCAGGCCTTGAAGGCACGAGCTTTATTCCATTATTGAATGATCCTGACAAGCAGTGGAAGAAAGCTGCCTACAGCCAATTTCCTCGGAACCGAACAAGGAACCGACACTCAACTCATGGTGACATTATGGGCTACAGCGTAAGATCAACCACTCACCGATACACTGAGTGGAGAGAATGGAAAACAAACAAAGTGATCGATGTAGAACTTTATGATCATAGAAATGATCCACGCGAAATGAGAAACATCGCACCGATCAAAGAGTCTCAGAGCCAGTTAAAAGCATTAAGCAAAGTCATTAAGGAGGGATGGAAATCTCTTCAGTAAGAAAATCCAAATGGATCAAGGTCCTGATAAAATCGTCATTGCCGGAGGCTCAGGGTTCCTGGGAAAGAGCCTAGCGCATCACCTTTCGAGCAAAGGCTACAAAGTGGTCATCGTATCAAGGAACTGCCCCACGGAGCAAGGACCATGGATACACAAGGAATGGGACGGAATCAATGAAGGTAATTGGTGCGAGGAACTCGAAAGTGCCTGCGCAGTTATCAATCTAGCGGGGAGAAGCGTTGACTGCAGAAAAACACCAAAGAACCGTAAGGAAATTCTAGATTCAAGAGTCAACTCCGTTAAGGCTCTCGGCAAAGCATTTGAGAAACTCTCATCTGTGCCAAGAGCATGGATTCAAATGTCCACTGCCCATATCTATGGTGACCCACCCACACAATTATGCACTGAAGACTCACCTCTCGGCGACGGCCTAGCCCCCATGGTCGGTGAAGCCTGGGAAAAAGCATACAAGGATAATGTCCCCGATTCTGTGCGCCAAGTCATACTCAGAACGAGCTTTGTAATCGGTAACAGCGGCGGCGCATTCCCGAAACTAAGGGCGCTTGCTAAATTTGGTCTGGGCGGCAGAGCAGGGAACGGAAAACAGGGAATGAGCTGGATCCATGAAAAAGACCTCAACTGCCTCATCCAAGAATGCATAGAAAATATTAAATTCAGAGGAACCTATATAGCAACGGCTCCAGAACCAGTGTCCTATTCAGTATTCATGAAATCCTTAAGATGTGCACTCCGGTCTCCCATCGGCTTGCCTGCTCCCGCATGGCTCATACGCTTTGGAGCCAGGTTCATACTCGGAACCGATCCGGAGCTGGTTCTGCTCGGAAGATATTGTCAATCAAACAGACTCGAAGAGGAAGATTTCCGATTCAAGTTCCCAAGCCTAAATGAAGCCCTTGATGACCTGTGCTCCTCTGGCTAACCTTAACAGCTTTTAAGCAAAAAAATTAACAATGACCTATGACGGATAAATTTATTAATTTGTTAAAAAATTATGGGCACGATGAGTTGCAATCATTGAGCTCAATTTACAGTGATGATGTACAATATGAAGACCCCATTAACAAAGGGAAGGACCTAATTCATCTAAAACTCATCCTTGAAGACCTGCTAAAAGTTTTCAGAAAAGTCAGGTTCAAATCAATACATTCATCACATAACGATGAGTTCGCTTTTGTGAGCTGGAAAATGTACTACGAGTTTCGTTATAAAGCTTATGAAATTGATGGCGTTAGCCGGCTCCGGTTCAATGGGTCAGGCCAAATCACCGAACACAAGGACTATTGGGACGCATCGTTCCCACTCTATGGAACATTCCCTATCATAGGCTCAATCATGAAACTGATTAAAAAGTTTGTGCGAGTCAAAGAGCCCAGCTTAAAGTTAGATAATTAGACATTATATATATTGTTACATATTCATCATTGATGTCATATATTGGTTAAGTAAATGACTAGGAAACCATTACAAATATTTGTCTGGATCCTTCTTCCAGTAATAACTTTTTTTCTAGGCCTGTCACTCAGACCTGCACAGAAGACCGCGTCAGGACCAGACAATCCCAAGGCTCAATCCCAAATCCCGAGCCAAGCAACGCGCGGACTAGCTAATCGAAAATCAGCAAATAATCAAAGTTCTGCGAACTCCACAGATCCCACATCTAATTCTCCTGCCTTATCAAACACAAATCTCGATTCCTCTAGAATAAAAAGAATCGGCCAATCACTTAGAGAAGAACTAAACCCACTCAAGAGGCGGCAGATCTTCAATGAGCTCCTTCAAGGCATGACACTAGACAATGCTCGTGAGATAAGAGAACAAGTAAAGCGCTTGGATCAAAACAGCTCAGAATTCCGCGATTTTCATTTCGTTTGGGGATCCATGGCCGGAGCCGAAGCTGTCATTAATGGGACCAAAACATCAGAACGCGACCTTCATGTGACAATGACAGGCTGGGCAAGCACTAGTCCAGACCAAGCCATCGCATGGTTCAACGACCTTGATAAATTGAACGACAAGCGACTCAGTAAAAACGATCTAAAAAGAAGCATTGTCGAAGGGCTCGCCAACACAGACCCTGACAGAGCCATTAATTTCATCAGCAGCCTGAAAGAATCAGGTGATAGAGAAGCTCATCGCATGATACATGACGTTGCACGTAAAGCGACCCGCAGCATGAACCTTGAAGAGGCAGGGGCATGGGCCGAGAGCCTACCTGATGAGGGAATGCGACGATCATCAATCCATTCCATACTCCCAAGATTTGCTTATTCTGATCCAGAATCAGCCTCAAAATGGGCAACTGGCCTTGATTCAGACATCTCAGCAACCGCTATTCACAAAGTCGGTGAAGCCTGGGCTCACCGAGACCCCCTCGCTAGCGCTGAGTGGCTAAGTTCATTACCCGAGAGCCAAGGCTCGAACAGTGGCCTAGAAACAGCCCTTCATCACTGGGCAGGCCGTGACCCCAAAGCTGCTAGC
>JABGYE010000277.1:0-4764 GCA_018675395.1 Akkermansiaceae bacterium
ATAAAGTCATTTTCGGAAAAATTCTTTCCATCTCCCTAGGTTTTTATCTATTCGTCCTTCCATTTTTGAGCAATCGATTTTCTCGTCTAAACCATATCGTGGAGGGACTTGCACTACCTTTGCCTACACGCACTCAAGCCTTAGCCTTTCTGCCCGCTTTAATCTTACCTGATTTGCTTATTTCTTCAGGTGAATCCGATGAATTGCGAGAGATCTGTGGATGTTTAATGATAGTGATACTGTTCTGCTTCCCAAAGAATGGCCACATTTACTCATTGAATTGAAAATGATCAGACACCTTAATTAATTAATAGTTAAGATTAAATCATCCACAACAGAACAGTTGAGACACACTCTTAATAACGATAGACTTTTACCATAAATGACTGTGTTATTCCGGCCCAATCATACACTATTAACTTGCTTGGCAATTTTTTTGCAAATCCTGCAATGTTCTTTGCAATCCCAGATTATCATCACTGAACTGATGGCTTCATCGGATGAAAATTACCGCGATTCGGACGGCGCCCCCTCTGACTGGATCGAGATTACAAATAACGGCGACAGTGAAGCGTCATTGGAGGGTTGTTATTTAACAAATAATAATGATGACCCCACGCGATGGACTTTTCCACAAACTAAAATTCCGGCTGGCAATACAATCGTAATTTTTGCCTCGGGCAAGGACAGAAAAGACACCAATGAGCTACACACAAGTTTTACCCTGGACCGCGGAGGCGACTACCTTGGTCTCATAGGACCTGATGGAGTCACGGTCCTTAGTGAAGTGGCTCCGAATTACCCACAGCAGTATGAAAATATTTCATACGGAATCGGTATGGCAAATGGAGCGAAAAGTTTATCTCTGGTTAAATTTGGATCAAATGTGAAGTACTTTATAACCGATACTGATGCTTTTGATAATGACTGGAAAAAGGCCCCATCACTTTTCAACGACTCTTCCTGGACTGAAGCATTGAGTCCACTCGGATTCGAATCATCAGGCGGGATTTTGGAAGATTCTATCGCAACAAACATAAAGGATGAGATGCGCGGAACCAATGCGAGCGGTTTTTTCCGTTATCCATTCACCTTTGACTCCAATTCAAAACAGGTCACCTCATTAGAGCTTAAAGTTATCATAGACGATGGTTTTGTGGCTTATCTGAATGGCGTTGAAGTCGGCAGCTTCGGCAAACCGTCACCATTTCTTTGGAACTCATCCTCCACTAAGAGTAGGAGTGATAATATCGTCAAATCCACGCCGATCATAATTGACCTGACATCGCACCGCAGTGCACTCATTGACGGTAATAATGTCCTGGCAATTCAGGGAATGAACCAGAGTCGCTCGAGTTCAGACTTTATCATCGACGCTGAATTATCAGCTCAGTTCCGTGACACATCTGCAGGCATCCAGTACGGACACTTTATTAATCCAACTCCAGGCAAGCCCAACGATACAGTTCTGAACGGACCTCCCCAAGAAATAACATTCTCCAAACAGAGCTGCATGTTCACTCAGAGCTTTGAAATAAGACTCAGCACAACAACGCCCGGTGCAATCATTCGCTATACCACTGACCTTAGCGTTCCAAGCAATGAAAAAAATGACCCATCTCGTCAATTCACTGATCCCATTATAATAAACGAAAGCACACAAATCAGGGCCCAAGCTTTTCTGCCTGGCTCCATTGACGGGAAGGTCCGCACAGAAAGTTATCTTAAAATGTCACAGAGCATACCTGAATTCTCCTCTAACTTGCCAATCATTGTAATTTCGACACTTGGCAAAGGATCTCCTCCCAGCACAAGCTCAACGACACGACGCGAGGCTTACATGTTCTTCTTCGAGCCTGACCCGGAAACGGGACGAACTGTCCTTACCCAGAGCCCTCAACTCACTACACGAGCGGGAATACGAAGGCGAGGATCCAGTTCTGGTTACTGGCCCAAATATTCCTTATCTATAGAGACATGGAAAGATGGAAATGATGACGACCGTAATATAGAACCTCTTGGTATGGCGAGGGAAGCGGACTGGATCCTAAATGCACGATACGAGTGGGACCTTGCCCTCATGAGGAACCCTTTCGTATATGAAATTAGCCGGCAAATCGGACGCTATGCGCCTCATACACAATTCGTTGAAGTTTTCAGTGACACTTCAGGAAACAGTGTCACAGACAATGATTATTTTGGCGTATATTCACTCATTGAGAGAATAGAAATGGATCCGAACCGAGTAGACATTGAACATCTCCAGCCTTGGGAGAACTCTGAACCAGAAATTACTGGTGGCTATATCTTCAAAAATGACAGGCCAGATCCTGGTGAGCCTACCATGTATGTGAATGGCATGGGCCAGCTCACTTATGTTGATCCTGGAGGACTTCAACTCACATCCCAACAAAGGTCATGGATAACGAGGCATCTCAATGAGCTTAACTCAGCACTGATTAACAAACCCTCCGGAATTAACCGGTCAACTGGACTGCACTTCTCTGACTACATCGATGTTGACTCATGGATCGATCATCACTGGTTAAATATTCTCGTCATGAACATCGACTGGGGAAGACACAGCGCATTCTTTCATAAAGACCGTGGAGGGAAAATTGTTTCGGGTCCGGTTTGGGACTTTGACAGGGCTCTCGGCTGTGAGGACGTGCGGGACAATAACCCCTTAGCATGGGAGGGCGTTGTGAACAGTGTGGGCACAGTATCTAGTAAAACATGGTACGACTCTAGATTCCCCTGGTATGGGAACCTCCTTGGACCCTCGGCGGATCCTGCAAAGACCAATTATCCGGACATCCGCCAGAGGCACACTGATCGTTGGTTTGAATTACGGAAAGGTGTATTCTCAATATCTAATCTGCATTCAATCATCGATTCAATGGCTGATAAGATTCGCGAATCTCAGGCCAGAAACTTTCAAAGATGGAGACAAATTCCACCGAACGGCGGTCAATTTTCTGACCCTGAACTGAGCGGCTGGGAAGCTGAAATCTCACATATGAAAAATTGGTTAGAGGCACGCGCGTCCTGGGTCGATGAGCAATATCCAAAGCAGCCTGCCTTTAATTCGTCCAGCGGCATTGTCAGCCCCGGGTTTGGTCTCACCATGAACTCAGCAGATGGTCAAGTCATCTATACCACTGATGGGTCTGATCCAAGGTCCAGCGGAGGAGAGCCTTCCACCAAATCGCAGATCTTTCCTGGCGGTCCTATCAACGAAATTATATTAGCTCCTGATTCTCCTTGTCGTTATATCGTTCCCAAGAACGATCAACTCCGACTCGACTGGGCTGAGAATCTTGACAATTTTGATGATTCTGAATGGACTAACGCAATTAATGGGATCGGGTTCGAGTCGGTCGGAGGCATCAGTGAACTGATTAATACAGACATCAAAGACCTAATGAAGGGCATCAATGCTAGTTGCTACGTTAGATATGAGTTCGAATTCGATAACGCTGACAACGTCAATGACATCTTGCTAACTGTGTGGCCCGATGATGGTTTTATCGCCTATTTTAACGGCATCAAAGTCGGATCACTACTCGCTCCTGATCCGCCATCGTGGAACAGCCGAACAGAGAACGGAAGGTCAAGACCGGGAGGAGACTCGGCAGTACTAAGGTCACCAATAGAAATTGATATTACCCCGTTCAAAAATCATATTCGGAATGGATCAAATGTACTTGCCATGCACGGCATGAACAGCTCTCAGGGCGGTTCCGATTTCCTGATACGTACAACGCTAGAAATTAATCATAACGTTTCAGCAGAGCCTCTGCTAATCAATGACACACAACTCATAACTGCCAGGACCTACAACGGCTCTACTTGGAGCGCACCTGAGAAAATAACTCTTATCGGCTCAGATAATATTGCCGACTCAACTAATCTCGTAATATCCGAGATCATGTATCGTCCTCATGGCCCCACAGAAGATGAAATTTCAGCAGGACACAACGATAGAGATCTGTTCGAATATCTTGAATTATTAAACATTGGAAATAGCCCCGTGAACCTTCTAGGACTGAAATTTAACGATGGAATTGACTTTGATTTTAGCAAATCTCCACTAGCTCTGCTCCTTCCCAATGAGCGCATACTTCTGGTAAGAAATACAGAAGCTTTCAATTTCCGCTACGGATCACAATTCTCAGATCGTATTGCTGGAGAGTTCTTAAATAGCACCGGCCTCAGTAACGGCGGCGAGTCACTGACGCTGCTATCATCTGCAGATGAAATATTACTAACAGTAAAATATTCAGACACTGATCCCTGGCCAGTCTCTGCCGACACGGACGGTCATAGCCTTGTTCTCATTGAACCCAACTCATATCCAAACCATGAACTCGCCTCTAACTGGCGAAGTAGCAGCTCAGTTGGCGGGACCCCCGGTCACTCGGACAATGTGAGTTATATTGACTGGGCAGCCAATTTTGGAAATCCAGATCCCAATTCTGACCTTGATAGCGATGATAAAACGGCATTACTCGAATTTGCTAACGGAACTGACCCAACAGTTCCAACGACAAGCAAAGACACGGCCACTGCTCTATTAGACTCAAGTGGTGCTTTGACTGTCTCATTCAAACGTAGTCTAACCTCAAAGGGTTTATCATTTATAATTGAGACGTCGAATGACTTAATTGTCTGGAAATCTGACACAAAGAACTGGCAATACTCGGGCGAAAAAAATCTTGATGATGGTACAGCAATAGTATCATTTCTTTGTATCATCGATGA
>JABGYE010000278.1:0-5522 GCA_018675395.1 Akkermansiaceae bacterium
TTCGATGTGGTGGCAGAGAGTATAGATTTAGAGAGGGTTATTGCTTCGTATGATTTAATTATAACTGGGGAAGGTTGTATGGATTCACAGTCATTGATGGGCAAAGCACCTTGCGGGGTTGCAAAAATGGCTAGGAAGCTAGGCAAGCCTGTAATGGCAATATGCGGCCGTGTGTATGGCAAGAAAGCTCTTGAAAATGATTTTGATGTTGTTCTCTCTCTAGTTGATGAAAATACAAATATTGAAGAGTCCATGTCTAATCCTCGGGAAGTTTTAAAAAACAAGGTTGATTCTTGCCGCCAAATGATTGAGCAATTGGTATCGTGAAAAAATCTATCGTTCTTTTATTTGCAGGCCAAGGGGCTCAAGAAGTGGGTATGGGACATTCTTTATCTGAGACTTATTCTGAGGTTAAAGAAATTATAGCAACGGCAGATGAGGAGTTGGGGGTTGAGCTTTCCGAGGTAATGTTTACTGGTCCGAACGATAAGCTGACTCAAACTTCATGGTGCCAGCCTGCTTTGTATTTGCATGGTTTAGCGTGTTGGGAAATGCTTAAAAAAAACTGCCCTTCTTTAAATCCTGTAGCTGCAGCTGGATTGTCATTAGGTGAATTTACAGCATATTCAGCGGCAGGATCATTCAGTTTTTTAGATGGATTAAATTTGGTGGCGAAGAGGGGGGAGTTCATGGATGAGGCATGCGCTATGACGGATGGATCAATGGCAGCTATCATAGGGGGCAATGAAAAATCTGTGCGAGATCTTGCTAAAGAATATGATGTTGACGTGGCAAATTTAAATGCTCCTGGGCAGATAGTGATTTCCGGCTCTCGGGATAATATTCTTGCTGCTGTCAATAAAGTGAAGGATTTTGGATGCAGGATGGGGAAAGTTCTAGAGGTAGCAGGGGCCTATCACTCTAGATTAATGGCAGGAGCTCAGGACAAGCTAGCTCATGAACTAGGAAGCTTTGACATTACTCTGCCGAATTTTCCTGTTATATCGAATGTTGATGCGAAATCTATTGTGGATACAGGTTCGATTAGAGCCTCTCTTGAGAGGCAAGGGACTGGATCTGTTCGCTGGTCTGAGTCTATGGAATTTATTTTAGATTCGAGCCCCGAAGTAACTTTTGTTGAATTTAGTCCAAAGCCTGTTTTGGCAGGACTAATGAACAGGATTAGCCGTGAAGCGGAAGTGCTAACAGTAAGTGGCCCTGAATCTCTTGAGGAGGTGACAATAGCCCTATCTTAATGTCAATTGAGTGAGCGCAAATCACCTTCACGTTTTGTGATCCCCTCCTTATCGAGTCGTTCCAAGAATGGGATTACAATTCTTCGAGTCGTTCCAAGTATCTTACGGATATTTGCAGCAGTTGATGGCCCGTTGGAGGTTATGAATCTTTTTACTTTTTCTACAGAATCTTCAAAATGAGAGGATAGGAGTATTGCTTTATCATCTAATTGAATAGCTTCTCCTGTTTCCAAGAGGAATTGCAGAGCAGATAAATCGTCATCGCTTTTTACTAATTCTTTGGGGTTAGGTGGCTCTAGAGGACTTGAATTAAGTGCATCACGTATCCGCTTACCTGCTAATTGTAACTTGTCGGGGAGCCGGGGGCTATGATTCTTTCTTCGGATTATAGTTCCACTCCTGATGTATTCACCAGTTTCTAGAGTCTCTACTAATATTTCAAAGAGCTTAGGGTCAGGGAGGTGCTTTTTCATGAAACTTCTGAGCATATTAATATCAATGCCGGGAAGTTCTGGGTGTTTATTGTGAATAGTATCAATTCTTTTAGAGGCGACTCCTACCAAATCAAGCCACCATTTTTTGTCAAATATCCAATGCCCTGAGTTTATCGCATCTATTTGTTCTAGTGCTTGATTAATATGGGCACTTGAGAAGCATGACTGTGTTAATATTTCAGAAGAGGGGAGGTATCGATCGCGAATTATAAGAGATTGAAGAAATGATTTTGCGCAGTCAGTTGATGAGGAACGAGTTTTAAGAAATTCTTTTTGTCCTTGGGATCTATAACTTCGGCGAGGAGGAGTTGGATCTAGGATAGTTCCTCCGGCAATAGTGAATCGTTTTGACCAGTCTCTTAAGACGAACCGATCTCCTGCGTGAGTGTAAGCTGGTTTGTCTAATCGGATCTCAGCGAGCGCTTGTTGGCCTGGCTCGAGTTCTATATTATCAAAAAACAATAATTTTCCTGAAATATTAGAGCTGCAGTGGTGAAATCTAATGCGCTGAGCATGATTTATCGGCCCAGCCTTAGACTCTCTTTTAGTTCTTTCAATTAAGGCATGGATGCGACGAGAAGGTGATCCTATTCCCTCAATTGTGACAGTGTCGCCACGTTTGACGCCGCTCCTAGATTTCCCTTTTCTGATTTCAACGTCAGGGATATTGAGTGCGGTTCTCATGCCGGGAAAAGCTTCCGAAACTTCGTGTTGATGATTTTGAATTGCGCGGATTGTCGCTTCAGATGAGTGCGGCTGAATGATGGCCTTTTGCCCTTTTGTGAATTTGCCTCCAGTCATGGTCCCAGTTATGACTGTTCCTACCCCTTTAGGCGAAAATACCCGGTCCACAGATAGTCTTGGCTTTTGAATGTCAGGAGGAGGGGGGACCTTTTTAATTTCTTGGATTAGAGCCTCTTGTAATTCTTCAATGCCATCCCCGATGAGTGCGCAAACAGGAATAATAGGAGCATTTTCGAAGGCGCTACCCTTTAGAGACTCTGAAACCATTTCAGATGAAAATTCAATATCATCAACGGAATCGGATTTAGTTAGAGCGACTACAGCGTTGCGAACATTTAAGTATGTTAGAACATGAAGGTGCTCTTCTGACTGGGGCATCCACCCATCATCGGCAGCCACGACAAACATTGCTACATCCACAGAGCCTGCACCAGCGACCATGTTTTTGACGAAGTCAGCATGACCTGGAACATCAATGAGCCCGAGGCTGTATTTTTTTTCAGGGTCCTTAGAGTCATTTAATAAGAGATGCGCGAATCCAAGATCAATCGTCATTCCTCGTGATTGTTCTTCGGGCAATCTGTCTGGATTGGTTCCGCTCAAAGCTTCAATTAGAGTGCTTTTGCCATGGTCTATGTGCCCAGCAGTCGCAACAATGTAATTGCTGGGAGTGCTCATTTTATCTGGGAGTGCCGAATTAATTCGAGGCTCATTGTACAAATTGGGCAAGAGGCATATGTTAATCCATTTGGTTTTATATTGGTTAAACTATTGGGACGGTCAGCTGTTTCCTGAGTCCACCAGTATGACTTTTTGAAATGTTTAGTGTATTTTTTCGGATGTCCAAGTATGCCATTGCTGAGAAGGATTACATGTAGCGATTCGTGTCGAATGAGCCATTCTGGGATGCTTCCATCTGCATGGGCGAAGTATACAGCAGCCACATTGTCTGATTCTTTCCAAGAAGTGAGGCCTCCTTGGAATTTATTGCGGATCTTGGCGACTGGCATGCCTCTCCAGTCTTCATATTTTGCTGATACTGGATCATGTACTTTGATCGCATCACCTTTGAATCTTTTGCCGGTTTTTTTTTCTAGGTCTCTGATCTGTCCTTTGATCTGTGAAACGAGCCATTGGTTAGGCTTTTCTTTTTCCTTGGGTGCTATAAATGCAGGTTCACTGTATGGGCGATGACATCCGGTGAGGATGAATGCAAAAAATAGAGCTAAGACTGATATTTTTAATGTCATTTTAAAAAACAAAAATGGAGCTAACAATAACACGAGATTTGATAGTGAAAAGCATTGGAGTTTGATATCATTATTAGTATTTATTAACAATAAGGCTTAGGTGTGAAATTTTCATGATAAGTTTTGTGGTTTAAATTAATCGCAAATGCTACTTAAGTTAATTTCAAGGTATCTGTTTTTATTATATGTCTCAGAATGCAGTAGTTAATTTTGCGCCTGATCCGGGTTCTGTTGAAATTCGTGAAATTGATTGTCCTGAACCGGATTTTGATGATGTTATTATAAAGGTTGAAGCCGTTGGAGTTTGTGGAAGTGACATTCATCAGTTGCATTCTACTCATAGTTGGCCAGTTAATTATCCGGTCGTTCTGGGGCATGAATTTGGAGGTAAGATTACTGAGATAGGAAAAAATGTCGAAGGATGGAGCACCGGTGACCGTGTCGTAAGCGAAACCGCAGCAGTAATTAATCCTGACAGCCCGATGTCTCGTAGGGGCTTATATAATTTGGATAAGGACAGGAAGGGCTTTGGATATGGAGTCGATGGAGCAATGACTAACTATGTAAAGGTTCCCGCGCGATGTTTGCATATAATCCCTAAAGATATTCAAATAGAGTGTGCGGCTCTGACGGAGCCTTGTTGCGTTGCTTATAATGCAGTGATGAACAACTCAAGAATTAATTCTGGAGACAGGGTCATTGTTATCGGGCCCGGGCCAATTGGGATATTGTGCGCTGTCTTTGCAAAGATGAGTGGAGCTGATGTGGTGTTAATTGGTTTAGATTCGGATTCTGATAGATTGGAAGTGGCGCGTTCTGGATTTGGATTAGAGACAATGGTTGGCGATGCTACTGAATGGGCGCTTTCCGTTGATGGATTAGGCGCAGATGTTATCGTTGATGCCGCAGGTGTAAGTGCATCTTTGAGGACAGCTATTGATTTGGTCAGACCCATGGGAATCATTACTAAAGTGGGGGGGGGGCCAGAGCCTCTAAACTTTTCTCTAGATCCCTTAGTTCAAAAGAATGTTACTTTGCAGGGTAGCTTTAGCCATAATTGGCCGATTTGGGAGCGGGTTTTACAATTAATGCATAGTGGTGAACTGGACATTAGTCCGATCATTGGGGGTAAGTGGGCTTTGAATGAGTGGGACCCAGCCTTTGAGGCAATGCAGTCAGGGAAGGTAGTTAAATCAGTGCTTATTCCAGATTAATATTTTCATTTATATGAGAATTAGGTCGGAGCCAAGAAAGAAATAATGAAACTAAAAAATCAATCATACATTGTAACAGGAAGTTCCATGGGAATAGGGGAATCGATTGCTCGCAGAATAGTTAAGGAGGGGGGGAGAGTTTTAATTCACGGCTTGGAACCGGACGAAACTAAAGAAGTTGCGCAATCCTTAGGGATGCCTCATTGCGTGGGAGATCTTGCCTTGCCTGATCATTGTGAAGACGTGGTAAGGACTGCAATAGAGGAATTTGGTCAATTGCATGGAATGGTAAATAATGCGGGAGCTGTTTTGAGAAATCTTATTGAAGAAACAGACGCGGCTTTTTGGGACACAGTAATGAATGTTAATGCTAGGGCCCCGTTACTATTGATTCGGGCAGCTTTAGAATACTTGGCTGAGTCCAGAGGCTATGTGGTTAATATCGGTTCGGTGAATGCGTACTCAGGCGAGTCTAACTTGCTTGCATACAGTGTTTCAAAGGGAGCTCTAATGACAATGACTCGTAATTTGGGTGACACTTTGCATCGAGACCATGGAGTCAAA
>JABGYE010000030.1:0-45634 GCA_018675395.1 Akkermansiaceae bacterium
CCGAGAGTTGTTTTTTCGCAATCGTCTCATTGATAAAACCAAGAGATTTTCCACTCTCATTCTCACATTTAGGCCATATCTCATTAAAACGAACACGACCAGGTGTAGTCTCTATCGTAATCGCTTCATGATTCCCATAAATAGTATCTTTTCCTCTATCAGGATTCGCTAGGCGAATCTTGCAATGCAGGGAAACTGCTCGTTCCGCAATGGCATACTCAACCTCAGTAGTTGATTCAAACAACGGTACACGTTGCTCCTCTTTATCCTTATAGGTGATATGGTGACGATGATGTGTAAGGAAATACGCCCCAAGCGTAATGTCTTGAGAAGGTGTGGTTATTGGTCTGCCACTAGAAGGTGAGAAGATATTATTCGGCGCAAGCATCAACAGCCTAGCCTCAAGTTGTGCCTCAACTGACAAAGGAACATGAACCGCCATCTGATCACCATCAAAATCAGCATTATAAGCTGAACATGTCAGAGGATGTAAACGGATAGCTGATCCTTCAATTAGAACAGGTTCAAAGGCCTGTATAGATAGCCTGTGCAGTGTAGGTGCACGGTTCAACATTACTGGGTGTCCTTTTGTAACCTCTTCAAGTATATCCCAAACCTCAGGAGTTTTACGTTCGATCATCTTCTTTGCCGAACGTACAGTATGCACATAGCCCAGTTCCTTTAGACGCCTTATAATAAAAGGTTCAAATAATACGAGCGCCATCTTTTTAGGCAATCCGCATTGATGAAGTTTTAATTCCGGGCCAATAACAATCACTGACCGGCCTGAATAATCGACTCGTTTTCCTAACAAGTTCTGACGAAACCTTCCGCCTTTACCCTTTAACATGTCAGAAAGAGATTTTAGCGCGCGGTTACCAGCTCCAGTCACTGCACGGCCATGCCTTCCATTGTCAAAAAGAGCATCCACAGCTTCTTGAAGCATACGTTTCTCATTACGAATAATTACTTCAGGAGTTTTAAGCTGAAGCAAATTCTTTAGACGATTGTTCCTGTTAATTACCCTTCGGTATAAATCATTAAGATCTGAAGTTGCAAACCTTCCACCTTCTAAGGGAACTAGCGGCCTCAAATCTGGAGGTATAACTGGCAGAACTTCAAGAATCATCCACTCAGGACGTGTATGACTACTGGCAAATCCCTGAGCAAGTTTAAGCCTCTTCGACAACTTTTTACGAACTTGCTTAGAGCGCGTTTTCGTCATCGCATCCTCTAACTCCTCCACTAAAGAAATAAGATCAATGCCAGCAAGCAAATCACGAACAGCTTCTGCACCCATACCTGCACGGAAACTATCTTCGCCAAATTCCTCTTCAGCTTCGCGTAACTCTTGCTCTGTGAGCAACTGCGCAAGCTCCAGAGGAGTGTTGCCTGGATCAGTAACAATGTAATCCTCGTAATAAATCACTCTCTCCAACATACGGGCACTCATGTCCAGCATCAGGCCAATACGCGAAGGCATACACTTGTAGAACCAGATATGACTTACTGGTACAGCAAGTTCAATGTGCCCTTGTCGCTCACGACGAACGCGTGACAGTGTAACCTCTACACCACAACGGTCACAGATCACTCCTTTGTGTTTAATCCTCTTATATTTTCCACAGGCACATTCCCAATCTTTTGTGGGCCCAAAAATGCGCTCACAGAAAAGACCTCCCTTTTCAGGTTTAAAGGTTCTGTAATTAATAGTTTCAGGATTTTTTACTTCACCGAAACTCCAACTGCGGATTGTATCAGCAGCTGCCACGGTAATGGTTACCTTGGAAAAATTAGTTTCTTTTTTATTATCAGCTCCAAAAAGCTCTTGGATATTGGACTCTACGCTCATGATTTTTAGCAATCTTAAATCTTTATAGACTCTGTATTATTTTTTATTTCTAGCTCTTATGCACTGGTCCTGGACTCATCTATGTTAGTTCTGGGCTCATCTAAAATCGAAGGAGCGCTCTCACCAACTTTGACGTCAAGACAAAGGCTTCGCATTTCTTTAATTAACACATTAAAGGATTCAGGAGTCCCAGCCTCAAGGCTGTTGTCTCCCTTAACAATTGATTCATAAATCCTTGTTCTGCCTTGAACGTCATCTGACTTAACCGTTAATAATTCCTGCAAGGTATATGCTGCACCGTATGCTTCTAGGGCCCACACCTCCATTTCTCCGAACCGCTGGCCACCATACTGAGCCTTTCCTCCCAACGGTTGCTGGGTCACAAGTGAATATGGACCAACGGCACGCGCATGAATCTTATCAGCTACTAAGTGCCCAAGTTTAAGCATATAAATATATCCAACCACAACTTCTTGATGGAAAGGATCACCTGTGAGGCCATCATAGAGTTGAGACTTTCCATTCAAACCAATCCAATTAAAACCTTCAGTGGATTTAGCCTCTTTCAGGTATTCAATGATTCTCTTTTCGGGTATACCATCAAAAATTGGAGTAGCAACCTTGAATCCTAAGGCTTTCGCAGCAACACCCAAGTGTGTCTCTAGAACCTGACCTACATTCATTCGAGAAGGAACACCCAAAGGATTTAAACAAATATCAACAGGGGTTCCATCCTCGAGAAATGGCATATCCTCTTCAGGAACAATCTTAGCAACTACTCCCTTATTTCCGTGACGTCCTGCCATCTTATCGCCGACTGACAATTTCCGTTTGCTGGCAACATAAACTCTAACAGATTTAATGATCCCCGGATCAACCTCGTCACCACTTTCCATACGATCAAGAGATCGTTCACGCTCTGAATCAATATCACCAAATTTTGGTGCAAAACTGGCAATGATATCCATGATCTTATTCCTTATCGGAGAAGGATCAATCTCAATCGAACCGTGAGCTGCTGCCAACTTTCGGAGAAGTGTCTTTGTGATTTTACGGTTAGCCGGAATAATAAGCTCCCCAGATTTACTATCCACAACATCTAACGGAATCTTCTCACCCAAAAGAATATCAGAAAGTCTCTCGGTGAGTTGATCGGTTAATTCATCACGTTTTTTCTTATGGTCTGAATCAATGTTCTTGAGCTGTTTTTTGATCTCAGCCTCTGACATTTGTTCTTTCTCTGCGACATTACGTGAAGAAACCCTAACATCCATTACAATACCGGTGCACCCTGAGGGGACACGTAATGATGTGTCCTTAACATCTGCTGCTTTTTCACCAAAGATAGCACGTAATAATCGTTCCTCTGGAGCCAATTCAGTTTCACTCTTTGGGGTAATTTTTCCAACAAGAATATCACCAGGTTTAACTTCTGCTCCAATACTAATTACTCCATCAGGTCCAAGATCCGATAAGGCCTCTTCTCCTACATTAGGTATGTCCCTAGTAATCTCTTCTGGGCCCAGCTTAGTATCTCGGGCCCCAACATCAAAGTTAGAAATGTGTATTGATGTATAAACATCATCCTTCACAACTCTCTGAGATATAGTGATCGCGTCCTCAAAGTTATAACCATTCCAAGGCATGAAAGCGACAAGAACATTTTTACCCAATGCAAGTTCACCATTCTCTGTACAAGGCCCGTCCGCTAATACATCGCCCTCCTTAACTTTCTGACCCTTCGTCACAATCGGCCTCTGATTAATACATGTGCCAGAATTAGAACGCATAAATTTGCGTAAAGGATAAATATAGATCCCTTTATTGGGATCACTCTTTAACTTACGAGGATCTGACAAAAACTTTTGATCTGAAACATGTAATTCACCGTCAGAAGTAACTACAATTATTTCAGCTGTTGCCGCAGCAACTTTTCCTGGACCCTCGGAAACAACAACGGCCCGTGAATCACGTGCAGCTTTTCCTTCCATTCCTGTACCCACCAATGGCGACTCTGCGCAAAGCAAAGGAACACCTTGGCGTTGCATGTTGGATCCCATCAAAGCCCTGTTAGCATCATCATGCTCAAGAAATGGTATCAGAGACGCCGCAATTGAAACCAATTGTTTAGGCGAAACGTCCATGAGTGAAGCTTCCTTAGGATCAATCTCAAGAAAATCCCCTCTATAACGTGCAGTGATCCTCTCAGAAGTAAACTTACCTGTATCATCTAAAGGATTGTTTGCTTGTGCTATAACTTCATTCTCCTCCTGATCTGCTGTTAGATAGCCAATGTCCTTTGTTACCTTACCATTTTTAATTTTTCGATAAGGCGTTTCTATAAATCCAAATCCATTGATTCGAGCGAAAGTACTCATTGAATTTATCAATCCAATGTTTGGTCCTTCTGGAGTCTCAATAGGACAGATTCTGCCATAATGTGATGGGTGAACATCACGAACTTCAAAGCCTGCACGATCTCGATTAAGACCGCCAGGGCCTAGTGCTGACAAACGTCTTTTATGAGTCAACTCGGCCAAAGGATTTGTTTGATCCATAAATTGACTCAATTGAGAACGACCAAAAAAGTCTCTAACGACAGCTGATAAAGCTTTTGGATTAATTAATTTCTGAGGCGTCATGCCATCCAAGTTGATATCAAACAAAGTCATCCGCTCTTTAACCAACCGCTCAGTACGAGCAAGACCTACTCTACATTGATTAGATAGCAATTCCCCAACTGCACGAACTCGTCGAGAACCAAGGTGATCAATATCATCTGTTATACCTTCCCCTTTTTTCAAATTCAGCAAATAGCGCATCGCTACTACAAAGTCCTCTGAAGTAAGAATTCTCTCTCCCTCATCAACTTTGAGTCGTAATTTTTGATTAATTTTATATCTGCCAACTCGAGTCAGATCATATTTCTTAGGGTCAAAGAAAAGCCTCTTAAGAAGTGCCTTCGAATTTGTTGTGGTCGGCGGATCTCCAGGGCGCAAACGACGATAAATATCTTTCAGTGCTTCTTCCTCATCCTTGGATGGGTCCTTCCTCAAGGATTTAACTAAAATGTCATCATCCTTAGTATCAATCACCTCAAGGCTCTTATGACCCAACTCCATTAGCTGGTGAACTATTCCGATAGTAAGGGGCTCGTATGCCTTTGCAACAATCACCTCTCCATCAATAACGTCTTCCATTGGCGTCTTGGTTGAGAGTTCTTCCTCATCCATCTTAGCTGTAAGCTTCAATTTTTTTACATCATAAAAAAGTTTACAGATATCAGAATCCTTCTCAAAACCAAGGGTACGAAGAAATGTCGTAGCAAGGAACTTTCTTCTGCGTCGACGACGGTCTAAATAAACGTAAAGCAAATCATTGGTATCAAATTGAACCTCTAGCCAAGAACCTCTATCAGGGATTATTCGAAAACTGTGCAGGGTCTTGCCATTCAGGTGAAGACTTGTCTCAAAACAAACTCCTGGCGAACGGTGCAATTGAGAAACAACTACTCGTTCCGCTCCATTGATGACAAAAGTTCCTCGAGCAGTCATTAGAGGCAGTTCGCCCATATAAACTTTTTCCTCTTTCGTTCCAGCCTCATCCTTTAAGCGGAAAGTAACGTACAGAGGGGCGCTATAAGTCTCGGTATTACGGATAGCCTCAAGAGCTGTCAGTTTCGGCTTACCAACATCATATGATACAAAATCCAAGGTCACCTTATCATCATATGAATCAATTGGAAAAACCTCTTTGAATACCGCTTGCAACCCTATTTGCTTACGTTTGCTTGGAGCAACATCCTGTTGGAGGAAGTCCGCATAAGACTGGATTTGGATTCCAATGAGATTCGGAGCCTCAAGGACTTCGTCAATATTTCCAAAATGTTTGCGTATTCTTTCAGACATAGTTTTGTTTGGTTTTGCTATAGACTAAGCAGAGTTTTTAGGCAGAAAAACCTCATAGACTGCTAGTCCATGAGGAAAAAATTGTAAGTGCTGTTCTGATCCCTTGTTTACACAAGAAAAGACCGGTCCGTCTTTACGGTATTTCCGGTTCTTTAATATGGTTGAGTATGTTGGGCGGTCAGTTCCGTTCCTTAAGGAATAGTGCAGCAAAATAAATTAGGCTTGGTTTTGAGTCAGGTCCTCGATTTTATAAGTATTAAAAATGTTACAAAATAGCACAGCTAAGCACTAAAAAGTACTTAGCTGTGCTTTGTGATTAGTTAGAAGTAAATAACACTAAATCTAATTAAGTTATTATTTAACTTCGACCTCTGCCCCAGCAGCTTCAAGTTTGGTCTTAATTTCTTCAGCTTCTTCCTTAGAACATGCTTCTTTAATTGGGGATGGAGCCCCATCGACAAGTTTCTTGGCATCAGCAAGCCCTAGGCCACTAACAGCACCACGAACTTCTTTAATGACAGCAATCTTATTGCCCCCAGCACCAGTCAAGATTACATCGAATTCAGTCTTCTCTTCCGCATCTTCTCCACCACCGGCAGCTGGAGCAGCAGCAGCAGCTACAGGAGCAGCAGCACTTACGCCCCACTTCTCTTCGAGAGCTTTCACAAGGTCAGCAACTTCAAGGACACTTAGTCCACTTAGGTCTTCAGTTAATTTTTCAATATCAGCCATTTTCTTTTACGGTGTCGTCGCGATTCAGAGCCCTGTAACATTTCAAAGCGGCGGCCGCCGCCCCGACAAGGAACCGTGGTTTATACTGTTTAGGTTTTGTTTTAGTTTTGTTTTAGTTTTGTTTACTCCTTGGCATGAACTTCGCACACCAAAGATGATCTTTATTATTAGCCCTGTTCCTCCTTTGCCTTAAGTATACGGGCCAGAGATGATGCCGGCTCATTAAGCAACCTTACAAAAGTGCTAGCAGGTGATTGTAACGTCCCAAGTAAATGGGCTCTCAACACATCCATAGGCGGCAATGATGCTAATGCATTTAATTCCTCCGGACTGAGCAAATTGCCATCCATAACTCCCGCACGCATTTCAGGCTTCTCATTTTCCTTCTTAAAATCCTTCAGAACCTTAGCCACTGCACATATGTCCTGATCACCAGTCACGAGCGCCGTCTGACCAGCCAAAGATTCATTAATCCCTTCAGGATATTCCGCCTCTACCGAAGCACGCTTAGCATATGAATTCTTCGTTACGTGAGCAGTAGAATTAGTTTCACTGAGTCGCGAGCGCAATTCTCCAAGCTGTGCTACTGTCAATGCCTTGTAATCAATAACAATCATGAAAGGAGATGCGTTTAGCTTCTCTATAAGATCGTTAATAATATTCTCTTTGATTGCTTTCATTGTAATCCTTAATTTTTTTATTACCGTTTCTTATTTCTCGTAAATATCAGTTTCGATCGGTATACCGGGCGAAACAGTAGCTGATAGCGTAGCGCCACAAATATAAATACCTTTAGTCGAAGCTGGCCTCACTTGCTTAATTGCATTCATTACCGCGTTGCCATTATCAGCAAGCTGCTCAGCTGAAAACGAAACTTTCCCAATCGGAGCTGCTACCCCACCGTTTCGATCCAATTTAAAATCAATACGTCCAGCTTTCACTGCATTAACAGCTGAAGCAGTATCATCAGTAACCGTTCCTGTCTTAGGATTAGGCATTAATCCGCGAGGACCAAGAAAGCGCCCAAGTTTTCTGACCTCAGCCATGGCTTCCGGAGTAGCAACAGCAACATCAAAATCTTGAAATCCTCCTTGGATTTTATTTATTAGATCATCAAAACCAACGAACTCAGCTCCGGCATTCTTTGCGGCTGTTGCTGCTTCACCTTGAGCAAAAACCAAGACCCTAACTTTCTTGCCTGACCCATGAGGCAATGGGCATGTTCCGCGCACCATCTGGTCAGATTGCTTAGCATCAACTCCAAGACGTACAGAAATTGAAACTGTCTCGTCGTACTTCGCTGGTGGAAATTTCTTAAGTATATCAATAGCTTCAGTAAGACTATATTCTTTATCCTCCTCAAACAGTTCCGCCGCTTGTCGGTATCTTTTACTTCTTTTTTTTGCCATTTTTCTTTCGCAGTATTAGCGGATGCATTACACCCTCCTGCAGTGTCTTGTTTATATTAATTAAATCTCAATAATTACATTCCTTGAATCTCGATGCCCATTTGACGGGCACTTCCTGCAATGATACGAGCTGCTGCTTCATCATCTTCAGTATTCAAATCAGGTTTTTTAATTTTCACAATTTCCATCACTTGGGCTTTAGTTATTGTAGCCACTTTCTCTTTGTGAGGCTCACCTGATCCTGACGCAATCTTTGCTGCCTTTTTAAGTAACGCAGAGGCCGGTGGTTGCTTACAAATGAAACTGAAACTTTTATCTTTATATATCGAAATAACGACTGGCAGAACATCTCCAGCCTGAGCCTGAGTCTTTGCATTAAAATCTTTGCAAAACTGCATTATATTTAGCCCAGCCTGTCCCAATGCTGGTCCTACAGGAGGTGAAGGATTCGCTTGACCCGCGGGGATCTGAAGTTTCAAGGTTCCGATTACTTCTTTAGCCATAGTATTAAAATGATTAATTCAGGTATTTATTATTCTTCTTTTTCGATTTGCCAATGCTCTAGCTCAACAGGAGTTGGTCGACCAAAAACAGTAACTGAAACTAGTAATGTTCCTTTTTCTTGGTCTATTTCTTCTATTACTCCGGGCTGACTTTCAAAAGGACCATCAGAAACTTTAATCGTTTCTCCAACATCAAATGCGATTCTCGGTTTAATGCTTTCTTCGCGTTCTTTTATCTGAAGCAGCATACTCTCGACTTCGCGGGGGCGCATAGGAATCGGATTGTTCTTTGTGCCAGCAAAACCAATTACTCCATGTGTTTCCTGCACAAAGTACCAACTACGATCAATCAACCCGCCCTCATCATTGAGCAAGTGCATATTCATAATGAGGTATCCAGGAAAAAACTTTCTCTTTGATTCTGACCGCTTGCCCTTCTTTACTTCCGAAACCCGTTCAGTGGGGACCAAAACTTCGAAAATCACATCGCTCATTTCTTCCGACTCCATTCGCCGTTCAAAACTATTGCGAACTTTGTTTTCCTGACCAGATAATACGTGAACCACGTACCATTGGTCTTTTGGAGCAGGAATTAAAGGCATCTTTGTTTAATTAATTATAAAGCGTTATCTAAAATAAAATTCCAAGATGCTACAAATTCGTAAGCAACTTGATGATATTAAATAAAATCAAATCCCAAAGACTCACAAAAGCACCCAAAAGCATCATCGCTATAAATACCACTACTGAAGAATCGGTAAGCTCCTTAAAACGCTTAAATCCCTTCTCTCCCTTATTCTTGGGAATCCAAGGCCAGCTAGCTTTTTGAAGTTCAGATCTAACTTCTCCAAGATATCTTGTTAGACTTTTCATTTCTTCATTTAATGGATTTTAATAGAGGCTCTTGGCAGGGTAGGAGGGATTCGAACCCCCGACACCCGGTTTTGGAGACCGGTGCTCTAACCAGGCTGAGCTACTACCCTCTTGGAGTTTATATAATTTACTTTTCTTTATTAAACTCGCTTTTGAGGACTTCTTTTTTTACGGCGTAGCCGGATCCCATTCGAGCCAATTAATGCCCGACGAGATCCGGCTAACCTAAATTCGTTTAGTTGAGGTTTAAATCTTAATCAAGAATGTCAGCAACACGGCCAGCTCCAACGGTCCGACCACCTTCACGAATCGCAAAACGAATCGTTTTTTCCATAGCGATCGGAGTAATAAGATCAACTTCCATCGTCACGTTGTCACCAGGCATCACCATTTCAACACCGTCAGGTAATTTAATGGTACCAGTCACGTCAGTTGTTCGGAAGTAAAATTGCGGTCTATAATTACTAAAGAAAGGTGTATGACGGCCGCCTTCATCCTTACTCAAAACATAAACTTCAGAAGTAAACTTTTGGTGTGGAGTAATTGAACCTGGTTTTGCAATGACCTGACCACGCTCAATGTCCTCTTTCTTTGTTCCTCTGAGAAGAATACCAACATTGTCACCTGCTTCACCACGATCTAACAACTTACGGAACATCTCAATGTCAGTAACTGTCGTCGTTTGTGTGTCGCGTATTCCGACAATTTCAACTTCTTCCATCTTGTTGACCACGCCTCGCTCAACACGACCAGTGGCAACAGTTCCCCGACCTTCAATTGAAAAGACGTCCTCAATAGGCATAAGGAAATCCAGATCCACTGGACGCTCAGGCTTCGGAATGTAATCATCAACAGCATCCATGAGTTTCATAATGTTCTCTTGCTCCTCACCGTCTCCTTCTAGAGCCTTCAATGCAGAACCCTTAACGATTGGAATATCATCACCAGGGAATTCATAAGCGCTAAGCAATTCGCGAATCTCCATCTCGACCAGATCAAGCAATTCAGCATCATCAACCTGATCAGTTTTGTTTAAGAATACCACAATCGCAGGAACTCCAACCTGACGAGCTAGCAAAATATGCTCTCTTGTTTGAGGCATTGGACCATCTGCAGCAGAACAAACCAGAATCGCTCCATCCATTTGTGCGGCACCCGTGATCATGTTTTTTACATAGTCAGCATGACCTGGGCAATCAACGTGAGCATAGTGTCTATTCTCCGTCTCATACTCTACGTGAGCAGTTGAAATTGTAATACCACGTTCCTTCTCTTCTGGAGCGGCATCTATTTCATCATAATTTTTCTTCTCAGCCAAACCTTTTCCCGCCAGCGTGTGGCAGATAACAGCGGTGAGCGTAGACTTCCCGTGGTCAACGTGTCCGATTGTTCCGATGTTGACGTGGGGCTTGTTTCTTTCGAATGCTTCTTTGGCCATGTCTTTGTTAGTAGTAAGTCCTATAAAAATTAAGGACTAGGGTCTTAGTTGATTTTGAATTGCCTTACAAATTATCCGCAAAATATTTTTGATCTCGCAATTTGTAATTCTTGTTGGTTTCTTTTTAAGTTTAGTTACCGATTAATCGGCTTGGTATTATTTCTTACTTTCTGCGTGGAGCTCATGACGGGATTTGAACCCGTGACCTCTTCCTTACCAAGGAAGTGCTCTACCCCTGAGCTACATGAGCGTATCTATTGTTTAATTACCTTATGAGCATTAAACTCGGCAGGTGACCACACATGAAACACTCACGCAGTCCGCAGAAGCCGAAAGATTTCCACCCCAGAAGGCCATTTATTATGAATCATTCTGGAAAAAAAATACCTACCACCCCTGCGAAAAAGTGGAGCGAAATCTATCAAATCGGCTGTTACTGTCAAAAAAATTTTAACATTTTTCGGAAATAATACAGAATTACTTCTTAAGATACTCATTTCGAGGTAATTATGCAGGTATTTGCAATACTAATAAACTAAGTAAAAGCCGGTCATATTCCTTCATAAGCAGAAAAATCACCATCAATTATTAAATTTTTCAGCAATACGCTCAATACCTACAGCTTTCCCGGTACTGTAATCAATGTCCAAAAGGACTCCTCTTATATCCACTTCTCCTTTGGCTACAGGCATGGCTCTGGGCGTTGAAGTGCGCATGCGCTCAAGTATTGGATCTATTTGCCTCCCCAAAATTGATTCTGATGGTCCACACATGCCAGCATCACATAAGAACCCTGTTCCACCCGGAAAAATTTGCTCATCCGCAGTCTGAACATGGGTATGAGTTCCCACCACAGCAGAGACTCTTCCATCAAGATAACGGCCAGTGGCTATAGTTTCACTGGTCGCCTCAGCATGAAAATCGACGAAAACCATTCTAATATCTGTCTCCTTTCGAATCAGTTCCAACTCAGCATCGATCGCAAGGAATGGATTCTCTAGGGGTGGATTCATAAATGTTCTACCTTGAGCATTTAATATCGCTACTGGTCCCTTCTCCGTTTCAAGTACAATACTACCTTGGCCAGGTGTACCGTCCGGATAATTGAGAGGTCGCAACAAACGCGGCTCGGTAGGCAAATAATCAATGATCTCTTTTTGATCCCAAATATGATCACCCGTTGTAATGACAGTTGCTCCAGCCCTCAGGAGACCTATTGCAATCTTAGGCGTAATACCTCTTCCACCCGCCGCATTCTCTCCATTAACAACAATAAAATCGATTCCCCTATCTTCACGAATCTTAGGGAGAAAATTTCCAACTGCCTTACGCCCGGGTTCGCCAACGATGTCCCCTAAAAAAAGAAGTCTTAAATTACTAGTGTGTGGTAGTGCGTCCAAGTCATTATGCTAATTGGAAATTAGTAAGGCTCAACCACATATTGTCATAAGTATCAATTTACGTTTAAATTCAGTTCCTATTCTCGATGCCGCCAAAAGAATCATCACCGACTAAATCAGTAAAACTATTCTGGATTAGCATCATAATTATATCAGCCCTCTTAATAATAGTTATCTTAAATCCTGAAAATAAGATTTCTGATGAATCTGAAATTCATGCTGACCAGCTCCGCATTCGCTCCAATCTGAGCACATTAGCCATTGATCCGAACTGGAGTGAACTAGAAAGATATCAGAAAAAAATTACCAGAAAACGATTCCTGACAGAATTAGAAAATATTTATTCTGAACAAGATGCTTGGAAATTAGTCGTCCGAATTAATTCAACATCAGCTGAAATCCGCGCAAAAGGTAACCAAATTTTCAAACTGCAATTCGGCTCATCTGACCATGTGCCCAAAAATTTACGTTACTGGAGAAAAGCCGAAGAGCTTCCCAAAAAGACTAATATTGAAAAAGAACCACTCAAAGGCCTTAGAGTAGCAATTGATCCCGGACATATCGGCGGAAAATGGGCAAAGATGGAAGGCCGATGGTATCAATTAGATGGTAAAGGCATCGAAATCAAAGAAGGTGAACTGACTCTGTTAACAGCAAAACTAATTAAACAAAAACTACAATTGTTGGGGGCAACAGTTGTCCTATTAAGAGACCAACACGAACCCGTAACCAAATTGAGACCGGAACACTTTGAAAAGCTAGCTCGAAAGGTTTTGCAATCACGCGGACAAAATTCTGAAGGTTTGGCACTTAAGAGAGAAAGTGAACTCCTATTTTACAGGAAACACGAAATCCGAAGAAGAGCGCATATAATAAACAATACGATTAAGCCCGATCTCACAATTTGTGTGCATTTCAACGCAGAGTCTTGGGGAAACCCAAATAAACCAAAACTAATAAACCGCAATCATCTTCACCTTTTAGTAAATGGTAATTACAGCTCAACCGAATTTCGTTTAGAAGATAACCGATTCCATTTGTTTAAGAGGCTCTTACAAAACACTCATAATGAAGAGTTGGCGATAAACATCGCAGTCGCCAGTTCAATGGCTAATGAAACCGGGCTCCCTCCATATAAATATTCGACTTCAAATGCAAAGGTCATTAACCACAAACAGCCCTATATTTATGCAAGAAACCTTCTCGCTAATAGAGTCTACCACTGCCCAGTTATTTTTCTTGAACCTTATGTAATGAACAGTCCTACATTTTATCATAGAGTCCTTGCTGGGAAATACTCTGGAGAAAAAATGATAGCTGGAAAGAAACGTAAAAGTTTAATCCATGAATATGCTGACGGTGTCGTTGGAGGTCTCGTTAATTACTATAAAATAAAACGGGCTAATTAAATTGTTAAGATCCTACGACTCCAGTGATTATGCTGAAGATTCATCAAAGACTAATATCACAATCTCGTGATCGGAACTTTCTGCTCCGCTCATCAATAATCATTGGCATCATTTCAATACTGATCGGCATTGTCTTACCTAGCATTTCGACAAAAGAAAATCGAATTATAGAAAAGTTAGAAATTGCATGCCCTTGGATTAAAAAAGAATCTATACCACTCACACTGAACCGTCTGGACCCTAAGCAAGTTAAGCGAATCATTAATTATAGGAACGGTAATGTATTTGATGAAGTAAGCATTGCTAGAATGGCACGTGAGGGACTCTACTTAACGGCATCAATTCTTGAAATTCCTCAAAACGTTTTAAAGCCGGAGAGCCAAAAACTCTTTAAAGATTATATATTATCTTCCTTAGACAAAAAAAATGAAGAGCACTTTTCAAAATTAAAGGAGCGGATGAAAAGCAGGAGGCCCATTCGTTTCGCTTCTGAATTTTATGCAGACATTCTTAGCGCCAGAGAAAAACATGAAGAAGCTAAGATATATTATGAATTCGAGTTAAAAAATTACCCTCAGTCAGACCATGCAAAAAACGGCATCATGCGAGCACTCCTAGCCTTAGAAAAAACCAACGAACTTGAAGAACTATTTTCCAGTCAAGAATATAGAAATTCAATGAGCAACCAAACATTTGAAAATGTTGCCTTAAGATTAGGAAAGTGGATAGCACTCACCAAAAGAAATATAACATTTATTTTTCAAAATCTTAATTTTGTTTGGCTTTCTGTGACCGCCTTTACAGCTGCTATTTGGTTCTGTATCATAATCAGTTTGGGGCGCGCGGGCAATCTTCCTCGAAGAAGAATACCACTTTATGGATTTGGATTCTTAGCGGGATTCGCATCAACGTTCGTGGTTCTTGGATTAGTTTTCTGGCAAGAAAATGAGCTTCAATTCAAATTAAATGGAGAAATAATTAACGACAGCCTTTATGTAATTTGTGGCATTGGACTGAGAGAAGAACTAATCAAACTGCTTTTTTTTACACCCTTCCTTTTCATTCTCCTGAAGAAAAGATGCCCGATGGAAGCCTTAGCAACAGCTGCTTGCATTGGACTCGGGTTCGCCTGCTCAGAAAATCTACTTTATTTTGGGCCAGGATCCGAAGCTGCCGTTTTTCCTAGATTTTTAACTGCTAATTTTTTCCATGCATCACTGACTGGAATCGCTGGCCTCTCACTGTTCTATTTTGGTCTTTGGCCTAAAACGAGATGGGAAGGATTTATTGGAACATTCATTTTAGTAGTAATCGCTCATGGAGCTTACGATGCCCTGGTAGGCCTTGTCCCTCAATTGTCAAAACCTTTAAGCATTTTTTCAATTATCATTTTTGCTCTTATCTCAAACTATTATTTAAATTCTGCTAAAGAAGTTAGAGAAAGTAGCTCTGCTACTATTTCACCCCTAGGTATTTTTGTGATAGGGTCGAGCATTTTAATAGGGATGACATGGATTCTTGCATGCCATTTAAATCCAATTCGTGAGGTAATAGCTACTATTGGTCATAGCACTCTGTCATTAGGAACTATGGCTTTTATTTTCATTAATCAATTCCGTAACGAATGACTATTGATTAAAGCACTCACACAAACACCTTGACCATATAACCATTAAAGGCTTTAGCTGAATAGGGAGAGATAATACTGAAAATGAATATCCAAATAATTGCTCTGGCCTCAGTAATTTTAACATTAAGCCTGTGCTCTTGCAATACCCTGCAATCGGTTCGTGTAACCTCAATGAATCTGCTCAAAGGCACTCCAAAAAAGAACATTGAAAAACCTCTCCCATCTGGTGAGGCACCAAAGCAAAAAAATGCCGGACCAAATCCGAAAAAAAAGACCTCCCCTAAAAATTCAAATCCGTCTCCGCAAACAAATGTTCCTGTGTTGCCAGAACACATAACCAGCAAAGAGCAAAAGGAACCCGATAAACCAAAGATAGTTCCACCATCAAAGCCAAAAGAGAAAGAACCCACTCAAAAAGAAGACTCAAAAAAAGAATCGATTCTAAAGCCTAAACTTCCTGCACGTGAAGGCGTATTACCACCAAGTTAGCAACCGCCTATTTTTGGGAATGTTATCCTAGGGAAAAACTGGGTGCCCACATGAAACAGTCTGGGGATCCCCAGCAAACGATTCGGCGAATCGCCCCTAATGCGACCTTAACACCCTGTTGCTCCTTTGTGGTCAATAACAGTTATGGCATACAGCGGCATAAAAGTACTGTTCGGCTCAGAAATGACCTCCCAATAAAAATGAAAAAATACTCTCTAGTTTTCGGAATCGCATTAGTGGTTCTCATTGCTATTTTCGTTTACCGCCATAGTCACAAGAATACCTCTTCCCCGGGAAAATACTCGGCCGCCGAGCATGCGACACCACGAGGACACACCGAGAGCAATGCGGGTAGACCTCATAAGCTGCGCGCCGCTCTTACCCGCGGGATTACAAATTCGGAAAGAGATAAAGAAGATATCAGAAAACTCAGACGTGAGCTTGAAACGGTGAGAGCAAAATTGGAAAAGATCACCCGCCCGCTTGAGCAGGCCGTTCTTAGTTCAACGGTCAACGCTGAGATCAACCCTGGCGAAACGCTCGTAACGGGCGGATACAAAACGGCTGATGGGAACTATGAACTTACGCTTTTAACACCGCGCCACGTCACCCTTGAGGACGGGCGTGAAGCAATCGAGATAGACGGTAAAATTCTTTCTGTAGGATCTGACTTTGTAAGATCTCACGGATTGGAAACACTCGCGACAAACGCCAAGAATACCCTACAACATGCCGAGGCATGGATGCAGGATGACGTTTCTAGAACCCTTGCCGCAGCACGCGACGCTGAAGGAGTAGGTATTTTTTCCTCTCCAAAAGTCCTCACGCTCCCATCGCAGTCTTTTACTGTAAGCATAGGCAAGACGAACGGCACGCAATTCTCGTTGGAGGCAACAGTGGTGAGGAGTTCCAAGGGAAGCTTCGCTATCCAATCTCGAGTCGAACGAACTTCCAAGGCCGAACAAGTCGGCGCTGGACAACCGGCTACCCGCGCCGAACTGAAATGATTCTTGTAACGATAAACCCTAAGCCGCAGTCGGAGGCGCCGAGTCAGTAGCCGGTGCCAGACCTCGGACATTGAGCACCTCCAAGTCATTCTACCCAAGTGAATTGTCCTGTATAACGAATCTTGGCCTTACTCTTGATGTGATTAATTAATGCTTCGATAGCCCTTTGTCGCTTCTCAACCTCAATGGTAGCAGCTATCTCATCATACAGTAAATCTAATGAAGCTTTGGCTGAATCCATTCGGCCAATAACGTGAACTATGTGCCAACCAAGAGCGGTCTTGAACGGGGGGGCTGTTTCACCAATACTTATTTTGATAACATTATCATAAAATTTATCAGGAACGCGGGCTCGGGTAAGCCATCCCAAATTTCCTCCCGCATCTTTGTTTCGAGAATCCTCGGAAAATCTCATTGCCAATTCATCGAAACTTTGATCTTCTTTTAATTTCTGAAAAATTCTTTGGGCCCTCTCCCTAACCTGCTCAGCATCTTTATCCAAGGTCGAGAAAAAGATGTGCTTAACATTGACTCTTTTAGGGATCATAGAAATAACTTCATCACTTTCATATCTTTCTATTATTTCCTCTTCACTAACAATAATATGTTTCTTTATAGCCTTCTCAATCCATGCTCTTTGCATGAATTGGTTCTGGAGAAAAGCATCAATCCGGCTAACTGAAAATCCCTGCGAAGAAGCTGCCTGTTCGAATTCTTCGGAACTCTCAAACCCTCGGCGAAACCTTATCAAAGCATCATCAATTTCTTCTTGAGATAGTTCGACAGGATAGTGGTAAGAATGGAACCAAATCAATCGGTCAATTACTAATTGATCAAGAACAAGAAGACGTATGGCATTAATTCTACTTCTTGAAATCTCACTCCATACTATTCCATTTTTACGACAATACTCTTCCGTAGCACGCTCCAAATCATATCGCCTAATAGGATGTGCATTCACTGTGGCAACAATTTCTTCCCTGATAGCAAGCTGCTCTGCGTCAACTCCATTACCTTTAAATGTCTCATCGATTCGTGATTTAAGTGGCCCATCAAACCAATAAATATCCCCAATCAAATACAAAACACTCAACACATAAAAAATATATCTTCTCGGGAACTTAAAGGGCCTTCGAGAGTGATTAACTTCTTGATTCTTAAGAACCATATTATTCAGAATTGCGAGTCCACACGCTGGCCTGAGCAACACCTACTTGAAACTTACGTGCATGCTCCAAGATGATAAAAGGCATATCATGATTGTCCTCCAACACGAATTTGTCAGATAAATTTGCGCTGATCCAGTCCAGCGTCGATCCTTTGGGCCAATTTTTCATCGGAGTAAATTCTCCAATCCAAGTACAAGGCGTTGTTATAACCAACGATCCTCCTTCATTCATGAGTGTTGGCAGTTTCTTTAGTAGGTGATCCGGATTAGGTAATCTGCAAAGTAAATTCGCTGCATGTATGACATCAAATTTCCCAATTCTATTAGGCAATTGCAGCGCGTCTCCGACCTCAAAGGAAATTCGTTCTGGGCTCGACCCTTCTGGAACCTCAGCAACATAAGAATTAAACTGACTTCCTTCCTGTAGGCTATTGAATTGAACACTGCCATCAACCCTTAGTTTTTCAGCCGCACGAATGAACTGGTTGGAATAATCTATACCAACCACCTCATCACAGAAACGCGAAAGCTCGAAACATGACCTGCCTACGGAACAGCCTAAATCTAGAGCACGCTGCCTACTCTCGGAAATGTCTAGATTCTCAGTAACGCTACGCTCTGCAAAATTCAAAAATGACTCAGGAAATATCTGAAAAGGATCTATTTCAAAGGAATTGCCATAATGAAATAACAAATACTGATCAAGATAAGATTGGGACTCATAAAGGCTCACTGGAAAATTAATTAATTATTTTATTTCTGGGATAACGCATTAATCAAATACTGACTAGGTTTAAAATTTTCTATGAGAATTTCAAACTGTTCACCTCTTTTCATTCTAACCTGACTAATATTAAAATTAGGAGTCTTATGTGGAGCAAAAAGAATGTCATCATGCGTAGAGTTTTGATGAGTCTTAAACATTTCAGGAATGATATCACCACCAAGATGATCATCTCTTCCTGTAGCCAGGTGACAAGTTCCAAGCACCTTCTCGTCTTGAATGTCAGCGCCTGAAACTGGCAACACTTGAGTTCCAAATCCCAACTCACCTAAAGTTCCCGTGACCGGATCATCCTTTAATCTTTCATTATGCTCATCAATTATCATCTGGTCACCTTCAATCAAAGTGCTACGATAAATATTACGATCCTCAACATCAAGAAGGCCCAGAGTTCCATCATGGTACTTCATAGGGAACTGTCCAACCGCATCAACCGGTACAAAATAGACTTCACCAGCGGGTAAATTCGCGATTTCCGGGGTCTTTCCTTTGCATAGTCCGTGCGATTTCTGTGCCTCTTGGCCATCCAAAAAAAGCTTTGCTGTAAGAGTTCGGTCATTATCCAATGTGAAATCAATTTCAATTTCATCGGCACCAGTCATAGCTAATCGGAGTTTCTCAGCATCAGATGAAACCTGATTATAGTCTACTGAAAGACCAGAATTGAGTATAATATCATTCAGCCCATGCATAGTCGCGCCACGGAATCCAAAATCTTTACACTTCGCAGTTAGTGGAGCCGTAGCGCTCCAATCTGAAATACATAAAATGATATCATATTCAGGATAAATGTTTTGGTCCAAAGACAAGGCTAAACCATCAACATCGAAGCATTCATCCTCCATATCAAGATTGGATCCATTCGTGGCATGATACGCAAACATCTCACCTCCACTCATACCAAGTTCATGCATTGCCCCATCTTGTAACTTACAAAAAAATTCTTCATATGCTTTCACTTGAACAGGAAATTTCTCGGGGGACTGCAAAAATTGAAACCCTTTCATTTCCTTTGAAGGTTCTTCAAAATCCGTAAGGATGCAGACCCTGCAACCTTCAGTTGGGTCAAATACTGAATGTAATAATTTAGTTAAGCTAAATTCGGGAAATATTCTATCTTCCGGATTTAAGATGATATTTGAAGGTAAGATTTCGGAGGAACTCATTTTCTGTTATAACTTTGGCGAACTTATATTAGATGCAATGGTTGATTTTCCTGAACTTGAATTAAATGAACAACAATTAGATGGCTAACAATAGTAACAATAAAACGAAGCTTGTGGCTGTTATTTCTGGAACCACAAGTGGTCTAGGAAAAGCAATTGCTTTAGGTCTGGCAGAAAGAGGATGGACCATAGTCGGATTTGGAAAAACAAAAAGTAAAGTTAAGGCGCTCTCTGATGAATTAGGAGAAAATCATTACATTTTTCAGGCAAATGTTTCTTGTGACGAATCAATTGCCGTTGCTGCTAAACAAATCATTAATCAATTCGGACCGCCTCATTTACTCATGAATAATGCTGCAATCATGAATAATCCTGCTCCTTTATGGGAAGTGTCAGCAAAAGAGTTCGATGAAATGTCTGCCGTTAATATTAACGGTGTTGCTAATATGATTCGGCACTTTGTCCCATCAATGATTCAAGACTGCAATGGAATAATAGTGAACTTGAGTTCAGGTTGGGGCCGTTCCACTTCCCCAAATGTAGCTCCTTACTGCACTACAAAGTGGGCGATCGAAGGAATGAGCGGTGCATTAGCGCAAGAATTACCGACTGGAATGGCTTGCGTCGCATTGAATCCAGGAATCATCAATACTGAAATGCTCAGAAAGTGCTGGGCCGAAGGAGCGTCAGCATATCAAAATCCAACGGAATGGGCAAAAATAGCAATCCCTTTTATCGAGAGAATTAATTCCAATGACAATGGGAGACAAATGACGGTGACCTGAAAACATCCGGCACAATCATATTCTAGCGCTCATCCTCATTGACAACGCAGTGTAAAATCGCCTCACGAAGTTGTCTCCTCCCAAACATACTGGTCGCTGATTTGCCTCGTGTCTTACCTGTAAATTTTAGATTCTCTCTTCTTTTAGAAGACCTTCCTGCTCTGAGAATTTCAGATATGTCCCTCATCTCTTCATCTGGAATATTTTTTCCCCCTTTGAACCAAGAAAAGCGTGATATGAATGACATTAATGAATATAAATAATTATTTATTATTGATTATTAGCAAAAGTTAACTAATTGCAAGATTATTCTTTGTTAATGGTACTCAGCCAATAAAAAGATCAGCTCGCCTCTTCGAGTTAATTAAGAAAAATTCTGGATTTAACTAAAAGGAATCCTCTAAATCATTCACAAAAGAAAAGACCCAGATTGCTTTTCTAGACTCGGAGTCGACAATAGAAATGTTTTAGAGAATCAATCCTTCAAAACCCATTAATATGAAATCTCCTATTTTCTACTTCGTTATATCAACCCTTGCCTGGAGCTTTGCTTCAGCTCAGGAAAAAAATGGAAAAGAAAATACCAATCAAGCCAATAACTCTTCTAAATATGAAGCAGTTGTCAGAATTGAAAATTCTTCTCTTAATCCCGATTATCGTAGCCCTTGGAATACGGGCCGAGACTCTGGCGGCAATGGAACTGGTTGGTTAGTGGGCAAAAATAAATTTTTAACCAATGCTCATGTCGTTAGTAACAGCCGGATTATATATATAAAGAAAGTTGGTGATGCTAAACCCTATCGCGCAAAGATAGTCCATATCGCTCACGATTGTGATCTCGCTATGCTCGAACTTGAAGACCCTTCGGCTTTTGAGGGTGTGACTCCATTTGATATCGGAAAACTGCCACAATTGGATACTACTGTTAAAGTAATAGGCTATCCGATAGGAGGTGAAAGAATCTCTATAACTTCAGGCGTAGTTTCACGGATCGATTTTCTTAGCTATTCCCATACTAGTGTCGATTTACATCTAACAATACAAATCGATGCAGCTATTAATCCCGGAAATTCGGGAGGACCCGTCATCCAAAATGGAAAAGTGGTCGGAGTCGCTTTTCAGGGTTACTCGGGAAACATCGCACAAAACACGGGTTACATGATCCCTACGCCAGTCATTCGTCGATTTCTTAAAGACGTCGAAGACGGTAAATATGATCATTATGTTGATCTTAGTATGAGTGATTTTCCTCTACTCAATCCCGCCCAAAGAAAAGCTCTAGGCCTAGCTAATGATGGAATAGGAATCATGGTAGCCGCCGCAGAAGAAGATGGTTCAGCTGGAGGAATACTTAAGACCGGAGACGTTCTCTTAGCAATTGATGGTCGCCCAGTAAAATCAAATGGATTGATCAACTACGAAGGAGAAGACGTTAACATGAATGAAATCGTCGAAAGAAAATTTGCAGGCGATGTCATAAAACTAAAAATCTGGAGGCAAAAAAAATCAATCGATACCAAAGTTACTTTGAAGAGATTTCTCCCATACTTAATTGCAGCAAAGAAATATGATGAGAAACCACGCTATATCATGTTCGCAGGACTCGCCTTTCAACCCCTCGACAGAAACCTCATGGCTGCTCATGGAATGAAAAATCTGCAGGTCAGATATCATTTTGATTCATATGTCTCGGCAGACATTTACAAAGATAGGCCCGAAGTCATCGTTCTAACCACAATACTTCCCGATTCAATCAATTCGTACTTCTCTAATTTTAAACATAGTATTGTTGATGAAGTAAACGGGGTTAAAGTAAAAACCTTAAAGGACGTTCACAATGCTCTAGCCAGAGATAACGGTGATTACATTATCATCAGTTTATTAGGCAATGGAAGACCCATCGTCATTGAACGATCAAAAGTTGAAGCAGCACAAAAGCGCATCCAAGAAAAATATAATGTGATTAAGGACCATTATTTAGGTGATTAGGTACACCTATAACCTATCGAAAATATAAAATCATCCTCACGCATAATAGATCCTACCCTTTAGCAAAATTTTAAGATGACAAAATTCATTATCTTCTCTATTGCCTTCGCAATATCCGCTTCACTTTGGTCAGAAAAATTAATAGCTGCATCCGTTGATAAGTCGGTAATCCGAGTTAACACGACAATGCAGTCCTATAATCTTGTGCAGCCATGGGAAAAAGGCGCATCCTCTACTAGGATCGGACTCGGAGCAGTCCTCGGCGGAGGCAAAGTATTGGTCACCGCTCAAATGGTAACAGATGCAACATACATTGAGCTAGAAAAACCAGACACAGCTGCAAAAACAACAGCACAAGTAATCACTGTCGATTATGAAGCAAATCTGGCACTACTAAAACCTATTAAGGACAATGATTTCTTATCAGATCGTATACCTTTCGAGTTAGACACGGACCTATCACCAAAAGACAAAGTGGAAGCTTGGCAATTCGAGACAAGCGGCACTCCTGTCACTACTCAAATCACAGTTTCCAAAGCAGAAGTACGCCAATCCTTCATCGATACATCTAGGTTTTTACAAATACAGGCTAATGGTCCGGTCCAATACCGTTCCGGAAGCTTCACTCTCCCAGTTGCCAAAAACAATAAGCTGGCAGGACTTTTAATCAGTTATTCAAGTAAGGATCAGATATCAAACATCTTACCCGCTTCAATCATTGAACATTTTTTGAAAGACACTGAAGACGGCAAATATACAGGATTCCCAAACCTTGGGATCATGTATTCACAAACACTCGACGAACAATTCAGAAATTATCTTAAACTTAACCAAGAAGATGGAGGAGTATTTGTCAGCAAAGTAATTGAAGGTGCGTCTGCTGCTGCTGCCAGCATTAAATCAGGTGATGTTATTTTATCTATTAATGGTAAAGGAATCGATTCACGAGGAAACTATAATGATCCTGTCTGGGGTAAGCTAAGTTTTAGTCACCTCGTTAGAGGTAAAGCATTCACAGGGGACTCCATAAAAATAAAAATTCTTCGTGCCGGACAAAAGAAAGAAATCGATCTACAGCTAATCCGTCGGCCCGCAGAAGACTATTTAATTGATCCATACATGTTTGATCGTGGCCCTAAGTTTTCCATAATTGGTGGTCTTGTTTTTCAGGAACTTTCCGTCCCTTTCCTAAAACTTTTTGGGAACGATTGGCAATCCAGAGCACCAATTAAAATGCTTATGGCACATGCTAGTCCGGAAATGTATGAAAAAGAAGGTAGACGCAAACTGGTAATCCTAACCCGAACCATTCCAACGCCTGCCACTTTAGGTTATGAGAGACTTAGTACTTTAATAGTAACTAAAATCAACGGTGTTCCAATTAATGACATACAAGACGTTGATAAAGCTGCCAATATGCCTACTAATGGTCAGCACCGGATAGAATTCGACTCTTATCCAAAATTAATTTTCCTTGATGCTGTTTTGGCAGGACGAGTTAATGCCTCTCTAGAACAAAGAATAGGCATTACAAAAAGGCTAAAATAACCCAATCAATAGAAAAATATTCAATGAGTTCCAATTCAATTGGTGCATTATTTGATTGGGATGGAGTAATCATAGACTCACACAATCAACATGAGGAAAGCTGGTCAAAACTGGCAAAGGAAGAAAATAAAAGACTTCCTGAAAATTTCTTTAAAATGACGTTTGGTATGCGTAATGAGAATATTATTCCTATTTTTTTCAGCACTTGGATCGACGTCACAAATCAGAGCGAAATCACACGCTTAGCTAATAGAAAAGAAGAAATTTATCGCAAAATCATAATTTCTGACGGGATCGAGCCTTTGCCTGGTGTACGAGATCTTCTACAATCACTCAAATCAGAAAAGATAGCATGTTCTATAGCTTCCTCCACACCCATTGCCAATATAGATGCTGTGATGCGCATCATTGGGCTATCAGATTACTTTGACGCTATCACTGCAGCCGAAGATGTGAGTGCAGGGAAACCCAGTCCTGAAGTGTTCCTTAAGGCTGCTGAAAAAATCAAAATAGATCCTAAGAACTGCGTTGTTTTTGAAGATGCTCATGTTGGTATTGAGGCAGGCTTAGCAGCTAATATGCATGTCATCGCGGTAGCTACGACTCACCCAATCGAATCTCTGGGCAATGCTAATACGGTTACAGAAACCCTTATAGGTATCGATGCTGAGAAAATAAAGATGCTATTGAGCTAATAAGTTACTTTAATCCGAGCCCAAGCTTTTCTTTACAATATCGGATACTCCTAGCAATCTCACCTTTCTGGTAATCCTTATCAGCCTTCTTTTTTTCAGCCCCTTTTGGAGCTTCCCATGCTTTGCGTGGCTCCCCCTTCTTTGCAAGGGCAATGAATTTATCATAGCCTGCCGGCTTACCTTTTGGCCAAGATTTCCAGAAAGCTTTATCTTTAATTTTTAATTCACGATTAAAACCAGAAATAGTCTCTATATTGACTGCAGTATTAGGACAAAGTTTGGAATACAATTCGAAATAAGATTTCAAATCAACGTTGCCCTCACCCATTGCTGTCCACTGCGCAGTCACTCCATTTTCACTTTCCCATAGAGCAGTATCACGTAGACTCGTAGTAATCGCATACTTTCCGAGATTTCTAAGATTTTCAATAGGGTCTTCAAGTGTCCAGATCGCATTTCCCGAATCCATATTAGCACCCACAAAATCACTGCCTGCCTCTTCAATGAGATTCACTAGTTCAGTTGAATGCATGTCCCCAGCATGATTCTCCACTGCTATTTTAATTCCATGATCAACACAGTAATTCTTATTTCTCTTTAGAACCGCAACAGTATCAGCAATGCGCGCCTCGATGCCCCCATCGCTCAAACGATCTCCCGAATCGCCTAGAATAACTCTGAAAGCTGGAGACCCTAGTGCCTTCGCCATGCGAATTCCTAACTTTAGATGATCATCCGCACTTCCCCAGTCCTTCTTAAAACGTCTGGCCGTAGGGCATATGGACCATGAACCTAATAAAATATTCACCCCATGATCAGCTGCGCTTTTAGATAGATTCTGCAAATAATTGCGATCATCAAGTTTTTCAAATGGACCAAAATCTGTGATAAATAAAGTATCACATTTTAATTTTGCAGCGTAATCGATCAGTTCTTGAGCTTTCCAGCCCATTGCACGAACAGCAAAATTGTCATACCCAAGTGCAATTTTCTTTTTTACTTTCAAATTTCCTCGAACGACTGAGGAAGGATCAATTAATGTAAACCCAGTGCCAGCAGCAACGGCCGATTTAAGGAATCCTCTTCGTTTATTTTTTTGCATAGTAAAGAGAATAAGCCGCACTCAATTAATAAGGCAATAATCTAAATAGCAAAAAATCTGCATCCTCACTAATCGCATCGTAAGAAAATTATGATTTGCAAATAGCATCCAATCCATTAAATGAATCCCACTCATCTCATGCCCAATGATGCTCAGGTGCCAATGACTTTGCTTCCTTGATGGATATTTTCTCCAGAAGAAAACGTCTACTGTATCCTCCCCTGTTATACTTTTGGCAACATGGATAACAAGCAGAATCCCGACTCAACTTACGAACCCTTGGGACTACAATGCCACAGCAACGGCACTGATAAGCTAACTTTCTTTTAATAACCCTATTGGCAAGAGGAAGATCATGGCATCGCTTCTCTCCAGGAATCCCAAGCTCTGAACATGCACTTTGCCATTCTGAACCGTGCGGCTGTATTCTTCGGCCAGATGCTCTGAAGTGTGCAATCAAATGTGCAAGCTCATGTAAAAGCGTCCTGTCTGGTTCTTCGGGAGCAAACCGCTCTAACCTAGGGTTTAAATCAATTTGAGCATTACTATGATGAGCTAGGCCAGCCGTTGAGCTTAACCTCAAATTCCAAAACACTTTGACCTGATCAGCTAATGGATCAAGGCCCAGCATACTTGCCATTCGCCTACACTTCTCAGTCAATTCATAATCAAATTTTAATCCTCGGCCACGCGCTATTTTTTTCCTTGGTACCGGTCTGGTTATCTCAAATAAATCAAAGAGCATCCCATTTGATTGAGACCTCCGCAATGAGGGTCGCGAATGTCTCCTTCGGTTCGAAGTGCCCTCACCTAGATTACTTGGAAGACCAAGTCTGAGCTGATGATATTCAGGAACTCTCATCTTTTTCAGCTTCTCGATGAACTTTCTTATTTTTGATATTGTGCTCGACTTCGGACAATGCCACTAAAGAATCTTCCTCAATACTGTTCATTATAAACGCATTGGCACCTATAGTGCTACGCGCACCAATTACAGTCTCACCTCCCAGAATAGTTGCTCCCGGATAAATGACGACATCATCTTCAACATTAGGGTGACGCTTGATACCCTTTATCGGATTACCATCATCATCTTTTGGGAAACTGCGGGCACCCAATGTGACCCCATGATAAAGCTTAACGTGACTGCCTATCACACAAGTTTCGCCAACCACTACACCGGTCCCATGATCAATAAAAAAATGAGAACCTATCTGTGCCCCCGGATGAATATCAATACCAGTTTTCGAATGGGCCCACTCCGTCATCATTCTTGGTATGAAAGGAATCCTCAGAGAATATAAAACATGCGCCATCCTCTGAATCGCGATTGCTTCAAGGCATGGGTAAGCTAGGATAATTTCCTCAAAACTTTTTGCTGCTGGATCGCCCTCGTAAGCAGCCTCCACATCAGTTCTTAGTACGCTCCTTAGTCTTGGCAATTCAGATAAAAAACGACACGCTAAATTATCAGGAGATTCTTCTCTAATTTCCTTAAAATCATCAGACGCCAGTCTAAGACTCCTATTTATCTCTTTCGATAAGGTCAAAAGAATTTGTGAAACCACTTGGCTGGTTTCCTTCTCAAGATTTTCTGATTCAATTGCATCGGTTTCTAGAAAACCGGGAAAAACGAGCCGAAGTAAATCTTCACAGAGACCCGCCACGGCCGGCCTTGAAGGTAAATTGGCGGTGTCAATACGGTTAATACCACCCACTTCCTGATAAGAAACGAGTAAATCATCAACTATCTTGCGTTGTAAGCTTTCCATATATTAGCCGATTAAATTGCAAAAAAGATTGGCCATTAACCGAAATAGAATAATAACTAATGCAAATAATAAGGTAAACTTAACTAATTGTCTTGCGATGAATGCCACTTTTTTGTATCTCAAAAAAAAAAAAATGAATTAACCTAAAAATAACTACACCCTTATGCCGCACGTGAATTGACAGAGCAGAATAGTGAACTTATTAAGAATCGGACCAAAAAATTGACATGCTAACAAATTTATTCCTCAGATTTTGTGCTGTCATCTTAGTGATTTTGCTAAATTCGGGATGCCAATCCCTGACAAGCCAAACCAAAATCACAAATTCCAAATATTTCCATCTGGACCCTGAAAAAGAAATTAATTCTCCGGATCCTATGGTTCGATTTGAACAACTTCATTTTTTGCATGGCGCGGTCACTGACAAAGAAAAGAAACAGAGAGCAGGACACTACTACGTCTTTTGGTGGACAGATCCTTCGCATAGACCAGCAACTATCAGATTTGAATATCGTCAGAAAAAAACAGGCTCAAAGATTTATTATCGCACAGTCAACGTTTCAAATCCAAGAACTAAGAACAAAACTAGGTTCAAAGTCACGGGTAAAGAATACCAAAGTAAAGGGAAAGTAACTGCTTGGCGTGTTTTAATTGTGCGCGACAACCAAATCATTACCAGCGACCAATCCTACCTCTGGTAAGATTACATTTCCTCTCTGCCTTTCATTAACCAAAAAAAAGCAAACTTAGAATGATTCCCCTTGCCTATCTTGTTGCATAGGCTTTTCTTTAAACAGGTTATCTAATCTTCACGTGAATCCGGTTGCACCTATCTATGTTGGACAGCTCCAGAACGGAGTAGTGTGGATTCGTGTCGAAGGCAAAGGATCATTTCAGAACAGTCAAGGAGTCAAAAAATTCGCAGATTTAATGATCGATCGAGGCTCAAAAGAATTTGTCATTGATTTAGAAAATTGCCCAGTCATGGACTCTACATTCATGGGAACACTTGTAGGAATAAAAAAGTCATTAGAGCCGGAGAATCAAAGGAATCTTGAAATCATTAATGCCAATTCTCGCAACACACAACTTCTCGTAAGTCTGGGCATTGATCTCTTATTAAAATTAGACACTGAAGGCAATGCTTGGCTGAAAATAAGAAATAAAATATCAAACTACATCCAAAACGGCCAATACTTGGACATCGCCGAGATGAGCAAAGAAGAAAATATTAAACAATCTCTTGAGGCTCACCAAAATCTCTCAAATGCAGATAAGGATAACGTACCAAGGTTCAAGGACGTAATTCATTTTCTCGAACAAGAACTGGGGCAACAATCTGCCTCATAATTATGCAATAAACGCTTACGATCATGACCACAACCATCGTAACGCTATTAATCTCCCTCACCATTACGATTGTTTGTTTTATCTATATCTTCCGATATCAGAAAATTATAAATGAGCTCAAGCGTCAACGTAACGACATTGAAAAAGAAGAGCTCCGAATGTTCGACTTTCTCAAGAGTCTAGGAGAGACTCTCACTCAGGAAGGGGGCACTAATCCGGGAACTCTGCACCGGACCATTGTTCGTGGCGCGGCTATGGTCGTCGATGCTCACGGCGCCGCGTTATATTTACTTGATAAAAGCAAAGACAATTTAGTTCCTGAATACCAAAGTGAAGCTTGCCCCATACTGATTCCTGTTCCATCTCACATAGCAGAGCAATCAGAAAAAGTACCAAATACAATTAATAGCTACCGTCGACTCACAAGTGTTGGAAAAGATTGGGGGCCCTTTGGTGAAGCTTTAAGGACAAGGAAATCATTAAAGGTTCAGAACATTGCCACTAATCCCCACTTTAAAAATGCAGACAATAACATTCATCAAGGCGTTTCAACCATAATCGCCCCTCTGTGCTATGGAGGCAAGGAGCTAGGAATATTGGCAGTGGCGAATGAATCTGGCGGAGAAAATTTCACAGAAAACGATTATGAAGTTTTTCAATCCATTGCGGAACAGTCAGCATTCGCATTAGGCAATTCAATCGTTCATCTTGAAGCAGTAGAAAAAAAGAATCTAGAAAAGGAACTGCATACAGCTAGCGAAGTCCAACGCATCCTTTTGCCATCAGAATCACCAGAACTCGAAGGCTATAAAATCATGGGCCTCAATGTTCCCGCAAGAATAGTTAGCGGAGACTATTTTGATTTCTTTGAAATCAATGATGAACACTTGGCTGTAGTCATAGCTGATGTATCAGGAAAAGGTGTGCCCGCATCATTAATAACTGCCATGTGCAGGAGCGTTGTTCGAGCCAATGCAATAAATGCTCTCTGCCCCGCAGAAGTTCTGCGCCGCGTAAATGAACAGTTATTCCCTGATATCCGAGAAGACATGTTCATCAGTCTAGCATTTCTGATTTTGGAAAAAGGGACCGGGAAAATAGCCATTGCGAGAGCAGGACACGATGCTCCTCTTCACTTTAGAGCCGACGCAAAAGTTGCTGATCCTGTTCAAAGCCCAGGAATAGCCATCGGTATTGATTCGGGAAATGTTTTCAATAATGCTATTGAAAAGCATGAAATTCATATGAAAACAGGAGACATTCTTCTACTATACACTGACGGAGTAAATGAAGCCTCCGATATCCGGGGAGAAGAGTTTGGAATTCAAAGACTTCACAAAACACTCATAAATGCGGCTCCAAAAGGAGCGCAGAATGTAATAAGTGAAATACAGGAATCCGTTAACTTATTTGCTAGTAATGTCGCGCAAAATGATGACATCACACTTATTGCAATAGAAAAAACATAAAGTCTTTGCATAAAAAAATACCTTTTTTAGATATTCTGGAATTATCGGGTATAATGCGCGCCCAATAACTAATGCCCATATATAATGAGCAAAGAATCAAAAAAAAACAAAGATCAGACCAAAAAGAACCCTACAGAGGAGGAGGAATTTTCTATTGATGTAGATAAAACTGAAAATCCTAAAGAGGATTCAGATGGTTCCAATGAACAAAAATCAAAAAAAGAAGAAGAGCCCAAAGATCCTTTAAAAGAGGCACTGAAACAGGCAGAGCACTGGAAGGACATCGCGGCCAGGAATCAGGCAGAACTGGACAATTATCGCAAACGAATGGCAAGAGATAAAACAGAAGCCATTAAGTTTGCTAATGCCGGATTGCTTTGCGAATTGTTGCCAGTCATTGACAGTTTCCAAATGGGTCTTGGCGCAGCTAAACTTGAAGACTCTGAATCCATTATCACTAAGGGCATGGAAATGGTTCAAAAACAGTTAGAAGAGTTCCTTTCGACGCAAGGAGCCACAGAGATATCTGCCATTGGTCAGCCATTCGATCCTAATATACATGAAGCAATTTCACAGGAAGAAAATAATGATATACCTGAAGGAAATATTATTATCCAAATACGAAAAGGGTACAAACTTCATGATAGACTGTTACGCGCCGCAAACGTTATAGTTTCAAAAGGACCAGAAAAAGATTCCGAATCAAGTGAGGAAGAAGGCGCATAGACGCATTAGTCAACTCATTTACTTTAATCCATAGCTAACAATATAATAAATTTTGGATGTCTAAACGTGATTACTACGAAGTCCTTGGAGTGAACAAGAATGCAAGTGCTTCTGAAATCAAAAAAGCTTATAGAAAAGCTGCCGTAGAACATCATCCTGATAAAAATCCGGATGACCCATCAGCTGAAGAACGTTTCAAGGAAGTAAGTGAAGCCTATGAAATATTAAGTGATGAGGGCAAGAGAAGCACTTATGACCAATATGGACACTCTGCTTTTTCTGGTCCTGGCAGATCGAGGGGAGGAGATCCATTTGATATCTTCAAAGAAGTCTTTGGAGGCAGTGGGGGAGGCGGAGGCGGTATATTCGAGGAGCTCTTCGGAAATAGTAGAAGGCGTGGCAGAACAAGCAATAATAAGGGTTCGGATTTAAGATATGACCTGCAAATCACTCTTGAAGATGCTGCAATTGGTACAGTCAAAGAACTTGAGCTGGCAAAACCTATAACCTGTAAAAAATGCAATGGGTCTGGATCTTCAAGTGGTTCAGGAACAAGTTCATGCAATACGTGCGATGGGCACGGGCAAGTGATTTCATCGCGAGGTTTTTTTCAAGTCCAGCAGGCCTGTCCAGATTGTGGAGGGACCGGTCAAATCATCAAAGACCCGTGTACTGAATGCAGGGGAGAAGGAAGGTCAGAAGAACTGACTAGAATCAAATTAAAAGTCCCAGCAGGAATTGCCCACGGATCTCGTATCCGCTCATCAGGAAATGGAGAGGCCGGTTTGCGTAGAGGACCTCCCGGAGATCTCTACGTGGTTATACATATCCGTGAGCACGATATCTTTGAAAGAGAAGACAATGACCTTTACTGTGAAGTACCGGTACCATTTACGATCGCTGCACTGGGTGGAGAACTTGAAGTGCCCACCTTAGAGGGAAAAGCATCGATAAAAATTCCTCCAGGCACACAAAACTCTACTGTTTTCCGAATGAAAAATCGTGGAGTCCAATTTCTTAATTCCTCTCAAAGAGGGGATCTCCACGTTCAGCTGCAGGTAGAAATACCCATAAAATTGAATAAGGAACAGAAAAATCTCCTCAATCAATTTGCCGATTCTATAGGAACAAAAAATTCTCCTATCCGAGAAAGCTTCTTTGAAAAAGCGAAGCGATTCTTCAAATGATCTAATTCATTCTGAATAGTATTTCATGCCTAGATTTTATATAAGACCAGAATTCTGGGATCCTAATAATTTGATATTATGTAAATCGGAATCACACCATTGTCTCAATGTCTTACGCTTGAAAGAAGGAGATAAAGTCAGTGCTTTTAATGGGCAAGGAGAAGAAGTTCATACAGAAATACAAATCGCCACTAAGGGCCAGGTTCAACTCAAAGAATCCCAACCTACCCAGTCTATTAAACCAAAGGCAAAAATTGCCCTTGGTCAGGCAATTCCAAAAGGGAAAAATATGGACCTCATCATTGAAAAAGCCACCGAATTGGGAATAAGCGAAATCTATCCAATTATTTCAGACCGGAGCATTGTCCGCATCAGTTCTGATGAACTGGTTAAAAAACAAGAAAAATGGCAACGAGTCGCCACAGAAGCATGTAAACAATCCGGACAGAACTGGTTACCTGAAGTACAAATACCTAAAAAACCTGAAGAATTATTTCAATCTGATCAGTTAAAATATGATCTACTGCTCATTGCATCACTCCAAAAAGAATCCAAACATCTCAAAGAAATCTTATCGGAATATCAAGATGCTCATCAAAAAACAAGACCCAATTCAGTATTGATACTGATCGGACCAGAAGGAGATTTTACCCCATCAGAAATCAATGTTGCCCTGAATATTGGTTACTCTCCCATGACCCTAGGCCCGATCGTCCTTCGATCAGAAACAGCAGCACTCTACTCTCTGAGTGTACTCAGTTACGAACTGTTATAAAGCAACATACCCGGGCTCATTGATCATGAACCCGGACATGTTTTGGTAATTTTCTTTACTTCTTATCGACTACCCAAATGTTGCGATATCTGACAGGATTTCCATGATTCTGGAAGAAAACCGGACCAGGCTCAGGACCTTCTCTCATTGGCGAGGCAGTCGTTGCATGATCACAAACAGTCTTATCATGGATCAATACTCCATTGTGCCTAACTGTCATTGTTGCATTGGCTGTTTTTTTTCCATCCTTAAACTTTGCAGCAGTAAAATCGACATCATAAGTTTGCCAAGTAAGAGGTGGGAAACACATGTTCACGAGAGGAGCCTTGGTAGAGTAAATTCCTCCACACTCGTTGTGTTGACCTTCAAGAGCGAAAGAATCAAGGACCTGCACCTCATAACGACCATGCGCGTAAAAACCGCTATTCCCTCTACCCTGACCCCTTGCTTTTGGCTTGTAAGGAGTACGAAATTCAATGTGAATCTTGAAGTCACTGAAAGTCTGCTTACTGGTACATCCTTCCATCAATAGACCGTCCTCACTGGCTCTGCCACCTTTCCAGAGATCTGCTCCGTGTTTTTTTCCATCAAAGAGAATCACTGCACCTTCCGGCGCCTTAGCACCTAGAGTTGGACTCTTGCGTACTACTCGTTTCAAGCTTCCGATTTTTTCTCCATCTCTCATTACAGTAATTCCACCATCCTTAATTGATCCTTCACTTCCTGTCTCCATTTTAAAACTAGTAACGCCATCCTTGGTCTCGCCCTTGCCTCTAATCCTGTTCTCCTTATCGCCATCCCATCCATCGCCAGGAAGGCCACCTGGATATCCAACTACATCAAATTTCCCATCTCCGAGAGCAATTATCTGAGCACCTGCATCCCCACCTTCCACTTCACCGCGATACTCACCTTGGATCGCATAATCAGCATCCACATTGGCAGGATCAATATAAGTGCCGTTTTTACTTGGCGCAGAAATAAGCGAATGGTTGAAAATGGTAATGAGAGATAAAATAATGAAAGTCTTTCTTTTCATGATATAGGATATTAGTTTTAATTATTGAGTAAATATATTCAAAGGATCTTAATCTATAGTTGCAATGCAAAAAATCTATCATTCCGTAAAAATATTCGCTCTTAGCCTTATTCTAGCAATAAGCGCAAAAGGAGCCCCTGAAATTAAGTTCAAAGTTGCTTATCCTAAATTAAAGATAAAAAAACCTGTCTGGGCCACTTTACTTCCAGGAACTGAACAGGAATTGATCGTTTCTCAAAGTGGAACGATTCATGAACTTCCAAAGGACCGGGCTGCGGGAAACGCAAAGATTTGGTTCGATTTAACATCTAGGGTACAAATCGATAAGGACTTCGAAGAAGGTCTGCTTGGGCTTGTATTTCACCCAAACTACAAATCAAACAGTAAATTCTATGTTTATTATTCTCGCCAGAACCCAAAACGTTCAGTGCTCTCTGAATTTGTAACCAAAAACGGAAAACCTGACCCTTCTAGTGAACGAATTCTTCTTGAAATTAATCAACCGTTCTGGAATCACGATTCAGGACAACCTGCCTTTGGCCCTGACGGATACCTTTATCTTTCGACCGGAGATGGAGGCAAAGGAAATGATCCACTATTAACGTCTCAGAATCTTTTTTCTTTACTGGGAAAAATTCTTAGGATCGATGTAAACAATCGTTCAGGTGACTTACAATACGGCACACCTAAAGATAATCCTTTCATTGACCAACCGGGAGCACGTCCAGAAATATGGACATACGGAATGCGTAATCCTTGGGGACTTCACTTTGATAAAAGTGGACGCTTGTGGTGTGCAGATGTGGGGCAGGCCCTTTGGGAGGAAATTAACATCATAACGAAAGGCGGAAATTATGGTTGGAGTTATCGTGAAGGTGCTCATCCATTCCCGCTGAACCGTAATCCAAAGCTCATAACAGAAAAAGGAAAAGCACCAGTTAAACTCATTGATCCTATTCATGAATACAGTCATGCCGATGGAATAAGCATTACGGGAGGCGTTGTCTATGAAGGTAAAGCCTTTCCTGAATTGAAGGGACATTACATTTATGGTGACTGGGGATCAGGTTACGTCTGGGGATTAACAGTTAATAAGGCAGGGGAAAAAGCGAGTAATATTGTTTTGAAAAAGCGTAACCCCCCAAAAGGAAGTTTCAAACCAACCGCTTTTGTGAATCGCCCTGACGGAGAACTGTGGGTTCTTTCGTGGGACGGACAGATATACGAAATCACAAAATAATTATTTCACAGAGTCTGGATCTAATAACCAGGTCTTGAAAGCAGCTAATGCATTAGCCCTGTGGCTTATGCTGTTCTTGATATGAGAAGGTAATTCCGCAAAAGTTTTGTCATAATCTTGTGGAATAAAAATTGAATCATACCCAAAACCACTCTCACCCTTTTCCTTATCAGCAATCTTACCTTCAACAGCACCATAAAAAACAGCCAATTTATGATCTCCCCTCGCAAGCACCATAACGCAACGGAAGCGTGCTGCTCTACGCTCACCATGAGCGCCAACCACCTCAAGCTCATTCAACAATTTTTTCCGATTACTTGCATCGTTGGCATTTTCCCCTGAAAATCGAGCTGACCGGACTCCAGGAGCTCCATTCAGAGCATCAACTTCGAGCCCAGAATCATCCGACAAAATAATTGCAGAATTCCCCAGGAATTTTCCTATTTCTATCGCTTTCAATTCTGCATTTTCTTCAAAAGTACTGCCAATTTCATCAATTCCGCCAATTTCTGGGTAAGATTGCAAATCTTCAATGGACTCAAAAATAGACCCCAAGAGATTGCAAATCTCCTCCGTTTTGTGCGTATTACCTGTTGCAATAATCAAGCGATTCATTTCATTCATAATTTACGTGCCTCTATAGGAATTCCAGTCTACAGAAAACAATACCTCTACCCTCATGTCCGAACGTCGCAAGCAATACCCTTTCGATAAAATTGAAACCAAGTGGCAATCTCACTGGGATCAACAAGGAACTTTCAAATCACTTAATCCTGATGATGAAGGGTTCGATCCTGGGATGCCTAAATTTTATGCATTGGACATGTTCCCCTACCCAAGTGGTCAGGGCCTGCATGTTGGTCATCCGGAAGGTTACACAGCTACTGACATTATTTCGCGCTACAAAAGAATGCTAGGTTTTAATGTTCTACATCCTATGGGATGGGATGCGTTTGGTTTACCAGCAGAACAATACGCCATTGAACACGGAATCCATCCGAGAGACACGACGGCCAAGAACATTGCCTACTTCAAACAACAATTAAAGAGTATAGGATTCTCTTATGATTGGGACCGTGAAATTAACACGACCGATCCAGCCTACTATCGTTGGACACAGTGGATATTCCTGAAACTATACAACAGTTACTATGACGAAGAAAATCAGATCGCAACACCAATAGTAGAGCTCATAGAAAAGAGAAAAGAAGAATATCCTGATGAAAATGAAGCTGAACGCAGATCATTCATTGATCGACACAGACTCGCTTACATTGATGAAGTGGCAGTGAACTGGTGCCCAGCATTAGGGACTGTCTTAGCAAATGAAGAGGTCGTTGATGGAAAATCAGAGCGCGGAAGTCATCCAGTCGAACGCAAACCCATGCGTCAGTGGATGTTAAGAATCACTGCTTATGGCAATCGACTCATCGAAGAACTCGAAGATCTCGACTGGCCCGAAGGAATCAAATCCTTACAGCGCAATTGGATCGGCAGAAGTGAAGGGGCAGACGTTCACTTTGAATTACCGGGAACAGGTAATAAAGTTACCGTATTCACCACAAGACCTGACACCCTATTTGGCGCGACTTATATGGTACTGGCACCTGAGCACCCACTAGTAGATGAAATGGCCAGTACCGAACATTCGGAAAGCATTGATAATTATCGTAATGAAATTGCAACTAAATCCGATCTTGAACGAACAGATCTGGCGAAATCAAAGACTGGTGTTTTCACTGGCGGCTATGCCGTTAATCCAATTAATGGAGAAGAGATTCCTATATGGATAGCTGATTACGTCCTGATGACATACGGCACAGGTGCGATCATGGCTGTCCCGGCACATGATAATCGGGACAATGAATTTGCAAAACAATTCAACATTGAAATCAGAACAGTCGTTAAACCAAAAGAAGAAGAAATTAACGAGGAAAGTTGCTTCACAGGTGAAGGAATAGCAATCAATTCGCCACTCATTGATGGGTTGCATACTACAGAAGCAAAAGAAGTAGTGACTAATTGGCTGGAAAATAATGGGTTCGGAAAAAGTGCAGTCAACTTCAAGCTTAGGGACTGGCTCTTCAGTAGACAAAGGTATTGGGGAGAACCGTTCCCAATCAGTTGGGATGATGAAGGAGGCCATCACGCAATTCCGGAAGATTCTCTTCCAATTCAAGCTCCTGAGATGGAAGATTTTAAACCTACTGGCGATGCCAGACCCCCTCTATCCAAAGCAGAGGAATGGGTCAATCATGAGGAAGGTTACAAACGCGAAACGAATACAATGCCCCAATGGGCAGGTTCATGTTGGTATTACTTGCGCTACTGTGATCCAAATAATGCAGAAAGATTCATCTCAACTGAAGCCGAAAAATACTGGATGAATGTTGATCTCTATGTCGGCGGAACAGAGCATGCTGTACTGCATCTTTTATACTCAAGATTCTGGCACAAAGTCCTCTATGATCTGGGATATGTGAAGACCAATGAACCGTTCCAGAAATTAATAAATCAGGGAATGATACTTGGTGAGGACGGTCAAAAAATGTCAAAGAGCCGTGGCAATGTAATTAATCCAGACACTGTTATAGAGGAATACGGCGCGGACTCCTTGAGGCTCTATGAAATGTTTATGGGGCCACTTGAACAAGTCAAGCCATGGAGCAATAAAGGCGTGGAAGGCGTGCACAGATTCTTGGCCAGAGTATGGAGATTATTCATGGAAAACTCACAGGAAGGAGAATGGGTCTTATCCTCAAAGGTTAAAGAAGCAACGCCAAGCAAACAACAGCTCAAAGTACTTCATGAAACAATTAAAAAAGTGACTAATGATATAGAGTCATTGGACTTCAACACTGCGATCGCACAAATGATGGTGTTTACAAATGCATTCACGGGATCAGAAGAACGCCCTATCAAAGAGCTCACAACTTTTCTACAGCTCCTAAACCCATTCGCGCCTCACATCACTGAAGAATTATTCGCTATAATTACAAAAAGTTTCCCTCAGATAATTGATGGAAATGAAATCTCTAAAATGCGGTGGCCCGAATATGACGAAAAATATCTCATAGAGAATGAGATCGAAGTCGTTGTACAAGTTAATGGGAAATTGCGAGATAAAATGACTATCTGCAAAGATGATTCAGAGGAAAGAATTAAATCTCAATGCCAAGAATTAGAAAAAATAAAACCATTTCTTGAAGGAGTCACGGTAAGAAAGATCATCGTAGTACCTGGAAAATTAGTCAATATTGTCGCGAACTAAAGGTCTATTATCGGACAATCGTAAATCCTCGAACCTCATTCAGTGCAGATGAGGAAATCGTTTCCTCTGCATATTCCAAAATATGATGAGCAAGGTTCGATTCGATCCGAATATCAGAAATAAAATCATCAACTTCTAATTCTTTACCCATAACGCACAGCTCAATTCTACCGTCCTCAAGATTACTAACAGTGCCTACCACTTCATACCCCATGGCAATTCTTTTCGTTTCATAACGGAACCCTACGCCCTGAACTCGACCGCTAAAGAAAACTCTTTTAGCAATCATTTTATGAAGATGGAGGCTCAAATTTGTCTACTACTTTTTCCGCAAATTCCTTGTCACCAACATCAAGAACCCTGATCTGATTTTCACTGAGCTTCTTCACCGAAATGTAACGATCTTTAGGGCCTTCAAATGTATATTCATCTTCTTTACTAGAGAGTTTAATCTTTCGCCTAAATTCTAAGGACTTACCAATCGCATCAAAGAACTCTTCAGCATCTTTTTCTGATGTCCATTGGCTTCGCCAATAAACATGATCAGTACCGTCCTTACCATCGCCATTTGCATATACGAGGTAACGATCACCATTCCATCCGGCAGCGGCTTTTGATCCATCCCTATTAGAAAAATGTTCAATGCCCTTCGATACCAGATCTGGCATATTCAAAATATCAGGTTGTCCCAACTCAGCCATTCTTTGTAAAAAATCACTCTGGTTAAGAAGAAGGGCAATACCAAGCTCACCCGCCACATTGTTCCAAATAGGATCCTTTTCACCAATTTCCAAAGCATTAATGTTCCATCTAAAACGTTCCGGCTCTTCACGGTTATCTTTCGAATACAAATCTGGGTGCAATATTTCAGCGGTGCTTAGTGGAGGGCGCGCGATACCCTCATTCACTGAATCCCAGCGCTCCTTATCATAAAGATTCTGGCAAAAACGATCACCTAATGAAAAAGGAAAGAGATAATACTCACGTACAAAGGATGGAATCCTCTCGAATTGTTCCCGCGACATTTTGGTCGGGCCTTGTGTTGTTACTGCAGCTGAAACATTACTTTGCAGTTGAAACCGGATCTTGAATAAATTTGTATCTCCGGCAGCCACTGCCCACAGTGCCAATTTTGCATCATCATTATATAACCAATCATTAAGAGAATCCATGAGTCCAAAGTGCTGATCCTGAAGAGATCGAGCAATTTCTAAGGCCAATGACGTGCGATCTGAAGAACTCTTTATCGTAGCTTCTTTATTGATTAAGATACTATCCTCCCCACTATAAATAGCCGCTCCAAGCTGACCTTTTAACAAGTCCAATGTTCTGGCTCTGACATTTACTTCTGGAGTAACAAATCCCATCGCTGAATAAGCACGGGATTGTCTTTCAGAGTCCTCCTCAGAAACAACGCCTGGCATTTTTGATAATATAGAAATCATTTCATCCCAGTCCGTTAATCGGTACCTGAGATTTCTCTTCAATGGCAAATCTCTAATAGTAGAAGTCAATTCCTGAATTTCTTTGCGTATTTTGAGCTCCTCATCAGTCCATTCTCTTGCATCTTTCTGAGCCCCCCCTGAATCACGATAATTGGCCAACCTAAGCTCAAGCCTTTCTGTTTCCTTAATTAATCCTGCCGAATTATCACGCTCAATGCTCAACTGATGTCTAAGATTATTATTCTCATCCTTGAGCCTAGTTGACTCTAATCTAAAATCCTCAATTTCCTTTTGAAGTTTGCTAATATCAATATGGACAGACCGCTTAACGTAAGAGGTATTGATTTCTTTAATGTTCCATAAAAGCAAACCTATCGGTATTGCAGCAAAGACAACAAAACCAAGGGCCGTAGTAGACTTCATCTCTTAATTTAACCTTCTAGCTCCGAGGCTTAAAAATCCGGAGTTTACGTTTCGGTTTAATTGTTTTACCAGAATCCGAACCCGGTTGGGCTGGCTTTGGTTGAGTCCCAGGATATTGTACGGCTCCCTGAGGAAGAGGCACAACCTTACCATCTTTGGAACGAATAAATCCATTCGCTCCAGCCTCAACACTTTTCTTTGAAGAATGAGCATTATGAGATGTCGTGCTAAAAACACCAGGATCATCCAGAGCAACCAAGTCCCCTATTGGCTTCCCGTTCTGATAAGATACTAGTGCCGGCCTTGAACGCCCATCAAGTTTGCTCACAATTTTTACCTTGTATAATAATCGCCTAACGACCTTGCCCTTTGCGTCAAAGACTCGCTCTTCAATCAATTCATCTTTGTCGTATACAAACTCACTGATGAAGAGAAGATTATTTTGCCCATCATAAACGCGCCCTTTCCGTTCCCTTCCCTTTTCATCAAGGGCAAATTCACTCCTCATTATCAAAGTATTATTGCGTTTTTTTGTTTCCTTAACGAGCGTTCTGGTGTCCCGGTCCCTCTGAGTAGTGGTATAAGTTCCATCCTTATGAACTACGGTCCTTGAAACTTGGTCAGCCCCATCATAAGCATATACTTCGGACTGAATCGCCTGTGATAAGATCAGTATAACCGTAAATAAAACAGCTGGTACGGATATTTTTTTCATCGTTTGAGGGATTGGGAATTCATATAAGATTATAACATGCAACTTTACACGGCAAGTTCCAATGCTCCAGAAAAGCCAGATCTTTGGTCTATCAGAGGAAAAACCTATGATCTCACAGAACGGGGAATGATCATGGGCATCATTAACACGACTCCTGACTCTTTTTCAGATGGTGGACTCTATGAATCTAGTGAAGCTGCTATTCACCAAGCTATTGAGCTCGAAAATGAAGGCGCCTCCATTATTGACTTTGGAGGAGAATCTACAAGGCCAGGTGCAGAAAACGTATCCGTTAAGGAGGAGCTCAATAGAATTCTTCCAGTAGTAGAGAAATTTGTCGAGATCCGCTCTCCAAAAACACTAATTTCAATTGATACTTCAAAAGCCGAAGTAGCAGAAGCTGGGCTCGCTGTCGGAGCGGACATTATAAATGATGTGACTGGTTTCTCCGATGCGAGAATGCGTGAGGTCGCCGCGGGATCGGAATGTGGCATTATAATAATGCACATGGCAGGAAATCCTCGCACCATGCAGATATCACCAAATTATAGTAATGCGACTGCCGAAGTAATCACATTTTTAAATGAACAAATTGCTCTTTGTGAGTCTGAAGACATTAGTCGAGAACGCGTCATAGTTGATCCAGGAATCGGATTCGGCAAGAGCCTAGATCACAATCTGGAGCTAATAAGGTCAATTCCTCAAATCACTGAACTTAAAAGGCCAGTAATGATTGGCGCATCTCGTAAAAAATTCATAGGTGAAATCCTAGAAAATGATGATCTCAATGAAAGAGAATGGCCAACAGTCGCGTTAACTTCATACTGTCGAGAACAGGGAGCTACTCTATTTAGGGTTCATTCTGTAAAGCAAAACTTAGATGCCATGTTAATGACAGAAGCAATTATTAATTAATCGATCTCCGTGCAACACATCATTTCTTAATATATAATAATACCATTACGTGGAGATCTTAAAAAACATATCCGAGAACCGGTCGATCATTATCGAACTGATCATTATCATTGGGATAATGTATTTAATACTACGTAAACACGGATCGCAGAAGTGGAACCGTTTTTTCGTTGTCTTGAGCTTCTTGCTGATAATTATTACAGGGACCTCAGTATTTTTAGATTTGAAGCTGATTCCTTTGTTCGTTTTGGTAGGCACTTTCTTTTTTACTATGTCTATGATTGTGGTATTTCAGCCAGAACTGCGCCGAAAATTAGCAGAACTCGGTAGTCGAAGCTTCTTCTTCTTCTCTGAAGGGAAAAACAAAGAATTCCTAGACAGTCTGACCGAAACTATCAGACAGCTAGGAGCTAAAAGGTATGGAGCATTGTTTGCAATTGAACGGAGGATCGAGCTCAAGCCTCACTTAGAAACAGGTATATTCCTTGATGCGCAATTCTCCTCAGAACTTATGCTAACAATATTCAGCCCAAAAACGGAATTGCATGATGGTGGAATTATATTAAGGGAAGGGAAAGTCATAGGGGCAGGTTGTCTGTTCCCAGTTAGTCAAAGAGAAATTTCAGACCGTAGCATCGGGCTAAGGCACCGAGCAGGAATTGGAATCACCGAAGAATCTGATGCAATTGCTGTCATTGTTTCAGAAGAAACGGGAGGAGTATCAATCGCTCATTCTGGGGAACTTGAACATGATCTTGACCTAGAGACATTTAGCCATCGCCTCTTGGAATTGTTAGAAGTTGAGATAACAGAAAATAATGATAAAAAACCTTCAGCAACTGCTTCAGATCCTCCAAAACCAAAATCCATACCAAGCTCATCAACAGAAGAATAGATTCATTTGTTCATTCTTTTTTTTAAACAACCAATCAAAAAACTCATATCCATTTTTTATTAGATGTCTCAAAAAAATAAATTTTTCGGAACTGATGGGGTTAGAGGTACCGCTAACGAAGGGCATTTAACACCAGAGTCAGCGCTCCGACTCGGCCAAATCGCAGCAGAAGAACTGATTCTTTGCAACGATAATAAAAACGATCAAAGACCAATCGCTATCATTGGCAAAGATACGCGCCGGAGCGGAGACATGTTAGAATCAGCCTTATCGGCAGGACTAAACTCTGCCGGTATCGATGTAAAAACTGGAGGAGTAATCCCAACACCTGCAGTTGCACTGTTGGTTAAAGAAACGAACGCAGACTTGGGTGTCGTTATATCAGCCTCTCATAACGCGCCTCCCGATAACGGAATTAAGTTCTTTTTTAATGACGGATACAAACTCTCATCAGAACAGGAAGATAGACTCGAAAAGAAAATCCTCTCAGAGCAACCAATAACTGTACGTGCCACAGGAGAAAAAATAGGCAGAACAACTCCATTAGTAAGTTCAATCGAAACCTATGTTTCGAAAATTACCGGATTATTTATCAAAGAAACTTCAGATAAACCACTCTCGGGAATGCGCATCACTCTTGACGCCGCAAACGGAGCATCATACGAAACGAGTCAGAGAATTCTTGAAAGCTTAGGAGCGGATCTAGTATGTCATTTCAATGCTCCTGATGGAGATAACATTAATTTGGAATGTGGATGTACTCATCCCGAAGTCCTTTCTAGTATAACAAAAGAGGACCAATCATTCATAGGCATTTCTCATGATGGAGATGCTGATAGAATATTAATGTGCGATGAGAACGCGGACCCAATCGATGGTGATGAACTCATGGCAATTATTGGATGCCATATGCTAACAAGAAATGAGCTGTCAGCAAACACCGTAGTGGGAACAAAAATGAGCAATTATGGCCTTGATGAATGCATTAAAGATCATAAAGGAACATTAGTAAGAGCCGAAATCGGTGACCGCAATGTAATGGAAAAAATGCGAAGCATAGGGTCCAACTTCGGAGGAGAACCGAGCGGCCACGTCATCTATCGAAACCATAATACGACGGGTGATGGAATCGTTGCCGCGTTGGCTGCTATGAAAGTGGTATTACAAACAGAAAAACCATTATCTGAACTAAGAAAAGTAATCAATAAGTTCCCTCAAAAACTCGTGAACCTTTCTGTTTCCAAAAAGATAAAAATTGAAGAATTAAAAGCAAATGATCTGATAGAGACGACTCAAGCTGATTTGGGTGAGCAAGGAAGGGTCCTCATAAGGTACTCAGGCACTGAACCAAAAATCAGAATTCTAGTAGAGGGAAAGGACGAAGAATATGTAATTTCTCAGGCAACAAAAATTGCAGAATCCATACATAACGAAATTGGATCGTGAATCTCTTTATCACTGGAACAGGTACTGGCGTCGGCAAGACCTATATCACTAAATTGTTACTATCTGCTCTCATCAACACAGGACAATCTGCTGTAGGATTCAAACCTATTGCCTGCGGCGACCGTGAAGATGCTGAAATTATCAGCGCCGCTAGTGACCCTTCACCTACATCAATAGACATCGTCAATCCAATCTTTCTCAAAACGCCAGCTGCTCCAATGGCAGCAGCATCCATTGAAGGAATGACCATCAATACTGACAAAATTAAATCCACGTACCAAGAACTTACAAGGTCCTACAACCATGTACTCACGGAAGGCGCAGGAGGTTGGGCAGTACCGATAAACTCAGAATATTCAATGGGACATCTGGCCGCAGATCTTGGGGACCCTGTGCTAATTGTCGTTAATAATAAGTTAGGGGCACTTAACCAAACTATTCTCACAGCAAATGCGGTGCGAAGCATGGGACTCGAACTGATGGGAATTATATTGAATCACATTAATGACGAAAGGGACACAGCGAGTATCACGAACCGATCAGTCCTAGAAGACATCATCAATCCTCCGATCATTCTTGATATTCTACATGAAGAAACGGAAATCGATTGGCCCTTCTAATAAACAAAAGAACTTATACTTTAATTATCTTTTGTAATACTCGCCGGTAAGGACTTGGCATTGGCAGATTCTCTACCTCTTCGATGCTAAACCACTGCTCATTTTCAAGGGCAATTTCCTTCTTTGCCTCGTAAACATTCATTGTGACCCGGTAACGAGTTATACCATATTTTTGGACAGTAAGTAAGCTCAAACCACTCAATGATTCTGTTGCCCTTTCCGGTAACTTCCACATTCCTTTTCTCCGTCTGCCTGTCTCTTTTTGAAGTAATATCCTCTTCCCCTCAAAAGCAAAAACAACATGCTCTTGTATCTCAGTAATTTCAGGTCTCGATTTTTTTACAGGTAATTCCAAAGGACTCTCGCTCAGGCACCACGAAACAGCAGGACATTCCTGGCATTGGACTGACCTTGCCTTACATAGTGTTTGCCCAAGTTCCATGAGCGCAGAATTCCACA
>JABGYE010000283.1:0-5412 GCA_018675395.1 Akkermansiaceae bacterium
GAAGCCATACGCTCCAAGTGAATATCGCGGACCATTCAACTCCATAGGGACAAAAATTACTGGAGCCAGATTCGGCCCTCAGTTCAAGAACACAGCAGCCATCGCTGATAAACTTGTTGTATTAAATTCTCTAACACACGGTGAAGCAGCACACGAGCGAGGCGTGCACAACATGTTCACCGGCTACAAGCCAAGCCCAGCACTCACTTACCCTTCAATGGGAAGCGTTGTCAGTCACGAATTTGGACCCAGAGCAAATCTCCCCCCTTACGTTTGCGTACCCAATCAACCCAACGAACACGCAGGTAGCGGATACTTAAGTTCTGCTTATGGAGCCTTCAGTCTAGGCAATGATCCAGCAAGCAAGAACTTCTCAGTCAGAGACCTCGCGCTTCCAAAAGGAATCAATGAGGAAAGATTCACTAAACGAAAGTCCATACTTCAAACTGTAGACGCTCATTTCAGGGAAATGGAAAAGTCAGACGCGGTCAATGCGATGGATACCTTCTATCAGCGTGCCTATGGATTAATCAGCTCTCAAAAGGCACGTGAAGCTTTTGATATCAATAAGGAACCTGCCAAACTCCGTGATGAATATGGACGCAACTCAGCTGGCCAAAGATTTCTCATTGCTAGAAGGTTAGTTGAATCAGGCGTGAGGTTCGTATCTACTACATACGGAGGCTGGGACAACCATGATAATGTTAAAGGAAGCTTTGAGCGGCAAGCTCCAGCGCTCGACCAAGCCTACGCAAGACTCATTCGTGACCTCGATGAGCGCGGTCTTTTGGACTCGACTCTGGTCATGATGACCTCAGAGTTTGGCAGGACCCCGAAAATTAATAAAACCGCAGGACGCGATCACTGGCCAAAGGTTTTCAGTGGGCTCTTAGCTGGAGGAGGGCTAAAAAAAGGTGTCGTTTATGGTAAATCAGACGCGCTCGCAGCAGAACCTGAGGAAGATGCACTTTCACACCAGGACCTTGCCACAACGGTCTACAAGCAAATGGGTATAATTGCTGATAAGGAGTTAATGGCACCCGGTGATAGACCCATTGAAATCGTCGATGGTGGCAAAGCTATTAAGGAGATCATTGCATAAATATAATTAGAGCTAAGAACCATGCTTCTCAGGAAACTTTTCGCTACAGTTTTCGCTGTCTCAATTTTAATCCAATCTGCCTTTTCTTCATCTCCTTCACTCGGAAGTATAATCCCGAGAGGAGCAAAGCGCGGAACCGAGGTTGAACTAAACTTTAATGGCGACCGCCTCGATGATGCCGTTGAAATCCTTTTTTACTCATCAGGATTTACTGTCACAGAACTCACACCCGGCGGTAGCGCTAAACACTTGAAAGCGAAAATCGCAATCAGCCCCGAGGCTGAGCTGGGAGAACATCTGATGAGAGTTCGCACCAAGAGCGGTTTGAGCGGCGTCAAAAGTTTCTGGGTCGGCCAATTTGAAACTGTCTCAGAAATAGAACCTAACAGCGAATTTGCCACGCCCCAAACTGTCCCCTTTAACTCTACTATCGAAGGAATCCTCGAAAATGAGGATGTCGATTACTATGTCATTGAGGCAAAAAAAGGGCAGCGCATCAGCACAGAAGTTGAAGGGATAAGACTCGGCAACGCTTTTTATGACCCTTACGTAGCCATTCTTAACATGGAACGATTTGAGCTTGCCGCTTCTGATGACACTGCCCTCTTATTACAAGACAGCACGGCTTCTATAGTTGCTCCGACAGATGGCAAATTTATCATTCAAATCAGAGAAAGTTCTTACACTGGAAATGGCGCTTGTCGCTACCGCTTACACGTTGGATCCTTTCCCAGACCAATGGCCGTTTATCCCGCAGGAGGGCCCGTCGGAAACGATCTTGAAGTGAAGCTTATCGGTGATTCTACTGGAGAATCCTCGCAAACCGTAAAATTACCTGACTCACCTGATCCTAGATTTAAGATTTACTCTGATTCAGAAGGTTTACTTTCCCCCTCCCCCAATATTATTCGAGTCTCGGAATTTCCTAACGTATTAGAAGCCGAACCCAATAACAATAGGAATGAAGCAACCCCTTCAAGCACTCCCCTTCCCTTAGCTCTTAATGGAATTATTGAAAAACCAGGGGATGAAGACTGGTTCAAATTCACCGCAAAGAAAGGTCAACGATTCATCATTCGTGCACATGCTAAATCCATCGGCTCTCCTCTCGATCCAATCCTTAACATTTATGGCCCTGACAAGAAACATATCAGCGGAAATGATGACGCTGATAATAAACAGGATAGCAAAATTGATTTTACCGCAGCAGTAGATGGCGAATTTAACATCAGAATTCGTGATCACTTGAAGAAAGGTGGGGAAAACTACGTATACAGAATTGAGACGGAATCCATGAAACCATCTCTTAGTTTAACTATTCCATATTTTGGCCGTGCTGATTACCAATCAAGACAAATGATCTATGTTGCTCGTGGAAATCGTTTTGTCACCCGCATCAATGCAGGCCGCTCAAACTTTGGTGGCGATTTAGCCTTTGAGGCTGCTGGATTACCACAGGGAATCAAGCTGATTTCTAATGGCATGCATTCGAGCATTAATTCTGGCCTCATTTGTTTTGAGGCCTCACCTGAAGCCCCTATCGCTGGATCCCTCATTAAACTCATCGCAAAGCATGCAGAACCAGATAAAAACATCAGTGGTAATTTCTCACAACCCTTGGACTTTGTCCTCGGGCCTCCAAACAATACCGTTTATTATAAAAGCACCGCAAGAAAACTGGCAGTGGCAGTTGTTGAGGAGATCCCATTCAAAATTGACATTGTTCCGCCCGTCGTCCCATTAGTCAAAAATGGAACACTCGACCTTAAGATAAACGTTACGAGAAAGGAAGGATTCGATGCACCTATAACTGTAAGAATGTTATGGCATCCACCGGGAATCGCATCGCAACCAACTTTACAGATCCCTAAAGGAAAAAATGATATTGTTTATACCATTAACGCCAATGGGAGTGCAGCGGTCCGAACTTGGGACATGGCTGTGATGGGAGAATCCGATGCTGGAAAAGGACAAATTCTCGCAAGCTCCAATCTGACACCAGTCACAGTTGCAGAACCCTATTTAGGAATAAAGATTGAGATGGCCGCAGTAGAACAAGGGCAAGACGGGTCCGTTATATGCAAACTCACTCATGCCACTCCTTTCGAAGGAAAGGCCAAAATAAAACTCCTAGGACTCCCGGCAAAGGTCACTGCCCCGGAAATGGAAATAGACAAAGGAACGACCGAACTTAGTTTCCCCATTAAAATAGCTACAGACAGCCCTAAGGGACAACATAAGAACCTCTTCTGTCATCTAAGCATTCCTCAATCAGAAAATCTGATCCCACATAATGTAGGGCATGGAGGCGTTCTAAGAATTGACCCACCACCAAAGAAACCAGCTCCAAAACCGACGCCCGTTAAAAAAGAAGCGCCAAAAGTAGTAGCTAAGGTTGAACCAAAGGCCAAGCCATTGTCTCGACTTGAAAAACTTCGACTCGAAGCCAAAAAGAAATGAGAGCTTTCTTCTACATTAGTACATTTTTTTGTTCTGTAATTTCAGAGTCAACTGCTGTCGATTTTGGTAAAGACATAAAACCAATTCTCGAAACTAAATGCGTCAGTTGCCACGGAATTGAAAAACAAAAGGGAGAACTTGATCTCAGCAGCTTACTAGCTGCAAAGGAAGGCGGTGAAAACGGTCCAGCTATTAGTCCCGGGAAGCCCCAAGAAAGTGGGCTGATTCACAGAATTACTCTTGCTCATGACGATGATGAAATCATGCCCCCTAAGGGAGAACCATTGACCAAGACTCAGATACAGTCCTTGAAGGAATGGATCAGTGGAGGCGCTCAATGGCCAGATGGATTAATACTGGTAAAAAGAGACCCCATTGATCCTCAAGATCTAGATAAGGAATCTCTGAACCTATCATCGGTTGCCATTTACCCACCCCAAGCTTCTCTCACCACCAGCGGTGACTTGCAACGTTTCGTCGCTGTAGCTACCTATAATGATGGAACGACCCGTGACATCACAAACAGAGTAACTTTCGAGCCTAAGAACACTACTCTTGTAACAGTTGCTGGAAACATGATTCGCCCTAGAGTAGACGGAGAAACTTCAATTAGTGTCAACTTCCATGGCAAATCCGCGACTGCACCTTTGAAGATTCAAAGCGCTGACACTGAACGTGAAATTAGCTTTCGCCTCGATGTTATGCCGATTTTCTTACGTTCAAATTGCAACACCGGTTCATGCCACGGTTCTGCAAGGGGCCAAGACGGTTTCATGCTTTCCTTATTTGGCTATGACCCGGCAGGTGATTATCACCGTATCACAAGACAACTTTCAGGAAGGCGCATCAATCTGGCATTTCCTGACGAAAGCCTAATGATTGAAAAAGCAATCGAATCTGTCCCCCATACCGGAGGAAAGCTCTTTGACAAAGGATCTGAATACTACAATGCCATGCTCTCATGGCTAAATGCGGGTACTCCGGACGATCCCAAAGACATAGCTTCACCCACTTCTCTAGAGATATATCCCAACCAAGCCGTTTTAGAAGGTAAAGGAACTACTCAACAGTTCATTGCTCTAGCAACGTATTCTGATGGAAGCACGAGAGATGTCACCTCACTAGCCCTCTTTGAAACAAATAATGCTCCATCAGCCGCGATTAGCACTAATGGAAGTGTCACTGCAGGGAACCGAGGCGAAGCATTTGTAATGGCTCGCTTCGCAACTTTTACAGTTGGAGCACAGGTCATCGTTATTCCTGATAATCTAGAATATCAAAGACCACAGTTCCTTCCCAAAAATTATATCGATGAACTAGTCGCACAAAAAATGCATAAGCTGCGAATCCTTCCATCAGACCTTTGCTCAGATGAGGAATTTTTACGAAGAGCAACAATTGACATTACAGGAACTCTCCCAACCGAAGAAGAATTTACCTCATTCACTAGAGACAATTCCCCAGACAAACGGGACAAAACCATAGACGCATTACTGAACCGGAAAGAGTTCACTGAAGTTTGGGTAATGAAGTTTGCAGAACTTCTTCAAATCAGCACTAATGCGAACAATCAGGTGAGCTATAAGGCAACCCTACTATATTACAATTGGCTACAGGATCGAATCGCAAACAACATTCCATTCAATAAGATTGTACAAGAGCTCTTATCTTCTTCGGGAGGAACATTCAGTAACCCTTCGACCAACTATTACCAGATAGAACGAAACACTCTTAAGCTATCCGAGAATGTCGCCCAAGTATTCATGGGGATGCGGCTACAATGCGCTCAATGTCACAATCACCCATTCGATCGATGGACAATGAACGATTATTACTCGTTTGCGGCATTC
>JABGYE010000285.1:0-4419 GCA_018675395.1 Akkermansiaceae bacterium
AAAGAATTCTTTCTTCTTATCGATTTCCCATAACATGGGTGAGGTCGCCTCCGCTTCAATGAACCATTCTTCGAGGTCATTCGAGGACAGTAGGTGAAAATCTGAGTTCCACATGAGGGTGCCGATACCATTATTGATGCTGAGTTCAGGTGACGATAAGGTGATTGGCTCAGGTTGAGGGGGCAATCCTACCAGATCGCCAAGATACTTTTCGATGAGACCTCGATCGTCGTTGCTTAAGGCAGACTCAAAGATGATCATCTGGCTCATATTGCCGACGAAATCATATCCGCTCTCGCTGTATGCCCCAATGATAATGGCTGCGTTTGCGGTGACGCTGTTGGTCGGATTTCCCACAAGATTGAGATTTATACCGTTGGCATAAGTTTTGTGCGTATTAGCAGTAATGACGGTACTCCAGACGGTATCGATGCCGTCGTATGCAGTGATATCATCGCCTGCATAAGTTGTGCCGTTATACATCTCCACGCGAAAACCTTCATCACCATCGTCACGCTGATGCGATATGTTATTAAGCCCTACGTTGTAGGCGTAGGTGCCAGAGGTGGCAAACGGCGCGTTGTCCTGATAATGGCCCAGCCAGAAGATTGTAAAGTCACTGGTGCCGGCATTGGCCAGAGTTCCTGAGAGGTAACGACCATCGGCGGCAGCGTTAGGATCATTAAAAATCAAGCGACCACTGCGATCGTAAGTAATTAGATTAGCAGCACCATTGCCACGTTGTATTGACGAAGCGGCTATGCCTTGGAGAGACTTTCCGTTACCATCTACCGGGGTCCAGGATTCGACGACGTTGCCGGACGTTGAGACTCCAGTCCGACCGTCGTAGTGAGCGACGAGTGCCAATCGAGCATCGGATGAGAGCGCAGGCACATCGTCGAACAAGCTTGCTAATGTGACGGTACAAGAAATGAAGTTGGTAGCAATTGTCGCCGGTATGAATCCAGATTTCACCGTCATGGACCAGAATGAGTTATTTCTTCCAATATTCATATGAGTCTGAGCTGTCGGAATTTTCTTTTTTGGTATAACTAAAAGAGAAAGCGAGGATAGCTGCTAATATTGATGGAACCAAGATAGTTAGTCTTCTTAACAATGATTTATTTGATCCTTTAAATGTCAGTAGTCCGATCCAGGCAATTGATGGTGCAGATAAAAGGAGGCAGAGAGAGTGAGTAGGAGGCAATTCAAAGTTTCCGAAATAAGAATAACAACTCATGTGTGCCCATATTAGTCCTGAGGCAATGGCGTAACCTGGGGAGACTTTTTCTTGTTTCTTTGTTAAACCTACTATCAGTCCAACTGATGCTATTAAGATTGTGATGCCAAGGAGTTGTGCAATAGAAGCACTATTGAAACCAACAACGATGGTTCCGGAGGCGATTACTCCTAGTGATATATAGAAAACAAAGAAATCAATGAGTTTTAACTTTGTCGCGATGCCGTGAAGCGAAATTATTGAACAGACCATTCCGAGTGCAAGTGCACAGAAAACACTAATGCGATAAAATAAGGTAAAGGCTTCATGGTATATTTTAAATCCGTGCAACCCGAGCCCAAGAATAAGTAAGGATATTAGCGTAGCAATTATATTTACCACATGAGTGGAGCGGGCATTGAAAATTCTCCTCAGTGTAAAAAGAGAAGCCAGAGCAAGTAGGCCAAAAGGCAGCCAATCGAAGGAGTCATTCGGTGGAAACCCATTGATCCCTTCTATGCTCTGATGGCTGACGCTATAACAAATGGCAAGGGCCCATACATCGAGCGGTTCAGATATTAACTCTCTTGTCCTTAGGGATTTGCTGAACTTATTACTCCATATCAGAACGAAAATAATAGTAGATAAGATTGCGGGTATAAGGAGGGGGCTGAGGAAAATATGTAATTGATCAATGCTCGGCATTGTATCTTGCCGGTGTAAGGTTTGATCTTTTAAGCGGATTTAATGGCGCCTATTGTGTTCCATTTAGTTGCCTAGCCCCTCAATGCTCACGGTGATATTGACTTGATCGGATAAAGCGTCTGGGAGTCCAAACTTCATGCCGAAATCGCTTCGAGTGATGCTGAAAGTAGCAACGGCTCCCAATAGTGGGCGCTTATTGCCAAAGTGCTGGCCTATCCCGTTAACTTTGTACGTGGCTGTGATTGTTTTTGTTTTGCCCAGCATTGTGAGCTGGCCTGTAATTTTACCTTTGTCAACAGATTGACTTTTGAATTGAATTTCAGGGAACTGAACGACATCAAAGAAATCTTTGTTCCTGAGATGGTCGTCTCGTTTCTTGTGGCCAGTATCAATACTGGCAGCTTTGATAGTGAAAGCTAATTTGCTTTTTTCAGGACTGTCCGGATCATATGTTACCGATCCTTTGAAGTCATTAAAGCGGCCATGGGCTTTTCCTACTTTAAAATGAGTAATGTCGAATAGGATGTATGAACCGACTGGCTCGATCTCATATTCCGCCGCGTTCGAAGGTAATGTAATTAACATGCATGCGATGATTGCTGCGGCATGTTTGATGATGGTTTTAATGGGAGTCATAGATTCTATTCTGGTTTGTTTTCTTCTTGGCGAGTGGATTTAACATAAAGCTCGCGTAATTGTTTGAAATCAACTTCAGCCGGGCTAGAGGACATGAGATCGATTCCTCGATTATTTTTAGGGAACGCTATCACTTCTCTAATGCTTTCTTCTCCGGCGATCAGCATCACTAATCTGTCAAATCCCAATGCTACACCACCATGAGGAGGCGCACCAAAGCTGAAAGCGTCCAGTAGGTGGCCGAATTCTTCTTTCGCTTCGTCTTCATCTATTCCTAGGGCGGAGAACACTGTGGTCTGCAAATCGCCTTCATGAATCCTAATGGATCCTCCACCAATCTCATTGCCATTCAAAATAACATCGTAGGCCTCAGCTCTAATTTTTCCATAATTGGCTTCGTCATTTAACAATTTTTTATCTTCATCTATTGGTCGAGTGAATGGATGGTGAACAGCGTTCCATTTTCCAGTCTCTTTGTCTTGAGCAAGTAGTGGAAAGTGGGTGACCCATAAGAATTCAAGATCATCGTTATCTTTTGTCAACTCCAGGTATTGAGAGCATTCCAAGCGGACCCTTCCTAAAACCTCACAGACAGTTTCCCAGTCCCCGGCTCCGAACAGAATCAAATCACCTTCCTCAATTTTCATTGTTTCAGTGAGTGCTGTCTTTTCTTCTTCGCTGAAGAACTTAACGATGGGGGATTTCCACTCGCCATCTTCAACTTTAATGAATGCGAGGCCCTTGGCTCCGTGCAATTGGGCAGTCTCAGTCAAATGATTCATTTGTCCTGTCGTAACGCAGGCAAAGTTCTTTGCATTGATGGCTTTGACTACGCCTCCATCATTTAGGGCTCCGCTGAATACTTTAAATTCGCTACTTTTGAATACGTCCTTTAGGTCAGTCAGTTCCATTCCGAACCGCTTGTCAGGTTTGTCGCTGCCATACATGTTCATGGCATCCTGATAAGTGAGCCTCGGGAAAGGAGCCTCAATTCCAATTCCCGTTGCTTCCTTAAAGCATCTAGATAATAGGCCCTCTATGATCTTTATGATATCATCAGCGTTCACGAAGGATGCTTCTATGTCTACTTGAGTAAATTCAGGCTGACGGTCAGCTCGGAGGTCCTCGTCACGGAAACAACGAGCAATTTGGAAGTACTTTTCGACTCCGGCGACTTGGAGCAATTGCTTGTACTGTTGAGGGGCCTGGGGAAGTGCGTAAAATTTTCCAGGATTTAGCCTAGAAGGGACAAGGAAGTCTCTGGCTCCTTCGGGCGTACTTTTACTTAGGATCGGAGTCTCAATTTCCAAGTAACCCATTTCATCAAGATAATCTCTACATGACTTTGCTACGCGGTGCCGGATCTGTAAATTTCGAGCCATTCTGGGTCGACGCAAGTCAAGGTACCGGTGCTTGAGTCTTAGGTCCTCATTGGAAAGCTCCTTGTCGAGTTGGAAAGGGAGTACCTCGGAATGATTGACGATTTCCAGGCTATTGGCAACGAGCTCAATTTCTCCAGTATCAATGTTTGGATTGGTCGTGGCCTGGCCTTCGATCTCAGGTCTTTCCGATACGATTCCGGTGACGCGGACGATATCTTCCTGTCTTAGCCCATGAGACATCTCCGCTGCTTCGGCGTCCTCTTCGCTCCTGAACACGGCCTGAGTGATTCCTTCTCGGTCCCTTATGTCTATGAATATTACCCCATGATGATCACGCTTGGTATTGACCCAGCCAATGAGAGTTGCAGTTTGGCCAATGTGTTCTTTGCGGAGTTCGTTGCAATTGTGCGTACGCATATTTTTTGGAGGAAAGTTATATTTGTGGGGGCTATTTATTCTGCTAAGAGCGGCCCTTCG
>JABGYE010000290.1:0-3486 GCA_018675395.1 Akkermansiaceae bacterium
AGAGAATTTGCAGCTAACTGGGAAATAATCATTGGATTAACCCCAGAGGATTAATGGTTGATAAACTAGTTAATCTTTTACCTTACTCCAACCTCCGATTTCGCAGATTTTATTTTCGATACTGTTTGCCCATATCTCATATCCTTTGGAATTTGGATGTAACGCATCAGGCATTATGTCTTTAGGTAATTTCCCGTCTTTGTTTAGAAACTTATCTGAAATGTCTAAGTAGTGGATATTTTTTGAATCAGCGAGCCCCTCAATTTTATTATTCACTTCTTGGTTCCTGATTCGTTGCGGGTCATTTGGATTAATTGATCTTGGAAAGACTCCTAGCAGTAGAATTTGCATCTCAGGACGGCGGTCTTGGAGTAGGTCAACAATTGCCTTAATACCAGATGCTGTCTCATCAGATTCTTGCATAACTTGTCCGGTGTTATTAGTTCCTATCATGATTGTCGTTAATCTAGGTTGTAATTTTTCTGACAATTCACCATTTAATAGCCGCCATAAAACGTGCTCAGTTCTGTCCCCTGAAAATCCAAGGTTAAGAGTTTTTCTGTGCGAGTAGAATTTCTCAAAAATGGTCTTTCCGTTATTCTCCCATCCATGCGTAATTGAGTCGCCAATAAATAATAGATCATAACCACCTTGGTTAGCGAGTTTCACCTTTTCTTTGTGGCGGTTTTTCCACCATTGCTGGTCTAATTTTGGGCGAGGAACTGTAGCGTTATTTACGCCAAATTTCTTTTTTTCCTTGGTGTAAAGTTTCTTAAGTGATTGAAGAACTGATGTGTAATCAGATTCTTGATGAACTGACTGCATTTCATTAGGGTCTTTCTTAAGATCATAAAGGTTCCATTCTCCTGTAGTAGGGAAGTGAATGAGCTTATGCTGCTCAGTTCTAATCCCATCATGTTTTGCGACTTGGTGTGTTCTTTCACCATAATAGGAGTAATAGATACTTTTTCTCCATCCTGGAGGAGACTTGGATGTGTCTTTGAAAGCGGGAACGAGGCTTCTTCCGTGCATATTTTTAGGAACTTTAGCTCCGGCCAGTTCAAGAAAAGTTGGGGCATAATCAATATTTTGAATCAGGGTTTTAGGCTCTACTCCTGGAGGTATTACTCCTGGCCACCGGATAAGAAATGGCATTGCAAGAGATTCCTCAAACATCCACCGCTTATCATACCATCCGTGTTCTCCGAGATAGAACCCTTGGTCTGAAGAATAAATGACGATAGTGTCTTCTGCTAATCCACTATCATCAAGATACTTTAGTAAACGCCCAACGTTTTCGTCAACAGCCTTTATGCATCGCAGGTAATCCTTAATGTACCGTTGATATTTCCATTGAGTAATTTCCTTTCCCTTAAGGTTTCCGCTCCTTAGATCATTAATGAGTTTCTTGTTTTTGGGTTCATAGGCTGCGTCCCATTGTTTTTTTTGTGAATCGTTCATACGTTCGTATTGGCGATTAATAATCCCGCTCAAGAAATGTTCAGGAAACATTGATTCTTTACCGTGAAATTTCATATCGTGTCCCCAATACATATGATCTTTGATTCCCATCTCGTGCTCTTTCAGGGTCTTGGAGCGGTTTCCCTCGTACCGATCAAATAGAGTATCTGGTTCGGGCATTTGGATGTCATCAAATAAATTCAAATGACGTGGAGCCGGTGCCCAGTTTCGGTGGGGTGCCTTGTGTTGACACATTAGGACAAATGGCTTGTCTTTTTCTCGTTCATCTTTAAGCCATTTTAATGCTAGGTCGGTGATGATGTCGGTGCAGTATCCCTGGTAACGCTTGCGGGAATTATCCATCTGTATAAAATCGGGATTATAATAGGCTCCTTGACCAGGTAGAATTTCCCAGTAATTAAATCCTGTAGGATTACTTACCAAGTGCCACTTTCCAATCATAGCTGTCTGGTAACCTTTTTTCTGAATCAATTGTGGAAATGTGGTTTGAGTCCCATCGAACCGAGAATGATTGTTATCAAGGAATCCGTTAGCATGAGAATGGAGTCCGGTTAGAATGCATGCACGTGAAGGGCCGCAAATCGAATTTGCGCAGAAACTATTTTTAAATATTGCTCCTTCTTTAGCTATGCGATCGAGGTTAGGGGTCGGAGCGCTTTTTGCTAGATGGCTGCCATAAGCTGAAATTGCTGCCTCAGCATGATCATCAGAAAAAATGAACAAAATATTTGGTCTTTTAGCCTCTGCAGATAATATGGAAGCGGACGCTGCCAGTAGTGAGATGATAATTTTCTTTTGCATTTAATAGAATTTTTTTGGTGGAAAGATGCTTTAAGCAAATGAATGTGTCAGTAAAATTCAATGCGACTTTGACTTTTAATTGATAATTCTTTTGCTCAATTAGAATACTATCAATTGACGGTTCGCTTGTTTCAGGCTAAGTGGCGCTCGCTGTTAAACGTTTTCCCTTATTAAATGAGAGCTCAGAATATTCGTAACATTGCTATCATAGCTCATGTCGATCATGGTAAAACGACTCTAGTTGATCTGTTGTTACATGCGGGTGGTGTTTACCGGGATAATCAGGAAGTAGAGGAAAGAGCAATGGATTCTATGGATCAGGAGCGCGAGAGGGGTATTACGATTAAGGCTAAAAATACAGCTATTCATTGGGAAGGTTACACAATAAATATTGTTGATACTCCGGGGCATGCTGATTTTGGAGGTGAAGTGGAGAGGGTCATGAAGATGGTGGACGGTGTTTTATTACTTGTTGATGCAGCGGAGGGGCCACAAGCGCAGACTCGCTTTGTTTTAAGAAAAGCATTAGCTCAGGGTTTGGCTCCGATTGTTGTTGTTAATAAGGTGGATAGGGATCATGCAAATCCCTCTGCGGTCCATGACAATACGTTGGAGCTTTTTCTTGAGTTGGAGGCAAATGAAAGTCAGTTCGAATCTCCCTTTTTATATGGAAGTGCAAAAGAGGGCTACTTTGTTACTGACCTTAACGATCAGAAAGACGGCGTCCGACCATTATTAGAAACTATAGTAGATCGGATTGATGGTCCTCAAATTGATGTTGATAGTCCATTCAGAATGCTAGCCAGCAATATTGACTGGGATGATTATGTTGGGCGCGTTGCGATCGGTAAGGTTCTTTCTGGTAAAATTGTCAAAGGAGATAAGATTTGGAGGATTAGTAGTGATGGGAAACGCACTTCTGTGAAGATTACTAAAGTGTTTGAATATAGTGGGGTCACAGGGTCTCAGGATTCTACCGTAGGGGAAGCAGGGAATATCATTGGTCTTTCAGGATTCGAAGACGTTGATATTGGAGAAACTCTGAGTGCCGATGAGAATTCAGAATCTATTCCTTTTGTTGAAATTGATCCACCGACTGTGCGGATGCAGTTTTCTATTAATGATTCACCTTTTGCTGGCAAAGAAGGAAAGTATGTAACTTCTCGGCAAGTCAGAGATAGGCTGATTAGAGAAACTAAAACA
>JABGYE010000166.1:0-4429 GCA_018675395.1 Akkermansiaceae bacterium
ATAGTAATATCCCTCTAGAATTTAGATATTCATAAAGAATCTCTATTATATTTTTTAATACATTGAAAGGCTCTACAGTAGCAAAGAGTTACGAGAGTCGCCTCAAGGCCTCAAAAATTGACGCAGGCCAGAGAGATCATCGGCATTAATAATATCCACCCCCGCTTTATTAAGTTCACTCCACATGGACACTGTATCTGGCGTCGCCCAGAACCTGATTCTCCTTCCGCCCTGATGTACTTTCTTGACAATGGCCTGTAATTTAGACCGCTCCTCTATAGAAAATTCTCCTTCTCCTCTCCATTTAAAATGGCTGCCCCACCGGTCACTAATAAGTGGCATTAAATGTGGAGGCGCCGAACTTTCAAGGTCTGAGATTCGGCCGTCAATTCCAGCGCAGCGCGAAACATCCGCCGCGATCATGTCCTTTGCCCTATTTCCGCTAATGACTGCATTGACCGCTCTTTTAATCCACTTGCCATTATCTAATCCGCTCAAAATATCTGAATATTTTGCCAGCAAAGTACTGAGCTTCGAATAGGTCTCGGGACCGTCCGATTTAACATCAATCAGTAGAGTAATAACCGGACCTCCCTTATAGACTCGGCCCCTGTTCTTTTTAATGCGCTCACGCAAAGGATTGAGATAAAGATTCTGAATCGTTTTCTCAGGCCTAAGATCCTTCTTGTCATGGCCCACCAAAAACTTCCCTTCAACTAAAAATATATCCACTTCGATACTGCAAAAACCATTATCGAGGGCATCAAAAAGAGGCCGCTCATGCTCATAGTCATTATGCGCGTGACCTTGCCTGATCGGTGTTACCTCCTCCGCAAAACAGAGATGAGCCGTCAGGATCAGAACAATGTAAAAGACTAATCTCATCACCATGATAATTTACCCGGAAGGTACTCGTTGATTAAATCATCGTAAAACGGTTTCAGTTCTTCCACATCGACCCTCTCTTCACTCTTCGTGTATAAATCATAAGGGTTGAAAGAACGCACCCCTTCAAACATCTGACGGTCATGATCGTTCATCAGTTCATTATATTCACCTTCACGGTGAGCCGGATAAAAGGAATGGTACCTGATCATGTAAAGAGCAGGCTCGGGAAGATGATCCTTCATGACATGGTATAAGTATTCATCATGGCCCCAGGACATAGTCACATTATCTAGACCACAGCCTTCCTCATAAATACCGAGGCGAGTCGAATACTCGGCAACATTAGAATCAGGGTTATCCGCAAAAAATTCAGGGAAAACAATTTTATCGGAAAAACGGCACCCTAGAGGGAATGTATCCCCCACTACTGCCCACTGCTCCTCCCCAAACAGACAAAGGATCTTCCCAAGGTCATGGATGAGTCCCGTTAAAATAAACCATCTAGGATGTCCGTCCTGACGAATTGCTTCTGCCGTTTGTAATAAATGTTCAATCTGAGGCAAGTTAATGTCAGGATCACTGTCATCGATCAACTCATCTAGGAACTCAATACCCTCCCATATCGTCATACTTCGTTGGTTAAATTTCAGATATTGTTCCTTCTTCCGCCTTGCGAATTCCAGTGTCTGATACCGATGATTGAGTCGATAGAACTCTTTGACCTCAGGTCTGGTCTCCGCCTCATAATCACGAAAGGTTCCATCATCACTGACACTGCAATCCTTCTGCTCCTCCGGATACCTCTTCAATAGATCCTCTTCCCACGCCTCGAGCTCGGCATGAGCGCTCATAGATTTAGAATTTGATTCAGGAAAATCCATGGGTGTTTACTAAATAGATTACTAATTAAGAGTCATATTGAAATAAAACCAACTCATTAATGATCCGTAATGTTGACATTAATCCCAATGAGGCAAATAAAAGGATATCATTTTTATAACCCCAAGATCATATGTCCCTTAAAAAAGAAACCGTACTCTTATTATTGATATTTTCACTGCCAGCCTCTGCTGACACCGTGGGGCACTGGCGCTTTGATTCTGATGACGCGGAAATCGACTCCCCCATCACTGCCGCAGAAAACACTTCCAATGCAGGGACCCATGACGCAGTACTCCAGTCAGGTAATCCGGTCTATTCTAGTGACGTTCCTTCGAAGCAAATCTATGACCCAATCACTGATGAAGTTTTCGAAAATGGATTCTCCTTAAATGCAACTGATCCCAACTCAAAGCTGAGAGTAGCAAGCTCAGAGAATTTTAATACGAGTTTCACCGTTGAACTTTTCATAAAGATAATTGATGAGCCTAATGGATGGCACTCATTTGTTAGAAGACAGGAAGGAGCGGACCTGCGCTGGCAAATTGACATGGATAATAGCGCGAATGGACTTTACAACGGCAGAGCACGTTCTCGGTGGGACACACCAGCTGAGGGAATCTCAGACAACAAAGCTGAAAAAGATGTGGATGAAAACTGGAATTTTGTCGTTAGCCCGCAAGGTGGAAATAATGCCCCTAAAGTTTTCATTGATACTGGTGCCAAGGACGAAGCCGGTGCTGATGTTGGGCCACAGAACACAGGCAACCCAATCGACTATATTTTTGATGCTGCAAGCGTAAACCCAAATGAACAAAAAGTGAGCCTACAAGGAGATTCTATAAATGACGATGATAGATGGCACCATGTAGCCGTCACATTCGATCAAGATTCTGGAGAAATTTCATTCTTTTTTGACTATGCGCTTTCACAGAAGAAGACACTATCTGATAGCGCGGAAAATGGATACACTCATCCCGACGCACCAATCGATTTTGGCAAGCTGGTCAATACGGAATACGGACTGTTACTAGATGAAATTCGTTTCTCTCACGCTATCTTATCACCAAATAATTTCCTCAGAATTACTGGAGAAGAAGTTAACCCCGCAACGATCGCTCACTGGAGAATGGACGGCCCCGGCGCACGAGATGAAGGGACCATAAGCCTAATCAGAAATGAAGCTTCCTCACTGCTTCCCGCTACCAGAATCGCAGGAATTCCCATTTATTCATCTGATGTACCCGCTCCATTCATTAATGATCCCGCCACTGACACTTATCTTGATAACGAATTCTCGTTCAATGCCAAGAATGCGAACGCAAGGATAGGAGCAAGCGATGATCCAAAATTCAATACATCGTTCACTGTCGAATTGTTTTTCAAACTCATCGGCGAACCATCAGCATACCATCAGCATACCATCAGTTCCTGAAGCGCCGTGAACTGAATGATCTGCAGTGGCAAATTGATTATGACCACAATAAGAAAGGATCTTATGGACGACTCCGCTCGAGGTGGGACACACCTGCAGGAGGCGTGCCTGACAATCAAGTTGAACAGGGCATTGATGAAAACACCAACTTTGTAGTGGGTCCCACTGGTGGAACTAACGTTCCTCCAGAGAATCGAATCTTTGTAGACACTGACTCAGGTGACGGATTAGTCACAAGCTACGATGATGAAACTGACTGGGCTCTGGACGGTGATGGGATTAATGACATTGATGAATGGAAGCACGTGGCCCTGACTTTCGATGAGGAAATCCAGGAAGTTACTTTCTACCTCAATTACGAGTTCATGCAATCCAAGTTACTCGCTGACACTGAAGAGAATGGCTACACTCACCCTGCCGCCTCTGTGATTTTTGGTAAGTTCAACAATCAAACTTACGAAATGCTAATTGATGAGGTCCGCTATTCCGAAGGATTACTTGACCCTTCATTGTTCCTGAAAGCCGCGACTTGGGCCCCTTCACCATTTGAAATTACAACATTCAATTACAATCAAGAAGATAATACCTTCACTCTCGAATGGCGCTCAGAGCCGGGAGTATTCTACTCAGTGGATCGTTGGGACGATTTAATTAGTGATTGGGGCGAGCTAGAGGATGCACTTATCTCTGAAGGAACCCTCATGGAATTTGAAGACACGAGCCTAGAAGATGGGCAGAAAAAAGCCATCTATCGGGTCAGAATCTCGGACGCTCAATAAGGTTCTATTTATCAGCTGGGCTATTGCCCAAAGGAATCGAATTAGCCTGAATGGAAGCTAAACGCTTCTTGGCAGTTTCGTGCATTGAACGAACTTTATCCGGAAACATTTTACTGAGATCTTCACTCTCCGTAATATCCTCTTTCAAATTAAAGAGAGCCGGACCCTTACCTTTCATTCCCGCATCTCCACGGTTCAGAAACAATTTCCATTCCCCCATCCGTATTGCCTGAAACCCTTTAGACCCGTGCCAGTAAAGAAAATCCTTGCGTGGCATTGCTCCGTTAACTTCACCAGTTAGAAATTTCCAAAGATTCATTCCATCAATCAAATCCTGCCCTCCTCTGAGGGCCCCAAGATCAATGCCACAGGCATGCAAAAGTGTTGGTAATAAATCAATCGCAGCTATCAATGCGTCCGATTCTGATCCTTGAGGTATTTTGCCCGG
>JABGYE010000293.1:0-3300 GCA_018675395.1 Akkermansiaceae bacterium
CCCAGCCACTAGATCCAGATAAAGATATCGTTTCAGCACTCGTTGAAGTAGAGCTACCATTACCTGTCGTTACGTTAAAGGATGTATTAAGAGCACTTCCTACTTCACTCCTGGCCCGGCTGACTCGACTATTGTGCCATCCCGTATAAGTTCCCTCGTTGCTTGAATAAGAACTTGAGGCTTCCTCCTCTAGATCGAACCAGGTTTGCATGCGTGGTCCCGTTGCAGCAAAGTCATTAATCATCTTACCCAGATAATAATTCACCCGCTGCTTCACGTATGCTTTGTCAAAGAAATTACGCACACCGGCCAAATTGCCGAAGAAGGACGCGCCCGAGTCACCGAAGGTCAGGTCAGAGTCCCACTGAATGAGCATCCATTTTCCATCCGAGTGTCGACGAAGGAAATAGCCGTTCTTTCCACGGTTCCTTGTGAGGGTATCCCAATCATCACACCATCCACGAACGACTGCATTCGCCGCCATCATATCAATGTCCGCCATCCTTTCGATCTCTTCCCTAGTAAATGAATTTGTGCCCACCTTATTCATCCACGTCGTCAGAGAAGAGTAATCATACTCAGTCTCACGGGACCTCTTGATCCACTCTGCATGATAACGTTCCGGCTCATGGGTTCCTTTCCAGGACCAGTCTGCGTTACGGTTTTGACGACCCCAACCATCATCGAACCACCACTCGTCATCGATCCTGTAAAGCTCACCTTTCTGGCCATCTTCCCAGTTCCTTTTAAGGAAATCATTGGCATTTGGCTCAAGATCCTCGCGCAAGCTTGCAGAGCCTCCATTAAATATGGTCCTCACAAACTCATGTTCGTTGGCCGGGTGCCCGCACAGATACAACCAATGACGTATGATTCGGCCATGATAGGCCCTTCCTCCACCAGCATCTGAATCGATGGAACGTTTGGAATATCCCCTGAACCGTTTATCGCCTGGAGTCTTCCACTTTGCCTTTGAGAGTCCGTTTCCGTCATCTCTAGTCCATGGACTTCCGCTCTTCCTTACTTCACAATTATAAATAATATGCCTCTCATTCGATATGAATGTTGCATTGAAATACTGATTAGAGAGTCTGGGAAAATCATAATCTCTGGAGGATCCGCCTCCAGTATTAGTGCTTAGTGAATTACGGTCATACTCAGATATTACAAATCTCTGAACACGGAGATCATTAGGGATGTTACTGTTATCAACGACCCACATAGCAGGTAGTTCAGGAGCCGGACCCGGTGAAATTGTTGCTCTTCCGCTACTCACTGCCCTCACATAGAACTGAACGACTGTATTATCACTCTGATACTGAGTAAGAGAGACTGAATAAGTTCCGTCACCAGCAACCTCATCTCCGTTAAGACCCTGATCATTCATCGATGTTGTCTGATAACTCCCATTACCTCCACTCGAGTCTCTGCGGTGATGAACGTTCACGGAAGTGAGCGGGCCAGCTGACTGGACTTTGGCTGTGATGATAACTGGGTCCGAAGATGTCGGAACGGCAGGGCTGTGCTTGAGCTTGGAAACAGTCGGGGCTGGAGAATTAATTAAATTTCCATTAGCAGCTCCTGCGCTACCCAGATTTTCTGGTAATGGCAAATGAAGAACGCCACCAAAAGAGCGGTCCCAAGTATTTACAACTAGAGTAGGCTTTCCTGAAATCCAACGGGCCTGACAGGTGAACGTGAGATTATCATTTCTACTGACCTGCGTAATATCAATTTCGCACCGGTTCGCTTTGTTGTCTCCATGACCCGATGAAATAATACGGAATTCATTACCTACCTTATCACTAGCATAATGCGTTCCCTGACATAACCAGCCACCGGATCCGTTACCATTGTGAGATACAGTCTCGCCTCCCCCTGGCAGAATATTTGAATTACTGTTGTTCCTTGTAAGTGAGACATCCCTTAACGCCAAATGCGCATCCCCAACTGCAAAAACATGAAGTTCCTCGTAATCACTCGATGAACCACGACTAGTCAGTTGCTGGTACTGATCATTAATTGTAAAGCTTTGCCAGCTCGATTTATTGGATTCATCCGAATCTGCCCAAGCAGATGGATCAGCATTATCCATGTCAGGATGCCTAAGTTCAAGGGTACTCCCTCCTCCAGCAGCAAGGCGAGGCCAATCGCCTCCTGTATGATAATAGATCTGATCAGCGGTATTTCCCCAGGCATCAGTGAGCCTTAATAATTCACCACCATTTGCAAGGTTCCCAGAATAAGGACCAATAACCGTAGCGTTGGGAAATGCGGAGGATGTCAGAAAAGGGTTAGCGGCAATGACAATGTATCCTTTTGCGGGGACTACCGTTCCTCCGGGAAAATTATAGTCCACTCCACTTTCAAATGCCCATGCGCTTAAGTTCACTGGTGAATTACTTTTATTGTATAGCTCAATGAACTCACCGTCTCGTTCACCGCTTGGAGGCTCCACCATCAGTTCGTTGATCACTATGCTGGTATTGCGTGCAGGATCATTATTGCTGTCACGTGTTCCTGATTCAGATAGGAAAAAATCACCTGAACCATCGGGGTACGCAGCTACATAGTCTCTTCCATTCTTTTGATCAACTGAACAAGCATCAAGCACATTGTTGCTGGAGTCGATTACAAAAAGCTTAAATGTATTTCCAGAAAAATTGAAATCAGTGTTCCAGCTAGCAAAATTTTTGGCAGCAATCACTTTGCCCAATTCAATCTTATCTGAAAAATCATCAGCACTTGTGATCCACAGCCCGTCCGTCGATACGGAAACATTTCCCATATTGTGTAATTCTATCCAGTCAACATTACCTTCTGCAGAAAAATGAATTTCATTAATTTTGAGATTCTTGCCAAGACTGCTCGAGCTTTCATTTGCCTTTCCTCTGGTCGGAGACGTAAAAAGGAACCACGAACCTCCACCCGCTGGCTTGCGCCCGAGAGAACGTCCGTCGAGCGGCATCTGGGTACTGACCGCATTTGCAACAGTCGTACCGTCAGGCTTTGTTAGATAAATAGTTGTTGTTGAAGAAACTCCTAGGGAAGACTCTGCATAACCGACCGATGCCAATTGGCCAGGTCCGATAGAAAGATTTCCTGGGATCCTACGCTTGGTCAAATTCGATGGACGATCACTAATGTACCAGCTACCAAGATTTATTGTTTCATTAGTAGGATTATAAAATTCGACAAATCCGGACCCGCCCGTTGAAGGCAATACCTCATTGATTAAGAGAGTAGGTGCACTAGGCGCTGAGAGACTGACCCTCGCTCCAAAAATGAAATCCGAACTAC
>JABGYE010000295.1:0-16305 GCA_018675395.1 Akkermansiaceae bacterium
ATAATCGCCGGCCGAGTCACTAAGACCTCCACCATCTTCCGTGTAGGCAGCGCCTCCATTAAAAGTAAGGTCAGGAGAATTTCCCGTCACATCTGCCGCAGAAGTGGAATCGCCAGGATCATTAAAATCCCAATAACTAAGAAGTTCTAGGGCATGAGCTCTCGGAATCGCAATGCCTACTAGCACTGCTATTGAAAAAATTATCGTTAAGGTCGTGGAGTTTTTCATTTTCATTTGTGTTTAGGTTCTTGTGATCGTAGAGAAAATAATTTCCTGACAGATTACTAGGATTAAGATCTTTATAATCCACTTCGCTTTTTCAAATTTTAAATCGTGTACGAATAAAGCAAAGTCCTTAATAATATTTTATGCAGAATAAAGGAAAAACTCTCATTTATTGCTGCTTCTGTAGGGATTTTTTGAGCTGTAAATCACTGCTTTTTGCAGGAGTTTATCGACGATTTGGAGCTTTCCTGCAGCTCGTGCGCTTTTAATTGCTTTATTAATTGTTTTAACGGCTTCAGCAAACTGACCGTTTTCTGCCTGTGCAGCAGCTAGTGTGTCCAGAGTCGCAAAGTTCTTGTGACCCGTTTTCTGATTCACTTCTTCGGATAATTTTAGAGCTGATTTTGCATCTCTTATCGCATCATCAGGATCTGTTGCCAGTATCCATGCAAGATTATTTTTGGCATTAAGAGCAAGATTATTTTTGGCAATAATTTCGCGATAAATTTTGACTGCTTCTGAGGGCTTCTTATTTCTTTGATAAGCAATGGCGAGATTGATTTGGTATGGAGTATGTTCGGGTTTGAGGCCGATCGCGGCATTGAAGAAATCAATGGCTTCGTTTTCTCTGTCAATCTGTTGGTGAGCCTTACCAAGAGTATCCAATATTAAAGGGTTATTGGATCCAGATTTTGCTACTTCTTGAAACGCCGAATTTGCAGCGCCATGGTTCCCTGTCATCCATAGAACAACACCCGATTGAATTTTTAGTAATGGTTGGTTTGGTAGTAGATCGATAGCTTTCTGATACGCTTCGGATGATGCTTTCCAGTTCCTTTGGCTCTGTTCCAGGGCGGCAATGAAGATCCAAGCCTTGGCTTTGTTGATTGTGCTTGAATTATCTTTTCCTTCTATTGCTTTATTAGTTAATTTTTGAGCTTCGAGCCGGGCCTCTTGAAAATAATCACCTTCCTGGTAGGCCTTAGCAAAGTCTAGAGGTCCAATCTTGAAGAGTTCGGCCCCGTCGTTGCTTTTGAATGGAAAGGAGGATTCAGAGACTGCCCTCGGTGAAGCGCTTAATAAATTTATATCCTTTATTAATTGATCGGTGCTGATAGGGCCTCTGTAGATGATTGCGAGTTGGCCATGCTTATCAAAAAGGAAACTCGAAGGCAGTGGCAATGGACGTTCCCGGGAAAATAATTGATTATTTAATAAAGTAAGGAGCCTCAGGCTCTTCGCGTCCGTGACGCCGACATTGAACGGATAGTTATTTTTCCTTATCAGTTCTTTGGCTTTTGTTAGGTCCGGTTCTGAGCCGTCTTCGGTGATGAATTCGGTCGTTAGTGCGATAATTTGCAAGTCCCTGGATTGGATTTGGCTATAATGTTTTTTGAAGTCAGATAATTCTGCAACGCATGGTGCGCACCAGCTCGCCCAGAGATTAATTAGAGTAGGTGATTTTCCATTCTTTTCTGGTTCGTATCGTTTCAATTCTCCATTAAAATCAACATATTCTATGACTGGAGCCTTGACTCTTTGGGTTAGGATAATTCTGGCCTTTTCTGTTTGGGTTTGCGGTTCAGGTCTTGATTCTGGAAGATTGATTTTGCGTTCTTTTATTGTTTTTTTTAGGGCTTTCCCTGACCCCTGCACGATGCGGTACTCCGTTCCTGGAACAATTCCCTCAAAAATTTCTTTTGTTCCTCCTGGCCATGAAACTTCGAGAGTTCCCTCCTTGGCATCACTATTTTTCATTCCAAAGAGGATTCTCTTGCTGGCTTGACTGAGGAAACCTCCTCCGGCTCTCAGGACACGTGTCATTTTTCTTGATCCCATGACGAGAGTCAGCTTTGCGCCGATTGCGTCAAGGTTACATGTCTTTCCTTCCAGATAAAAACTCACTGAACCTGACCTTTGTTCTTTTTTTAGATTATTTCTTAGGAAACGGATCCTTGGTCCTTCTCTATTCGTTGACCAGAGATCAAGGTCTCCGTCATGGTCCCAGTCAGTTGCGATAATTGCCCTAGTATCATCGATTAAATTCAGGCCACTCGCGGCTGAAATGTCTGCGAATTTAAGACCGGATCCTATTGCCTCTGAGCCGAGATTTAGAAAACAGCAGTTCTTTTCGTATCCACTGAAAGAACGGCCCCGAGTTATCATGGAACCGAGAGCGTCCCAGTTTTGAAGATAACTTCCTATTTCTGAATTTGGAATTTCTTTGAGAGGTGATTGCGCCACGACCTGACGCCAGTAAAAGCTTCACAAGTCACCAGTGTCACCGGATTGTGTGATGAAGCCATTCCCCACGATAATGTCCTGCATTCCATCATTATTTATGTCCGCGAACCTTGATCCCCATGCCCATCTTCCCATGGTCACTCCAGCTTCGAGACTCACATCTTTAAATTTGCCGTTTCCGGAGTTTAAGAAAAGAGAATTCCCGCGCGCGTGCCGCCGGAAACCTGAAATAGATTCCTGATCAGCGTCTCTCTGAAACTGACGTTGGTAAGCGATGCGGTTTCCAGCTGAGGACCACATGTTACTCACATACAAGTCCTGATCACCGTCACCGTCAGCGTCTGACCAAGAAACAGACATGCCTGCTGACATGTCCTCGACTCCAGCTTCTGCGGCGACATCAACGAACTTTGTTCTGCCTGAGCTGTCCCTGTCATTTCTGTAGAGATTATTGCGTCCATAATCGTTGGCGACATAAAGGTCAGGGTCCCCGTCCTGGTCGTAGTCTTCCCACGAAGAGGCGAGAGTGAATCGTCGATTATTACTGTCCATTCCAATGCTCACAGTGACGTTTTTGAATTGCCAATTAAGATCATTTCTTAATAGGGCGTTACGGCCACCGTTATTGGCGTCATGGTAAGGGATTGGGCGAGCAAGCATTTGGTTCCCGTTCTCGTGAACCGAAGAGCGTCGCAAGGAGTAGCAACCAACATGAAGGTCAAGGTCTCCGTCCAGGTCAAAATCAGCGGCACTGATGCACATTGGGGCAGATTCCGGAATCAATTTAGTAGTTTTTACTGTGAAGTTTGCTCTACCGTCATTGGCCATAAATATTATGCCGAGCGTTGTGGCGATGACGAGGTCTTGGTCTCCGTCATTGTCCATGTCAAGGAACAGTGCTGATTGTGTCTGCAACCTGAAGTCGGTTCCGGAAAGGGAAGACGCATCAATGAGCTGTCCATCAGATTTGCTAATAAATAACCGATTAGGTAAACTCCCTGGTTCACAGACATAGATATCGTCGATACCGTCTCCGTTAACATCTCCGATAGTGATTCCGTGCCAACCAGAGAGTCCTATTCCGTAACGGTTTTCTAGTCTGGATGCCCAGTAATCCGTGCCCCTAAGGAATTGATCCTTGAAGTCTTTGCATTGACTAAAAACGGAACCGGTACAGTCACTGAATAGGGAAGCGTTTTTATTGTCGATCTTGCCGATACTTTGTTCGAATTCATTTACTTCGATTGATATAATTTTGGGTGGATCTGAAGCTGATTCCCAGTCCCATACACAACTCCAACGTGCTTTCTGACTAATGATCTCTTTTTGGGTGTGACCGATAATCTCTACATAGGATTCACTCGTGGATTTTCCTGCTTCATTAATTGAAACGTTAAAGGTCTTAAACTTCACATTAATTTTTGTTGCCTCCAATATCGGTTCAACTAATTCAGTGAGAGCTTCCTTGAGAGATTTTTTATGTTCTGATAATTCTTTTTCTTGGTCATTTCTTAAGACTTTGAATGAGGAATCATTGAAAATAGTTTTCAGATTCTTTGGAGCTAATTGGGTAGGTTGAAAATTGTTAGCGATTAGGCCGGATGTATCGACTTGTGAAATGGTTTTCGGGGCCTTTATAATTTCTCCCAGCTCCTTGAGCTGAGAATCAGCCAGTTCATTGAACACTTCTCCTTTCCAAGGATCCTTTGTAGGTTCCTTGTGCAGACTCTCACTGACCAAGCCGATCGGCTCTAATGGGATCACAGCATCACTTGATGCGAGAATATCATTGCCGTCTTGTTTTTCAGTTATCCCTGTCTTTTCCTCTTCAGTAGAATGGTCCTGATCTCCGCAACCAATGATTGCTAGACTGAGTAAAATTGGTGAAATGAGAAGGAGAAACCGCATCGAGGGGCATCAGATGAATGAAATATTAACACAAAACCTGAATTATGATATGAAGAAAGCAACCATTCATGAATGCTCCTTTAGCTGGAAACTGTTCTTATTGAGTGGTATAAGAATTGGAGTGAGTTTTTTGTCCCATCAAATGCTAAGAGTATTAATTTCTGTAGCTCCTATTTTTTTTCTTATCGGTTGTTCTGGTGATCCCAAAAAGTCTAAAGAAGAATCAAAAAAGCGATCAGTGCCTGTGCTTGGGGTATTGCCCGAATTCCAACTCATTGAACAATCGGGGAATGCTTTTGGCCTTAAAGATCTTCGGGGTAAGGTTTGGATTGGGGATTTTATATTCACTCGCTGCGTCGGCACTTGCCCCATGCAGACTATTGAGAAATCACAGATTCAGGACAGTTTAAAAAAGGGGGCTGACTGGGAAGATATTAGGCTCGTAACATTTACGGTGGATCCGGAAAATGATACGGCTCCTGTATTACAGAAATATGCTGATACTCATTCAGCAGATTCTAACCGATGGAAGTTCTTAACTGGGTCTCGTGAGGATCTTTGGAATCTGAGTGCTAACGGTTTCAAGTTGGCCGTGGCGGAGGATTCCAAGAACCAGGAAATGCCGATCTTGCATAGTTCTAGATTTGTTTTAATAGATCAAATCGGTAGGATTCGAGGTTATTATGATGGGCTTGATGATAAGGGTAGGGCTGACTTGATGCGGGACCTTGATCTGGTACTTAAGGAGGATCAGGTGGTGACCGAGTCTGGGGAAGGGTCTATTACTTATAAGAAATTCCCATATCCAGAAGGAATTATAAATCCTTCTTGGCTCGATAGTCGGAAAGAGCTCCAAATTGCATCCGCTGACAATGTTAATGCCTTTCATGACTTTCAATTTCAGGACACTATTGAGGAGAGTGGCATCACTTTCGCTAACCGGATCGTTGATGATGCAGGCAAATATCATAAAGCAGTACACTATGATCATGGGAATGGAATTGCGGTAGCTGATGTTGATGGTGACGGACTATTGGATTTGTATTTTACTACTCAGATCGGATCTAACGAATTATGGAAGAATCTGGGAGATGGTAAGTTCAAAGATATTACCACTAAGACAATTGCTCTGGATGATAAGATAGGCGTCAGTGCCTCCTTTGGCGATGTAGACAATGACGGGGACCCTGACCTGTTAGCTACTACTGTCAGGGGAGGTAATTATTTCTTTGAGAACGATGGCAAAGGAATATTCACTGATCGAACTAACCATTCAGGACTTGATTATATAGGTCATTCATCAGGCGCTGTATTTTTTGACTACGATAAGGATGGTCTCCTGGACCTTTTTCTCTGTAATGTTGGTGTCTATACGAGTGATGAGAGAGGCAAGGGAGGTTACTGCATTGGATTACAGGACGCTTTTCAAGGACATCTCAAGCCCGAAGAACGTAATGAGTTAAGTAAACTGTATCGTAATGAGGGCGATAATGTTTTTGTGGATGTTTCCAAGGAGACGGGTCTATTGGATCAGAGTTGGACCGGCGATGCGGCCCCATTGGATTTCGACAATGACGGATGGGTCGATCTTTATGTTCTTTCAATGCAGGGACATGATCAGCTTTACCGGAACGAAGAAGGGAGATCTTTCAAGCAAGTGAGTAGGGATGTTTTTCCTAAGACTCCGTGGGGAGCGATGGGTATCCAGATCTTTGATTTTGATAATGACGGGAATCAGGATCTTTACATTACCGATATGCATTCGGACATGAGTGAAGAGGTTGGTCCTAACCGTGAGAAATTAAAAAGTGATATGAAGTGGGAGGAGAGTATTCTTAAGAGCAGGGGCATGAGTATTTATGGTAATGCTTTTTTCCGGTCCTTGGGCAATGGAAAGTATGAGGAAGTTTCCGATCGTGTTGGTGCTGAGAATTACTGGCCGTGGGGTCTGAGTTCAGGTGATTTGAATGCGGACGGATTCATTGATGTATTCATAGCTTCGAGCATGAACTTTCCTTTTCGTTATGGTGTGAATAGCGTTTTGCTTAATGAGTCCGGTGAGCGTTTTGCGGATGCTGAATTTATTCTAGGAGTTGAGCCGAGACGGCAAGGCAGAACGGCAAAGCCTTGGTTTACCTTGAATCCATCCGGGGAAGATAAAGAGCATTCTTTAGTCAAAGAATATAACTTAACTGAACCGGTCGAAGTGTGGGGCTCATTAGGTACTCGAAGCTCTGCAATTATTGATATTGATAATGATGGCGATTTGGACATTATCACGAACGAGTTTCATGACGGGCCGATGGTCTTGCGGAGTAATTTGTCAGAGAAGAAAGAAGTTAGTAGGCTCCAGATTCAACTGATAGGTAAAGGCGATGGAGCTTCTAATCGTGATGGTCTGGGTGCGACAGTCAAAGTGACGGCTGGATCAAAAACTTACGTGCAAGTCAATGACGGTGTTTCAGGATATCTTTCGCATAGCCTAATTCCAATGTATTTTGGTCTTGGAGATGAAAAGAGGGTCGACAGCGTTACAGTGCATTGGCCTTCTGGAAAGGAGCAAACGATTAATGATGTTGATCCTAACGAGTTATTGAAGGTCGTTGAGAATTAGTATGGCTTTAAGATTATTGATTTAAAATGAGTTTAATCTTCCAAAATATGATTGGGTCGATGATCCGGATTGTACTTAAGGCATTTATTTTAATGAACTTTTTCATTGGATTAAATGTCGTGCCTGTGATTGCTGAGACCATTGTTAATGTTGGTGAGATTCGCCCCTTTTTCGGTCCTGATGATCTTAATCTTGATCCCGATAGAGTCATAGTTGCGATTGACGCTTACGGTGACAGTGATCGCGAAGTGAATGGGGTCACGTTTTTAACAGATAAGTCCGCCCCTCCAAATGTTACGGTGACAGCGACTCACTCAATTAATGATTGGGCAGTGAGGCCTGAATATACTGGCGCTGATAGAGAATCAGTTGATAATCTTGAAGAGATCATGCGGGATATTCGCTGGTCAGCGGCTCCGAGTGCAGTTCAAATCTCGGTATCGGAACTGAACCCAGGAATCGAGTATGAGTTACAGATGCTATTTAATGAAGGTGCGGACCGGGACCGACGCTGGGACATTGCCATTGAAGACGAACTGGTCGTGGATGATTTCAGTTCAGAGGGTGAAGGGACATGGACTCCAAGGAACGGGTTCGCCTACATTGCTCCTTTTGTTCTCGCCGAAGGTGATGATGTTCTCAATGTTGAGATGGTTAAGCATTTTGGAGGGCAAGCATCAAAGGGATCGGACAATAACCCTATATTACAAGCCTTTACGATTACTGAGATTACAGTACCGGAAACGCCCGAGTCTGTAGGGATATCAAGTTCAGAGTTTTTTGCTGAGCAGAGTGTACCGATAGGAACTCTTAGTACCGTTGATCTAAAAAGGAACTCCAATCACCTCTATTCTCTTGTGCCAGGCCAAGGAGATAAAGATAACGAAAAGTTTGAAGTGGATGATATTAGTATAATTCGTTCTAGTACTTATAACTTCAGCGCACACGAGCATTCTTCCGAATTTTCTGTAAGAGTCCGTTCGACCGATGCGGATGAGCCGTCACGTTTTATAGATCAGATAATTACCTTCACTCTGGCGGAGCCTTTGGCTCCTACTGTGATGGATATCACGGCTAATTCAGTAAGTTCAGGTATCGTTATTCAAGGCCTTGTGGGTCAAATGTCCGTCAATGATCCAAATACATTTGATTCTCATTTTTATTCATTCGTTGAGGGTCTCGGGGACGAGGATAATAAAATATTCTCAATTGATGGTGATAGTCTGAGGCTAGCCAGACAGATACCGACCGGAAAGACCGATCTTAGCATTCGTGTTCGAGTCACTGATTCAACGGGTCTGTATCTTGAAAAGAACTTCAGTCTAAAAGTCACTGAACCTTCGATTCGTATTAATGAATTAATGGCGAGTAATGGGAGTTCTCTGGACGACGATGATGGTGATGCTTCTGATTGGATTGAAATGTATAATGAGCAGAGTGGGACCGTTAACCTTGAAGGATGGCACTTAACAGATGATTTGGATCAATTGACTAAGTGGACATTCCCTGACGTAAATATTGCTCCGAATGGATTTCTTATCCTCTTTGCTTCGGGCAAGGAGAGGGGGCCTAACAGGCGTCCTCTGCACCTCAATTTTGAGATTGCTAGCTCTGGAGAGTCATTGATGCTGGTTAAGCCTGATGGGAAGACCATAGTGGATCAGATAGATTTTCCAGAACAAGGAGTGGACGTTTCTTATGGTTATAATGCTGAGGCTAATGCGGTTGGCTTTCTTAAGGAATCAAGCCCACAAGCAAAGAATGGTAACATTGCCACTCAGGTTTCAAATAAGGTCACATTCAGTCATCAAAGAGGTTATTATGATAGCGCATTTGAGCTTGAGTTAAGTTCTGCAATTCCTGACTCGGTCATTCGGTACACGACCAATGGCTCAAAGCCCAATAATTCGAGTGCAGTCTATGCCGGGCCGATCAGTGTCAGCCCTTCTACTAGTTCAGGGACTCGGGGCGTTCGTACCGTCAGAGCTTTTTCTACACATCCTTCTGCCGTAATTTCACCAGTTTCAACTCACACTTATATTTGGATTAAGGGAACAGGATCTCCTAATTCTAACGGAGTAGTTGGTCAGTCTCGGTTCGTTTCCTCCATAAAGAATGATCAGAAATATGGCCCATTAATAGATGATGGATTATTATCACTGCCAGCCATTTCAATCATTAAGCCGAGTGGCATGGGGTCTTCAGAAGGAGAAGGTTCTCTTGAGTTGATTAGTCTTGACGGAAGCGAACCTGGGTTCGGAATCGATTGCGGGATGAAAATTGTTGGTGGAGCCAGTGTAGGTTCTCCGAAAAATAATTTCCGCTGTTACTTTCGGAGTAAATACGGAGCGTCAAAATTACGTTACCCAGTATTTGCAAATCACCCTTATACTGAAAAGACAAGTGAGGTCTTTGATGTGCTTCAGTTGCGGAGCGGCTCACATGATAATTTTTATTGGATGGCAAATCCTGGTAATCCTCCAGGCCGAAAGCGTCAGGGTGATGCTCAGTACGTTCGTAACCGTTGGGTGAATGATATGGAAATGCTCATGGGGCATCCCTCAATACATGGTCGCTATGTTCATTGCTATTTGAACGGGTCTTATCATGGCCTTTATCATATTCATGAACGGCCCATGCATAGTTATATGGATAAGTATTTCGGTGGAGATCCTGAGGACTATCATTACACAAATTCAGGGAGGACTGGCAGTGATCATGGAGAAGGAGATAGCTGGTCAAGTACTTGGAGTAAGGTCAAATCTGCCGCATCGGCGGGAGGAGAAGAGTCCCGCGAATGGATTAACTGGAGTAGCTTAGCTGACAATCAGCTACTATATTATTATTGCGGCAATGACTGGGACTGGACTACAACTCATAACTGGATGGCGGCTGGCCCTAAGTATCCAGGCCGAGGAGGTTGGAGGTTTTATTCCTGGGACTGTGACGTGATGCTTCATGATGTTGATGCCAACAATCTTGGAGTAAGTGCTCCGGACGGTATTTTTTCCTCACTGATGAGGGATAAGGATTTTAAGGTTTTCTTTAGTGATCGGGTCTATAAGCACTGTTTCAATGGAGGGGTGCTAAGTCCGAACGGTCCCAGAGCCGCTCACGATTATCGGATGAATGAAATTTTTGATGCGTTGGTTCCGGAAACGGCACGTTGGCAGCCGTCCAGTGCGCGAAGGCTCCCATGGGACCGTGACGGCGAGTGGAGAGATGAGTGGGATTATATGCAAAATGTTTATTGGCCGAGGAGGACAGAAATTCTCCTCAATCAGTTCCGTGCAAGGGGCTGGTACCCACTAGAGGCTCCGGAATTTGACCAGCGCGGGGGATCAGTATGGTCTGGCTACTCCCCGATAATTGTAGCAAACGAAGGTGATGTTTATGTTACAACCGATGGCAGTGATCCGAGGTTGCCTGGTGGAGCAATTAGCCCAAATGCCATTTTTATTAATGGCGCGACAGTGACTGATGAACTGATACCCAGAGAGTCGGTTTGGAAGTACTTGGACGACGGATCAAATCAGGGCACGCTTTGGCAGTTACCGGAATTTGATGATTCGTCTTGGGAAGAGGGTAGGGCCGAGCTCGGTTATGGTGATGGTGCAAGTGGAGCTGAGGGGACGTTGCTTAGTTATGGTTCTGTTGGTAGTGATAAGCATGTGACGACGTATTTTCGCCGAACTTTTCAAGTTGATGAAGCTTCGGAGATAATGAGTATTGACCTTGGTCTAAGGAGGGATGACGGGGCCGTCGTTTATTTAAATGGAAAGGAAATATGGCGATCAGCTATGCCTGAGGGCGAAATTGTTTTTGATACACTTGCAAAAGATGCGGCGGGCGGATCAGAGGAGTCCATTTTCCATTTGAAGGAAGGAGTCTCTCCTGAATTGCTTTTAGAAGGTGAAAATACTATTGCAGTTGAGGTTCATCAGGTGGCGAGGACGAGTTCTGATATTAGTTTTGATCTTGAGTTTTCTGCCACACGTCCTAGTGACCCTTCTCAGTTCCGAATTGAGAAGAGTGCTATGGTACGTGCCCGTGCACTCAATGGAGGAAATTGGTCTCCATTGAATGAAGCTACTTACACGATAGGGGAACCTGCAGGTCCGACTAACCTTGTGATAAGTGAATTGCATTATAGGCCATTGGCTCCGAGCATTGATGAGGACCCTGGAGGTATTTATTCCAGAACAGATTTTGAGTTTATTGAAATTAAAAACATTTCTGATTCCCCTATCCATTTATCGGGTTTGAAATTCACGAAAGGAATCAATTTTGATTTTGCCGATTCATCTGTCATTGGATTGGGCCCTGGGCAGAGCGCCGTTTTAGTCGAAGATTGGTCTGCGTTCATGATGCGATATCCTGACGCTGATCCTTCCAGTATTATTGGAGAGTTTAAGGGAAACCTAAACAATGATGGAGAATTAATTGAGCTCAGGGACTCGACGAATTCATTGGTAAGATCTTTCACCTACAATGATAAGTTGCCCTGGCCCGAAGGAGCTGATGGGACCGGTTATTCATTAGTGCTTATGGCCCCTGAAACGAATCCAGACCATGCCTTAGCTGAGAGTTGGACAGCTTCAAGATCATTGCATGGGGCTCCTGTAGGGAATGACAAGGCCTATACTTTTTCTGAATGGCAGATTCTAATTTTCAATGATCAACAAATTAAAGATGAAAATTTTTCTGATGCTGATGCTGATCCTGACCTTGATGGGCTAAACAATTTTGTTGAGTACGCGCTTGGTTCCTCTCCCCTAGACCAGTCAGATCAATCCCGCTTTTCTGATTTAAATTTAGTGGAAATAGAAGGTCTTCAATATTATGCGTTTTCCTATAGTCGGTGGAAAGGTCTTAAGGGGGTCTCTTTTACAGTTCAGATTTCAAACGATCTTAAGGATTGGAAGAGCGGTGAAGAGTATTTGATTCCATTAGTGGGTGATTTTGAAAGTGCTGATGGGAGTGTTAATAGAACCTTTCGTTCGGCGATTCCTTTAAATGACAGTAAAGAGCAATTTTTTAGGCTAAAAATAGTTACAGATTAATTTTAACTGGTCCCTTTGAGCTTCTTTTTTGGCTTAGTGCTTGAGGTCTAGATAGATTAGATCATTGTCAGATTTGCCTAATAAGGGTAGTAACTATTAACCGCTATGGCTAAATCATTTAATATATTGATTCTTATATGGGCATTAGTTTCGGCAAGCCCTTCAATGGGTGCTGTTGAATTTAATAAGGACATTCGACCGATACTTTCCAGTAAATGTTTTCAATGTCATGGGCCCGATAAGAATCACCGTGAAGCGGGCTTGAGACTTGATACTAGGGAAGGTGCAATTAATGACAATGATGGGGTCAAGGCAATTGATCCGGAAAACTTGAATGAGAGTGAGATTCTATTTCGTATTCATTCGAAAGATTCCGATGAGATGATGCCTCCACCCGAATCCAAGAAAGAGCTGAGCGATGAAGAGAAGTCACTGATCGATGAATGGATAAAGTCTGGGGGAACTTATGAGGATCATTGGGCCTTTCAGAGGATTAATAAGTCAGATCCTCCTAAAAGTGAGCCAGGATTAATTTCTCGAAATCCGATAGATACTTTTATTCAGTCTAGACTCCTGAGAGAAGAGCTCAAGCCAATGCCTGAAGCCGAGAAATCCATGCTGATAAGAAGGGCCACGTTTGATCTGACCGGTTTGCCACCTACTATTTCTGAGGTAGATGCATTTTTAGCCGATGATTCTCCTGAGGCATATGAAAACCTAGTTGATCGGTTGCTGGGATCTGAGTCCTACGGGGAAAGGATGGCGCTGGCCTGGATGGATGCGGCCAGATATGGTGACTCATCAGTAATGCATGCTGATGGTCCTCGCTACATGTGGCCCTGGCGCGATTGGGTCATTAATGCATATAACTCTAACATGTCATTTAAACAGTTCACCATTGAACAGTTAGCTGGTGACCTCATACCTAATGCGACAGTGGACCAGAAAGTGGCATCTGGCTTTAATCGTAATCATGCGACTTCTGATGAGGGCGGTGCTATATCAGAAGAACTTCGTGTAGAATATGTGGTGGATCGTGTTCAGACCACATCAAATGTCTGGATGGGTTTAACTATGGAATGTAGTCAGTGCCATGATCACAAGTATGATCCGATTACACAGAAAGAATATTATCAAATGTTTGCTTATTTTAATAATACGACGGATCCAGGAATGCAGACAAGAAACGGCAATCAATCTCCTACAGTCACAGTCCCTGATAGTAAGCAGGTACAGAGGTTAGCAGAGTTAGAGAAGAGAATTATTTTAGAAGATAACAAGCTTGAATTATACAAAAGGTCATCGATTCCAGAATATGTGAAGTGGTTAAGAGAGGCGGAAAAAGGTGCAGGTGAGGCGGTGTCTGAGCCGGCAGGGCTGAGTCATTTTTTTCCGCTCGACGAAATTGAAGGGAACATTATTAATGCTCAGATAGGTGGTGGTGTCGGCAAGCTCTCAGGTAAATTAATTAAGGCTGAGCGAGGAGGTGGTAGCGGTTTGAAGTTTGATGGTAAGTCTTCTTTTGCATTTGATAATTGGCCAGAGAGGAAACGTGAATCGGGATTCACCTTTGCTTCTTGGCTGAAGTTGCCGGCTAATGGAAATGGTTCCGTGCTGGCCCGGATGGACGAGGGTAAATCATTCCGTGGATATGACCTATGGGTACAAAACCGTGCAGTAGGAACTCACATCATTAGTAATTGGCCGAACAACGCGATTAAGGTTGTTTCTGACAAACCCCTTGCAGAGAATAAGTGGCAGCACGTGGCTGTCACTTATGATGGTTCATCAAAGTCTTCCGGAGTTAAGATATATATTGATGGGCAGTTAACTGGGAATAAGGTTGAGCAGGATTCTCTTAAGGATTCTATTGCAACTAATACACCCTTTAAGGTAGGAAGTCGTTCCAAGGGTGCCAACTTTAACGGGGAAGTTGATGAGTTACGCATTTACAATAGAGCCCTTTCTGGAGATGAGGTAAAGCGCCTTGGAGGTGATCCTATCAAAAGCATTCTTGCAATGTCTAAGAAGGAGAGGAACAAGGAGCAAAAGCTGGCCCTATTGAATTTTTATCTTAATAACCATGACCCTAAGTATAAGGATTTGGCCAAGATCAAAGAAGCGCTGTTAAAAAAGAAGGCTGCGATTCCTGTTAACAGCAAAGTCACTTCAATGATTATGCAAGATAATCCAGAAGGTAAGACTCGGTTAACATATATCCTTAACCGTGGTCAGTATGATCAACCAATTAAGGAAGGAGATGACGCCGTGATTAATCCGGGAGTTCCTTCTGTTTTACCTGACCTTGATGACAAGGCTCCGAAGAATAGGTTGGGTCTTGCTAAGTGGATGACTGATCCTTCTCATCCTCTTACCGCAAGAGTCGCAGTGAATCGCTATTGGGCTCTTTTCTTTGGTAGGGGAATAGTGAAGACTTCCGGCGATTTTGGTAATCAGGGATCACCCCCGACGCATCCTAAACTTCTGGACTGGTTAGCGAATGATTTTGTGGAAAATGGCTGGGACGTTAAGAGAACTATTCGTCAAATAGTTACCTCCGCCACTTATCGGCAGACGTCTCGTATCGTGCCAGACTCTTATCGTAAAGATCCTCAGAATCTGTTTTTGGCACGTTCACCTAGGTTCAGGCTTCAAGGCGAATTCATACGTGATGCGGCTCTATCAGTTTCTAACCTTTTAGTCGAATCGGTGGGAGGACCGAGTGTTAAGCCTTATCAGCCAGCTAATATCTGGAATGAGGTTTCACTGAACGGAGGTCTCCGCTACAAGAGGGACTCAGGAGAAAAGCTCTATAGACGATCAATGTATACGTATTGGAAACGTTCAGCGCCTATGCCTAACATGTTAATTTTTGATGCTCCTACTCGGGAGAAATGTATGATCCAGAGGCCAATTACCAACACGCCCCTGCAGGCATTGGTGGTATTAAATGATCCACAATTTGTGGAATCTGCTAGAGCATTTGCTGAGAGAATAATGTCAGAAGGGGATGCAGATGAAAGGTCTAGAATAAATCATGGATTTAAATTGGCTTTATCACGTGAAGCGACGGATGCGGAATTTAAAGTTTTAAAACGTGTTTTGGATGGGCAAGTTTCTGCCTTTACTGCTGATAAAGAAAAGGCGAAAAAATTCCTTTCTGTTGGAGAGTCAGCACGCAATGAATCAGTGGATATGGTAAAGCATGCAGCATGGACAGTCATCGCTCAGATCATACTTAATATGGATGAGGCTCTGACTAGGGGATGAATGGTAACAGAATATTTTAATTTAAATAACCAACTATGATGAATTATCACGGTCGACGTAATTTCCTTTTGAGTACTGGTCACGGCATGGGTGCTGCTGCTTTAAGTAGCCTTTGGAACCCTAAAATAATTGGGACTGCTGGTGCAGCTTCAGGTCTGCCCGGCTTTCCAAACTTTGCCCCAAAAGCAAAAAGAGCCATATACCTTTTCTTTCCTGGTGGCCCTTCTCACATTGATACTTTTGATTATAAGCCCGCACTTCGTGAGATTCATGGTAAAGAATTACCGGACTCTGTGCGTCAGGGGCAGCGGATCACGGGCATGACCAGTGGACAAAAGTCCTTCCCTTGCGTTGCTCCTATGTTTGAGTTTGAGAGGTTCGGAAAGCACGGAACATGGGTCAATAAGGATCTGCTCCCTCATACTGCGAGTATCGTTGATGATATTACCATTATTAGGTCGATTAATACCGAAGCCATTAATCATGATCCCGCAATTACATTCATTAATACAGGCGTCCAAGCGCCGGGAAAACCAAGTATGGGGGCATGGTTAAGTTATGGATTGGGTAGCGAAAATGAGAATATGCCTTCTTACGTTGTGATGATTTCCAGGGGCAGGGGTCAACTCCAAGCATTGTATGACCGTCTCTGGGGAAGTGGTTTTCTCCCATCAAAACATCAAGGGGTAAAGCTCCGATCTTCTGGTGAGCCTGTACTTTACTTGAATAACCCACCTGGAATCGACCGTGAAATGCGCCGTGAGATGTTGACTGGATTACAGGAGTTGAATTCTAAAACGCACAAGAAATTTAATGATCCGGAGACTCAGGCAAGAATTGCTCAGTATGAAATGGCTTTTCGTATGCAGGCAGAAGTGCCTGACCTCATGGATATTTCAAAAGAGCCTAAGCACGTTAAGGATCTTTATGGTCCTAACGTAGAAAAGCCGGGCAGCTTTGCCAGGAATTGCTTATTGGCTC